>JBBQJY010000017.1:0-18405 GCA_038326365.1 Candidatus Curtissbacteria bacterium | reverse complement strand
TCAGAAACCAGGAAGCCGGTTTTTTCCATTCGCGCTAGTTCGCGACGAACGGCATTTATTTCCTCGTCGACGCGACGGACAATTTCCCTAACATGGTAACTTTGACCTGGATTGCCGAGAAATAGTTCAAAGACTTTGACTCGGACTTTTGATATTAAAACGTCGATTAACATTCCTTTAAATTTTCAATTTCTAATTTTAAACTATTAAGTGGGCACGGTTCGAACAGGCTGAGGACAGTTAAAGGTTTCTCGACTTAGTATTGTACATTATTGCCGACTGGAACTGTTAGAATCCAAATTTGTCCCCTATTCATCTCAATCTCTTTGCCTTTGCTATCTGTGAATTTTGTCCTTGAAGTACGATCGGTTTTTACCCATTTGCCAACAGTTGCCTTGCCGTCTATAAAAATAAGCGCCTGACCGGAGCCTTTGTCGTCGTAAAGAAGATGTCCACCATGGTCGCCCGTTCTAGTTTCCACCTCGAGCTGAACTATTAAGTTTTTAGCGGTTAAATTTTCTTTGGTCAATGGGTCGATTGCCGCTTCTTGGCCATACGAGCGCTTATAAACGTTGGCCGTTTTGTCATAAGTCCACGTTTCGGTGTAATCTGGCTGGCTTGTCCAGAAAGGAATGACAATTGGTTTTTGGTCGCCGCGACTTGCTTCGGTGGCTTCGTCTTTAAACTTCCACATTGTAAAGTTTTTGTCCCAGCGAACACCCTTGTCGTCCTCTGGACCCCAAGATTTTTTGTCAGCTGCTTCCCAAAGTTTGGTTGTGGTTGAGTGAACATTGTGGGGTGCGAGTTTGTCGGTTCCTCTCCAGTATGTTGGGAATCCCAAACCGAATTGGTCCATGTCGCGAATTTTATAGGTACGGATTTGGCCTAGAGCGTCGGCTTTGGGGTTGGTGTCTCCTCCAGAATCGTTAGCCCCGCCTACGTGAGCATAAAGTGCATCATACTCAGAGAGCCAATCTATAAAGTAAGTGCGGGCACTTCTTATAGGAGCAAGGTCTCCCGCATCTTGGCACAAATATACGGCCATATGTCTGGTAATTCCACCTTCTGCTACTGCTTCGTAGACTACGTCTGCGCGAGAAAGGCCAATGACGGGGCGCGCATCAGTGTGATTTTCTATCATGACAGCAAGCGGTCTTCTTTTGGTCCAAATGTCTTTTCTGCCTTTGGTGTACATAACTCCATTTAGAGGGCAGGGTTGGTCTTTTGTTCCCTGTTCGTCACCAGAAGTAGTGTCTGATAGACCAAGCCTACCGAAAGGTGTGGAGATGACTGCCCCATTTTTAAGTACAGTTTTGAAAACAGCATAGGAAACACCGGTTGCCGCCGCATAAAGAACAAGCGCCCCAAGCACTATTTTTATTTTATTTTCGAGCAGAAAGTTCACCTAAATTTTATTTTAACTTAATTTTAATTATTTTGCGCGGGTGGCGCGGTCAAGTGCCTCTTTTTCTTCGCGAGTTAAGGAGTATGTGCTTTTTCCTGACGTTACTGCTTTTGCGTAAACTCTAGTGCCGCTCCTGGAGTGCAAGGAAGAAATGATAAAGCCACTATCGCGGCCATCAAGAAGAGCGGCGACAAAACTTTGGTCTCCGCCAGCGTCTTCGAATGGGTTAAAGCGAATAAGCGTACTTTTTTGAAAATATTCGATAGTTTTTTTTTGCATGACTACTTGGCGATCAGCCAGATCTTTTACGCTTGCTTCGGCAGCTGACTGCTTAGTTAACACTCTTTCTATTAATTGTTCGAGATTCACGTTGTTTGTTCCACGGGTGACTTTTTTGTACCTGTCCATAATTCTATATATATATAAGGAAAGACCTAAAAGCCAAACAATGATAATTGTAAGTAGTAAAAATAAAAAGTTTTGCTGGGCCATGGTGCATGGTGGACAAATTAATTACTCCCAGATTTTTAGCACGAGCGTAGGTAAAAATCAACACATCGAAATTGCGTCTGCTGAGATTGGGCACGAATATGATAAAATTTGAAGGATGCCATTTAAGAGTCGCAAGAAAAAGATAGGCGCGGCCTCCCGAAGGATAACTATTACTAGCTCGGGGGCGATTTCTTATTCGGCGACGGAAAAAGATGTTGGCTCAGGCGAGTCCAAGCGAGATAGCGTTCCTGTGAGTAAGCCACTCTCCGCTGTATTTAGTGACCTTAACTACACTTTAGTCCGAGCTGAGCTTGTCAAAATTGTTTTGCTAGCTGTTTTTATTATAGGGCTACAGATAGCCTTAAAATTTTCACATTTACCCTTCATTCGTTAACCCTATAGATTTTTATAAAAATTTAGCTTCAGCTAGCCTCGCTTGACAAGCAGAATGTGCCTGTGCTACGGTTGAACCTAGTTGAAGCTAGTTAGCCTCAAATTAAAAAGGCTATTTTAGTTAAATAAACTGTCAGAAGGAGGTGATTGCTTGTGGCTACAATGTATTGCGTAAAGTGTCGAGAAAAAAGGGATGACCCTAATGCTGAGAAAGTTACTATGAAAAATGGTAAGCCAGCTCTTAAGGGTAAATGCCCAGTTTGTGGAACATCAATGTTCAAAATCGGCGGCTAATAATTTTTCTCAAAGAAAAACCCCACATGCAATATGTTTTCCTGTCATCTGGGGTTTTTTCTCACCCTAAAACTACAAATTTTCTTCAATTTTAGATTCTAACTGTGGCAAGCATGTTGATCTGCTTATATTAATACTATAATTATTAGTACATATGAATAAGATTTTTTATATTGTTTTGATCGTAATGTTGGTTGGCTTAACCTACGGACTTCGAAATAATTATGCCGTATTTTTCGACCAACTGCATCCTTGCGATCGGCCAATTACTTACAAAATAGATACTGTTGATAAGCAATTTAATTTAAGCCGTGATCAATTTGTTTCAGATGTCGGTCGGGGGGCCGATTTATGGAACATGCAAGCTGGTAAAAAACTATTTCTCTACGATCCTCAGGGAAAATTATCCGTCAATTTGATCTTTGACCAAAGGCAACAGGAACAAAACAAAATTAATGCACTAGACAATCAACTCCAGAGCAAAAAAGATAAACTGGCCGCGGATATCGGTTCCTATCGAGCAAATGTTGCTAACTTTAAAAATCGGCTTGCCCAACATAACTCACAAGTTGCGTATTGGAATTCTCAAGGTGGAGCGCCTCAAGAAGAGTTTGATAAATTGAACACTGAACAAACCCAGCTAAAAACAGAATCGGACCAGTTGAATGCCACGGCCAGGAAGTTGAATCTTTCGACCGAGGACTACAACTTGGGTGTAGGCAATCTAAAAAGTGCCATAAATAATTTCAACGAGGACTTACAAAAGAAACCGGAAGAGGGAATTTTTAAAGGTGACCAAAGTAAAATTGAGATTTATTTCAACAATAGTCAAGCCGAACTTATTCATACTATCTCTCACGAATTAGGCCATGCGCTTGGTCTTGAGCATAATTCGAACTCCAAGTCAGTCATGTTTCCTTATACAAATAGTGTTATCAAATTATCAACGGACGACGCACAAGCTTTAGGTGAAGTTTGCAGAAATAGAAGTATTTTCGAAGTAATAAGTAATCGTTTGCAATTAATTCGTTGATTCCAGAAATATCTTTTGCACTTCTCTACCTGTATCAGTTTTTTGCTTAGCTGAGCTTAAATATATGGCAAACTTGTTTTGTTTCTTAAATTAGCTTTTAATTAAATTAGTGAAACAAAAAGATCTGCTCCTTTCTGTTTTTGCGGCCGCCTTAACTGCATTTTTCTTACCTCCCACTTTACAAGGGAAAGGTATAAGCCTTTTTGCCAATTATCCTGTTTATTATATTTACATAGGGTACACCGTGGTGGCCACGGTAGGCATGATTGTAGCTTTTTATTTGGGCCGAATTGTTCCGGTGCTTTGGCAACTGGCGAAATTCGGCTTGGTAGGAGTACTAAATACAGCGATAGACTTCGGTATTTTAAATTTCCTTTCAACTTACTTGGCAGTAACTTCAGGTGTGGGGCTTATTCCAGTAAAAATTGTGGCTTTTTCGATTGCTTTGGTTAACAGCTACTTTTGGAATAAGGGCTGGGTGTTTGCCGGTAAGAAAAAGTCCAGTGCTGTGTCTTTTGCGATTGTTTCCGCAATTGGACTAGTATTAAACGTTGGAACCGTATATGTATTGACTTCAATTGTTGGCCCACAAGGCAATATTGGAGCCGCGACCTGGTTGAACTTGGCAAATGTTGGGGCTACAGGTCTTTCATTAGTTTGGAATTACCTAGGCTATCGGCTAATCGTTTTTAAAAAGTAGCCTATTTTACTTAAGTGCTCCCCCCTAATTGCTGGATCGGGTGCTGCCCGATTTCTTCTGGTCGGCCTCGATTTTGAACATATTCTCAAATAATCTCGTGGAAAAGTAAATAACGCTTACAAGAACAGGGGGAAAGTATCTGTAGCTAAAAACAAGTAGAGCTGCGATTGGAAGCTTTTTCATTCAGCTTCCATGAACCGTTTTAGCTTTCTAAAAGCCTTGGCTCTGTGAGAAATTTTATTTTTCAATTCAGCATTCATTTCGGCAAAGGTTTTTTTGTGGCCTTTGGGAATAAAAATATGATCAAAAGCAAAACCGCTTGTTCCTCGATCTTTTTTGGACAAAGTTCCGTGGGTGACGCCCTTAAATATCTTTAATTTGATTCCATCGTATAGGGCGACCGCTGCTGTTACTGTAGTGTTAGTTTTTTCATGGCCCACTAAACAAGCGGTTTTTTCGCTACCTAGTCTCTGCATGAAGAACTTTATAAAAGTTCCGGGTAGCCCGTTTAAGGCTTCGATCTCAAAACTTACATCTTCTACAACAACGGGCTTTTTGACAACTTGAAACGCCGCTTTGGCTTTGGCAGAAACAACTTGATCCAAGTCCAGTGATTGAATTTCGCTAATGTCCAATTCGCGAATTCTGACTTCCGGCCCAAGTATCTGGCCTATCTCCCGCACTTTATTTTTGTTAGATGTAACAAAGGTCAAGTCTTTTAGGTCCATCTATTCGTACTCAATGGTTGCGGGAGGTTTTTGGGTAATATCATATAGAACTCTATTGACACCTTCGACTTCGTTTACAATTCTATTGGATATTTTTTCCAAAAGGTCCCAGCTTATTCTGGTCCAGTCAGCAGTCATAAAATCAGTTGTGTCGACCGACCGAAGACTAATAATATAAGAATAAGTCCTGGCGTCTCCCATAACACCAACGGATTTGACAGGAAGAAGAGCGGCAAAAGCTTGTCCGATGTTTTTGTAAAGATTGGCGGCCTTAAGTTCGGCGATAAAGATATAATCTACGTCTTTTAAAATTGACAGTCGCTCTTCGGTCACCTCTCCAAGGATGCGAATGGCCAGAGCAGGGCCTGGAAAAGGATGACGTTCGATGAATTCAGCAGGGATTTTAAGCAACTTACCAATCTTTCTGACCTCATCTTTGTAAAGGTCGGCTAGGGGTTCTACGAGCTCTAACTTTAGCCCTTCGGGTAGCGTTACGTTGTGGTGACTTTTAATTTTGTCAGCGTGCTCTGTTGGTTGTGCAGACTCAATTCTGTCAGGATAAATAGTACCTTGGCCTAAGAACTTAACATTTTTAATTTCAAGTGCCTCATTTTCAAATACGTTAAAGTATTCGCGAGCAATAATTTTCCTTTTTTCTTCTGGGTCGGTGATTTCGCTTAGCGCTTTTAAGAAAATTTTTGCGGCGCTAACTACCTTAAAGTTTTTAAAACCAACAGTGCCAATTATGTCTTTAACCTCGTCAACCTCATTTTTACGCATTAAGCCGGTGTCAATGAATATCAAGTGTAGATTTTGAGGGGCAGCTTCTTTTATGAGCGCCGCAGCAACTAGTGAGTCAACTCCGCCAGAGACAGCCATAATTACTTTTTCTGCGCCAATTTTTGCTCTCAAACCTTTGATCGTTGAATCTTTTACTTCTTCTAAATCCCAGTCTTTGGTGACGTGGCTGATATCAAATAAAAAGTTTTTTAAAACTTCAATGCCGTGTTCAGTGTGGGTTACCTCCGGATGAAATTGAATACCGAAAAAGTTTTTTTTCAGATTTTGAATTGCAGCTACTTTTGCGTTTGCCGTCGATGCTATTATTTCAAAGCCAGACGGCAATTTGTCGACCTGGTCTCCATGAGAGAACCAAACATTTTGTGTTTTGTCTAAATTTTTAAAAAGCGGCGATTTCTTTAGCAGTAAAGTTACCTTGCCGAATTGTTTGCTGTTGTGATTTGCAACCCGACCTCCAAGCTGATGGGCAAACAATTGTTGACCGTAACAAATGCCAAGAATAGGGATATTTAGATCGTAAATTTGAACGTTTGGCTTAGGTGAGTTTTTCTCGTAAGCTGAGTGAGGGCTTCCAGAAAAGATTATTGCCTCTGGGTTTAATTTTTTAAGATCTGCTATTGAAATGTTGGGAGGGACTAGTTTGCTTTTTGCGCCAAGTTCTCGAATTCGCCTTGCGATAAGATGTGCGTACTGGCCTCCGAAGTTAACTACAGCTACCATAGTATATTTTAACGCATGGCAGTTAAGATTTCACCTAAATTAACTTAAACAATGCTTCGGTTATTCGCTCGAGTGGAGCAGTGGAAAGGTCGATAGAAAATTTTTCACCTGATATTTTCTCAAAAACTTCTTGGTATCGTTGCGAAATTTTAACAATAAGTTCTTCGGGCATTTGCGGTGGCTTTCCTTGACCTTTGTAACCTTCCTTAACAAACCAGAGCCGCATAAATTCTTTATCAAAATTCTCGACTTCTTCGCCATTTTTAAGGTTATTGCGATAACTGCTTTTAACCCAAAACCGGGAGCTGTCTGGAGTATGGATTTCGTCAATTAACATCAACTTTCCTTTTTTATCCAGCCCAAATTCGTATTTGGTATCAGCTAATATGAAACCTGCCTTATCGGCAATTTTGGCACCGCGATCGTACAGGGCAAGCGAAACTTTTTCAATTTGTTTCCAAACCTGAGGGGTGACTAATTTTTGTTTAATAATTTCTTGCTTGGTTATTGGTTCGTCGTGACTACCCTTACCAGTTGCCCTTGTAGTTGGCGTAATTACTGGCGACTTTAATTTCTGGTTTTTCTTGAGATCTTCTGGAAATTTTATACCATAGATAATTCTTTCACCTTCAGAGTATTTTTTCCAAAGTGAAGTGTCTGTTACACCTGTAATATAACCACGAACTACAACTTCCACTGGCAATGCTTCTACTTGTGAAACAAGCATAATGTTGGGGTCGACAACTCCAATTAAGTGATTTTGAATTATATCTCGTGTTTGCTCAAACCAAAATTTGGAAAGCATATTTAAAACGGCACCCCGAAACGGAACCAGTCCTAGCACTCGGTCAAATGCTGAAATTCTGTCGGTTGCTATCAATATTCGCAGGTGGTTAATGGTGTACCAGTCTCGAACTTTTCCGCTTTGACGTTTCCCGAGTTGACGGACTTCGACTCGGTCGATAGCTTGACCAATATTACTTTTGATGATTTTAGGGTCGATCATTTAGCCATTTTCTTGGCAGAAAGGTATTTAATAAGACCACTCTCTTCTAGCTCCTGGGCCTGGGAAACAACTGACGTTTCGAGGGTTTTTCGCCAATTATCTAGTCTGTTATACAACATCGGAGAGCTTATTGCAAGAATCTGAAGGGCAAGAATTGCGGCATTTTTTGCGCCATTCACAGCAACTGTTGCCACCGGCACGCCGGCGGGCATCTGAACAATGGACAGTAATGAATCCAAACCGTCTGTTGATTTTGTTTTAATAGGCACTCCAATGACCGGTAAGTTGGTGTTTGCGGCAGTCATTCCAGGAAGATGTGCCGCTCCGCCGGCGGCGGCGATGATTATCTTGAAGCCATTCTTTTGTGCGTTTTTAGCAAAATCTATAAGGCGGTCCGGTGTTCTGTGGGCCGACACAATTGTTATTTCATAGCCAATTTCGAACTCATCAAAAAGATGAGCTGACTCCTGCATTATTTCCAAATCACTTTCGGAGCCCATAATTATTGCTATGTTTTTAATCATATCGAAATTGCCTTTCTGGCTGTAAGGGCTTTTTTGTACGTTGTTTCTAGATTAGCACCTAGTGCCGTAATATGTCCCATTTTTCTGTCCGGTTTAGTTTCAAATTTACCATAAATATGAACGAAAACTCCATAAGACTTCTCAATTTGTTGCGCGTTAATGGGTTTTGAGGTGCCGTTCCTGTTTCCTAAAATATTTATCATCACAGCCGACTTGGTCGTAGGCGATGTTGATTTGATTGGCAAATTGCAAACAGCTCTCACGTGATTTTCAAATTGAGACGTTTTAGCTCCTTCTATTGTCCAATGTCCGCTATTGTGGACTCTCGGTGCAATTTCGTTAACGACAACATTTCCATTTTTTGTAACAAACATTTCAATTGCAAAGACTCCTGATCCACTCATTAAAGTGGCGACTTTCGTTGCAATTTCCTGGGCTTTGTTTAAAACTTTTGCACTGACTTTAGGCGGATATTTAACGACATGGCAAATGTTATTTTTTTGAATTGTCTCGACGATGGGGTAAGGGTAGGTCTTCCCTTGGCTGTCACGAACAATTTGAATTGCGATTTCTTTAGCAAAGGGGATGTACTTCTCGATGTACAATTTTTGGCCGGCCATTTTACTTAGCGCCGATTTTATATCTGACTCCCTTTTTATAACTATATTACCGCGACCATCAAAACCCCCAAAGCGGGCTTTCAAAACCAGAGGATAGCCAAGATACTTAGCCGTTCGTATTATGTCTTTGCGACTATTCACACCTGTAAATTCGACAACTGGAATATTATTTGCCAGTAGAAAAGTTTTTTGTGTAAACTTGTCCTGAATCATCTCCAAAGTACTTGGAGAAGGGTTCACGGGTAATTTAGCGGCTTGCATCTCTTGCAACCCTTGAGCATTGGCCCCTTCGACCTCAAAAGTCAAAAAGTCGGCTTTACCGGCGAGTTTTTTTACATCGCTATAGTTTTTATAGTCTCCTACGATTTGGGTAGTTAGTTGACCGGCTGGAGAATTAGGAGTTGGATCCAATACGACTGTATTTACTTTTATTTTTTGAGCAGCTTCGACCAGCATTCGGCCAAGCTGTCCTCCACCTACTATTGCCAGAATTGGGTTCATCCGATAAGTAGTTTAACTTTCTGGGCAGTGTCATGAGCTTTTGAGACGGCAAAACCTATATGATTTTTAAAATCTTGCAAGTTTTCAATCTCCTGTGTAGATAAATATTTAGTAATGTTTTTGTCTGCTTTTAAGTTTTTAAATAAATTGTTCTGGCCATTTTTTTGCATTTGATCATAAACGCGCATGGAGTGCTTTCTTAATTGTTCATGCATTTCTTGGCGATCTGCTCCATTTTTTGTACTTTTCAGAAGTATAGATTCTAGCGCTGAAAATGGAGCATAAAGCGATAAGTTTTTTTCGATGTTTTGTTTGTTGATAACCAGTCCTGCGACAATTAATTTAGTTAGAGCCAGAATTTCGTCGACTGCCAGGAAGCTGTCCGGAATTATCAATCTCCTGGAGGCAGAATCGTCTAGTGTGCGTTCGAGTAGGGAGTTTGCTGCATTATCCCAAGCAACTCGCGTTTGAGTCGCAACGTAGCGGGCAAGCGAACAAATACGCTCACTATTTTGAGGATTTCTTTTAAACGGCATAGCGCTTGAGCCAACCTGTTTCTGGCCAAATGGCTCAGAAAGTTCGCCAAAGGGTGAAGATTGCAAAATCCTTAAATCGAAAGCGAATTTGTAAAGGCTTTGGGCGATTGATGAAAGCACAGTAAGCATTAGGTAGTCTAATTTTCTAGGATAGACTTGACTCGTTACATCAAAGGCTTCAATGCCAAGATCTTTCAAGATTTCAGTTTCTAGCTTTTCTGCTTTTTTGCCCAGTAATGAAAAATAACTTGCGCTATTTCCAACTGCTCCTTTAATGCCCTTTCCTTTAATTTGGGTTTTAACAAATTTCAGAAGCTCAAGGTCCATCAATAAATCTTGAGCATAAAAAGCAAAACGATAGCCAAGTGTGGTTGGCTCAGCCGGCTGGAGATGAGTGTAAGCCATACAAACGAGGTTTTTATTTTCTTCAATTTTTTTGGCCCAAAGCGTAAGCAATTCGCCAAGGCTTTTTTCTATGATGTCTGTTGCCTGTTTGAAGATAATTGCATCAGCGTTATCTTCGATGTCCTGGCTTGTTGCACCAAAATGGATTTTTCCACCCCCTATTTTTGCTTGCTGAGCAAATATTCTTACCTCAGCCATCAGATCATGCTTAAGGTCTTCTTCTAACTTTTGGGCCTTCTCAATATCAATTTTGTCTGAATTTTTAATTATGTCATCGAGTTCATTTTTGCTGACGAGACCCATTTTATTTTGAGCTCGAGCAAGAGCGACCCAAACTTTGCGCCAAGTTTTTCTTTTATTAACTTCACTGAAGAGCTCGCGCATTTTAGGCGAACCGTAACGCCAGCTAAATACAGATTGATATGTATCAAAATTTATCATGTTGTTATTTTTGCAAGCTCACCTTTTTTCGTTGCCAGCGCAATCTCCATGGCGACACGTTTGCCCATGGAAAAGCTTTCTCCATATAAGTAGTTAGTATACGGCGTTGCAGCAATTCCGGGAGATCCAGGCATTCTTGGCGACACGTCAAAAACAACAATTTCTTTTTTGGGTGGGCCGGCTGTCACTACAGATTGCAATGAAAATGGTCCGATCACTCCTGGCGGAAAAAGTTCTCGGCAAGCTTCTGTGAATTTTTCGCCTGCGTCGAATGCACTCTCGAGAAGCGACTCGAGAGAAGTGACGGCAATGTGCCCCGCTTCTTCGTATTTTATGTGAATGTCATTTATTATTTGATTTTGAAACATAGCTGGCAGTCTTAGCAAACCATCCAAATTGGTTTGGCGTCGAGTATCGGTACCAATCAACTCCAATCGATTACTGAGGGGCGAGTAAAAAAAATTGAAATTAATTTGTACACCCAAAACAAATTCTTCAATTACAGCAACATCGAGCGCTTCTTGGGTTATTTTATTTTCCAATAAAAGTATCTCAGAAGCTGCGTTGAAATCTTTTTCGCTGGAGGCTAGAAAAAAAGCTCTTTCAAACTCCCTTTGGCGCTCCGCAACTTTGACGATAACCATTCTGTCTATTTCTTTAGGGGATTTAAACGCTTTAGGGTATTTGATTCCCGCCTTGTCTAAAATATCGTATTGATTTGGTTTAATGGTGCGCTCTTCTGACTTTAAAAGTTCACGATTGCCGAATATTGGTACATCAAATTTATTTTCTATGGCATCGTAGTCGTTTATATAAACTTCGAAGGAACGATGAGGAATAAAAATTGAGTTTTTGTCTTTTAGAATTTTTATATTTTGAGGCAGAAGAAGGTCCTTATATTTTTCTACTTCGAGTACTTCATCGACACAGCCTATCGTACCGTTCGTTTTATAATAGGTTGAATAAGTTTTGTCCCGACCTGGTTCGACTACAACCAATGTTTTAAATCCTTCATCTTTTGCACCACGACAGACATCAAGAGCTGAGTGTGACCCCAGTACGGCGATATAGTAATTTTGGTTTTTCATATTTATTTTTTTATATACATGTCTTTCATTTGTAAATGACCTGACCCCTGTACGGACCCACGGAAATAAAATGAATCGGAACACCAGTTATTTCTTCAATTGCCAGCAAATATATCTGCGCATTTTTTGGCAGAGAGTTGAAGCTTCGTACATCTGATATCTCTTCGTCCCAGCCATCAAAAATTTTAAAAACCGGTTTTACCCTTGAAAGGTGTTCAGCATCATGGGGTATGTAAACTGTGTCTTTGCCATCTAGGGTGTATTCCACGCAAAGAGATATTTTCTTAAGACCCGAAAGTACATCAACTTTTGTAATAGCCAGGGATGTGAGGCCGTTTGCAGTGGCGGCTTCGCGGATGAGCACAAGATCTAGCCAGCCGGGGGACCGCACGCGCCCTGTGGTGGTACCAACTTCTCTGCCCTTTTTAATAATATAATCAGCATCTTTTCCTTCTATTTTGGTCGGCATTGGGCCTTCGCCCACTCTCGTTGTATAAGCTTTGGTTATACCAATAACGTGATTTATATTATCCCGTGTTATATCAAAAGATCTGGAGACACCCGAAACACCGGGGTTTGATGACGTAACAAAAGGATATGTACCGGCGTCTATGTCTAAGAAATAACCTTGAGCACCTTCGAAGAGAATGTTTTTAGAGTCTTTCTGGGCGCCTTGGACTATTTGGGTTGTATTACCAATGTATTTTTTGACTCTGTCAATTATCTTTTTATAAGCTTTGGCAATTTGAACATGGTCCAGATCTAAATCATAAAGTTGATTTTGAATTTCGACTTCAGACTTTAGTTTTTCTTCAAATTGAGGGTCAAGCAAATCACGAGCGAGCAATCCTACTCGTTCAACTCTGTCGGCATATGTAGGGCCGACACCTTTTCCTGTCGTACCAACTTTTTTATCACCTCTTAATTTTTCCCGCAAACCGTCGCGCATTTTGTGCCAAGTCATTGTTAAACTTGCTTCTTTATCAATAACCAAGTTTTCGTAGGAGACGCGGGCGGCGTCCAAAACATCCATTTCGGCAACCAGGGATTCGAGATCAAGCGCTACGTTTCGGCCAACGAGGTTAACAGCCTCTGGATTGAAAATCCCCGATGGCATAATGTGTAGAGCAAACTTTCCCTTTTCATTTTCTATTGTGTGTCCGGTATTTGAACCACCATTAAAACGAGCGACAATATCTGCGCGACCAGAAAGGTCGTCTATCAGTCTGCCTTTTCCAGAATCTCCCCAATCGACTCCCATAACAACTGCCGTTCCTTGCCAATTTTGTAATGTTTCTTTCATCAGTCTAATAATTTTTTTAAATTTCCACTTTTGACAGCATCTTTAATTTCCATGGCGATTCTTCTACCGGTTGAGACGTCTTTATCCCAGTAAAGAGACGCGTAGGGAGAACCATTAATAAATAGGTTTGTTCCGGCTACAATCCTGCAGGAAATTTCAATGATTGAAAATTTTTGTTCGGGGGTGATTATTGTTTCGAGACAGAACGGTCCCCAAATTCCACGGCTGTCTATAAGTTTTTTAGACGCTGTTACGACTCTCTCACCCATTTCGAATGCTTCGGCTAATAGAGATTCTCGCAAAACGAGTGGTGAATTACCGACTACAACAAAGCTAGGTTCAATGCCCAAGCCCGTTTGATTTTGCACAGGAATCCTACCCAGAGAATCAACGTTTGACTCATAGCGCTTATCTATCGAGAGCACTTGAAGTTCTTTAGTTATCGGCGAATAAAAATAGTGAATATATAGCGGTACACCTATGACGTATTCTTGAACAATAAATTCCTTGGGCTTAAAGTTTTTGATTCTTCTGTCAAAGTCCTCTTGAGTTTTCGCGAAAAAATATCCATCTCCCCCTGATGCCCCAAAAGATTTAATAATTACAGGACGATCAATTTTATCGCCTTTTTTAAATCTTTTTGGCACTGGAATATTTGCATCAAGCATCCAGTCTCTTTGCATTTTGCGGTCGCTTTCCCAGTCCAAAACAGCTCTATTGCCGAAATAGGGGACTTTCATTTTTTTATTTTCTCCAACTCCTAAGTATGCAACAAACGAGCCGTGGGGAATAATAATGGCATTTTGGGTGATCAGTTGCGCTTCGACCTTGAGGAAATCACTCCACTTATCAATTTTTATTATCTTATCTATGAACTTAAAACGATTGTATAGCGACAGCCGTTCAGGGATCGAAACTAAGATTGTTTCAAAACCTTCGTCTTTTGCGCCTTTCAAAATTTGCAGTGCGGAATGCGAGGAGAGAGTGGCTATTTTATAGGCTTTAGGTGCCGCCATCCGTGAATTATATCTGACAGCTTCATAAAATGCAAAATCAGAGATTCGGAATTATGGCGTTTGCCCAAATAGCATAACCAGCATCAGAGGGGTGATAACCGTCTTCGCAAATGTATTCTTGCCAATTCTGAAAGTGTTCCTTGCTGACTCTAAAAATATCTACTAAAGTTAACTCGAATTTACTGGATATCTTGTCGATGGATTTATTAAATCTGTAAATCAAAAGCCTAGACGCTAGTCTCACATAAATTGGTAGTGTGGGCAAGATTGAAAAATCGGGAATGTTATTGATAATTATTTTCGAGCCAATTTCATTTTGTATCGTTTCAACAAGATAAGTTAAATCTTTTTCAAAATTCTTTAGTTTCACCCGCCCACGGATATCATTGACACCAATACTGATTGTGACAAGATCTGGTTTTAGTTCTAAAACTTTTGGGAGTTGCTCAAGAATTAAATGTTTTGTTCTATCGCCGCTTTTGCCAAAATTGTAATATTGGGCGTTTGAATATTTTTGACGTAAATTTTCAAAAATCAGTGCAGGATAGCTTCTACTACTATGGCTGGCACCCACTCCCGCCACAGTTGAATCTCCAATCGCCACGTAAACGAACCTTTTCTTTTTTTTGAAAGTAAAAAAGCGTAAAAGCGAAAGATAGTTCTTAACCTTTCGCAAAAAGGATTGTCTCACAGTACAGCTGCTCCTTTCTTGAGGCTAAATCTTAGCATCTCTTAAAATTTTATTCAATCCAAAAAGCAACTTAGTGCTTGCTTTTGCTAATCTAATAATGTAAATTATCTCAAGTTGCTATGGCACTCAAAAGAAAGTCCGTCAAGCGCGAAGTACGCGCAGACCATGCAACTGCCCAAAAAGACAAGCCGATCTCCTTGGCTACTTTTGCAATTCGCCAAAAAGTCTCAAAGGTTTTGACCCTCAGCGCTGTAAGCTCTTTTCTTTCAATAGTTTTCCATATTATCTGGATTCTGATTGGCTTTTTTGTTATTTGGTTTTTGATAGCCAATTTGCGCTTAGGAGCTTTTGACCAGCTAATGGGTACGCAAAAAAGTGCGCAAACAGCGCCTCAAGATACAACTCAAACCCAAGCACCAGCAGAGGCAGATGTTCCAGGTATAGGTCGCCTTAATGTTGCCTGTGTCCAAAAGAACTTGGATTCAACTGCAATTTCGAAAATTGTTCAAGATAAAAGTGACAAAAGTCTTACGGATGCCGAAAAGAAAAAGCTTGCCGAGTGTGTTGTTAGTCAAGAATCGACTCCCGCTGCTTCTGCTTCCCCAAAACAATAATTTAGGTAATAATATATTAAGTGAGAGATAATTTGTTGGTTTTTTACGTCCTGAGCATTTTTATACTATTAGTCATATTCATTACTTCTATTATCTCTTTGGGGAGTTACGGTCCAAGTGTCCAGACTACTGTACTCTATTCGCCTGCACTTCTGGGCTCTTTTGCAGTTAGGCTTTTCGGCACTTTTGTTTGGCCTATGATATTTGTTTCATTTCTGGGAATGCTTTTTCAACTTTATTTTCTCTACAAAATTGTCTTTTTTAATAAGTACAAAAAGAAAATTAAAGACCTGGTTAAGCTATTATGGATAGGACTATTTGCACCTTATTTGTTAATCTTGCTGATGTCTTTGAGTTTTTAATTATCTCAAATCCATTGTTTCTGATCTGAAAGTGATATTTTTAGGCTTGATGACCACCTGACGAGGCCCTTTCTCGATATATCCTGCATTAATTGATTCGAATTTGTTTTGAGTAATTATAAGTTGGGCTCTTTTTATATCTTTTGGAGCTACAAAAATTGCATAGTCCTGACCCATATTATATGTATCATAAACCTCTTTATCACTGAGTCGAGCTTCTTTTTGAATAAAATTGAAAACTTCTTGTGGTTCAAAAATATTTTCAATTATATACGTAAAATTCCCCCTAGCTCGCATTACTTTTCTTAGCCCGTGTCCTGTGATATTGGAAATATAGTGAATGGAGATACCCGACGCTTGTAGGTCTTGAATTAATTTTGCATAGATATTAGTTTTGGTGAGTATTGCATCACCATACGATTGTCCGTCTTTGAGCTTTACCGCGTACCCATTTTTTAATTTTTTAGCAATGGCGCGAGCAAGAGAAAGACCATTGGCGTTTATTCCATTTGATTTTATTAATAATATCCTATCCCCAGATCTTAAATTTTTATCTCTAATATAATAGGCTTCTTTTTCTATTACTCCAATTGCTGATCCGCCAAGATCTACTGTATTTGGTTCTACTATTCCTTTTAATGTTGGTGTTTCTCCTCCACCCCAAGTCGCACCAGACAACTTACAAGCATCTCGCCAACCACTTATTAAATCACTCATGCGAGCTTTATCTTGCAACCATTGGTTATCTTCGATCGCCCAGTAAGCGTGAACAACTAGTGGCCTAGCACCAACTGAAATCAAATCGTTAATTATAGTGGCAACCGTGTCATGCCCGATTACGTCATAATAAGTTTGCCCCGTTGCTTTGTGCATTGCATCTGCTACTAAATTTTTTGTGCCGAGACCCTCTACTACCGAGGCCATCAGAGAACTGCCTGATTTCCAAACAAATGCTGATTCACCACGAGATTCTGTTAATTCTCGAAAGCCTGACTGGTTTTTAATTTTAGTTTGTCGGGCAGCCAGCTGGGCCATTTTTTTAATAGGATCCTTTGTGTCGTAATTATCTCCAACTTGCCCGTATGTTATTTTTTTCTTCATTGGTCTTTTGCAAATTTTATCAGATTCTCAAAGATATATGAGCCGTGTGGTTTCATAAAACTTTCCCGGCGCCAATTGGGGTGTTGGGTAATATCTACAAATTTTTCTGGATGCGGCATTAATCCCAATATTCGGCCTGTTAAATCGGTAATACCGGCAATTGCGTTTAGAGATCCATTGGGATTTGCCGGATGATGACGTGTCGGCTCGCCTTTTTCGTCAACATAGCGAAAGGTGACTAATTGGTCTTTTTCAATTTGGTCAAGAGTTGATGGCAGGGTATAAAATTTTCCTTCGCCATGATTGACCGCGATATCTAATATCTGACCAGAGAGTTGTGATAAAAATGGCGAGATACTTTTTTCTATTCTGATTTTTACCCAACGGCACTCAAAATGCCCACTCTCATTTTGTTCAAGAGTCGCGTCCATTGTACCCATGTTATTATAGGGAAGTAGACCTGTTCTGATAAGAGTTTGAAAACCATTGCAAACACCCAGTACTAAACCTTTTTTAGCCGTGAATTCTTGAATCTGATCTTTAAAAAAAGACATTAGCTCTATTGCAAAAACTTTTCCCGAGGCAATATCGTCGCCGTACGAGAAACCACCAGGGAGTGCGAGTATTTGATAATTTTTTAGTCTTTTTGACTTATTTCTAAATTCATTGACATTGACTAGTTCTGCATCTGCTCCGTATTTTTCAAAAGCATAATGTAACTCTTCGTCGCAGTTGGCTCCATCGGATCTAATAACACAAACCTTAATTTTAGATCTAGTCGCTGGGGATGACTTTAATTTTTTCAATGGAAGATCTCCTTCATGGGTCTTTGCCATGCAGTTTTTAATTTATTAAGACTTATCTTTTCAGCGCCGATAGTTATTAATTTTTCCTTAGTGGTTTTTCCTATTACTTGATGAGGGACGTTATCAAATAGCTTTTTTGCGATTTTTTCGCTTTCTACTTCTACTATGAATGTGCCCGGAGTTTCGCTAAATAGGAAATATCCTGGGTTTGAATGTTTGACCGATATAATTGCCCCTATTTCTCCACCGAATGCCATTTCACAGACTGAAGTCAATACACCACCTTCAGAGACATCATGGCAAGAAAGAATTTTTCCCTCCTTTGCGCAGTTAGTTATTGATTCCAAAACTCCCTTTAAATTTTTAATATCAACCTTTGGAACATCTCCCATTGCACCAATGGTTTGTGCGTATATTGTTCCACCAATATTTTTGGCGTCTGGGTTTCCAACTAAGATGAGTATAGAGTCGTTCTTTTTAAAGTCAGATGTAGTTGTACTTTTTACATCGTCTATTTTTCCAAAAACAGAGATCAAAAGCACGGGGGGAATTTTCAATATTTTGCCATTGGGATATCGGTACGTAGACGACAAGCTATCCTTACCCGAAACAAATGGCATATTTAGTATTTTTGCCATATTGCAACAGGCATCGACAGATTTGTCTAAATCTGCCATTGACTCTTCATCCGGAAATGGCCAAATGAAATTATCAATAAGCGCCGCTTTTTTAAGATCTCCTCCAAAGGAGACGTAATTGGCGACTGCTTCAGTAATTGCCCAAACACTACCCCAATACGGGTCAATTCCGTTCATGATGGGATTA
>JBBQJY010000016.1:0-19012 GCA_038326365.1 Candidatus Curtissbacteria bacterium | reverse complement strand
CTCCATATGATTGGTCGAGGTATTCTGCCATTCTGGGATCAAAATAATTAACTTTCTTGCTATTGTGTTTTCTTTCTATAAATTCTGGAATTGAGTTCATGGGCCCTGGCCTAAAAAGAGAGATCATGGCCATGATATCGAAAACCGAAGAAGGGCGAAGTTCTTTTAGGTAGCGAGTCATACCCGAACCACCGAGCTGAAAAAGGCCCATGGTTTCTCCCTTTGCCAAAATTTCGAAGGCTTTGCGGTCGTTTAACTCAATTTTTGCCAGGTCAACATCAATCTTCTGCTGCTCAGCCACAATTTTTACAGCCTGACCGAGAATGGACAAATTACGAATTCCAAGAAAATCCATTTTGACAAGACCAGCGTCTTCCACATCGTGCATATCGTATTGAGTTATAACCTTTTCTCCAGTTGTTTCTCTCTGAAGCGGGGTATAGTTGGTTAAGGTGTCGGGACCGATGACAACACCGGCAGCGTGCACGGAAACATGGCGGGCATTACCTTCGACTTTTTCTGCTAAATCTAAAAGTTCCCTCACTTCGAAGTCTTGGTTGTAAAGATTGCCCAGGTCTCGATTTTGTCTTTTGGCCAGATCAATGGACATTGGAAAACCTTGGGCCCCAATGGGAATCATTTTGGCGACTCTGTCAGACTTGCTATAAGGCCAGCCCAAAACTCGGGCGACGTCTCTGGCGGCCGCTCTGGCCATCATTGTTCCGAATGTGCCAATTTGTGCTACCGTATCCTGGCCATATTTATCGCGAACGTAGGCAATTACTTCGTCTCGCCTTTTATCTTCAAAATCGACATCGATATCGGGAAGACTTGGCCTCCATAGATTTAAAAACCTTTCGAAGGGTAGCTTAAAAAATAGCGGATTTACCGTAGTGATGCCAAGAGCGAAGGAAACCAAGCTTCCAGATGCTGAACCCCTGGTTGTTGATATTATTCCTTGATCGCGCGACCAGTTTACAAAATCGGAAACAACCAAAAAGTAGGCCGAGTAACCTTTTTTGGATATAACTGAGAGCTCGTATTTGAGGCGTTCGTTCATTTCGTCTGTGACTTCCGGCACTCTGTTTTTTATTCGCTCATAGCAGAGTTTCTCTAGAAAGTCGTCAGGGTTTTGGCCTTTGGGCACTTCAAACTTAGGAAAGGCAACTTTGCCCAGAGGGATGTTAATGTCTACTTTGCTGGCAATTTCTGCCGTGTTTGTTACGGCTTCGGGAATGTCTAAAAAGAGCTCTTCCATTTCTTTGGTTGTTTTTAGGTAAAAAGTTGGAGAGTCAATCATTCTTAATCTTTTAACTTCGGAGATGTTTTTGCCTGTTTGGATACAGACGATGGCATCTTGAGCTTGAGCATCGGTTGGGAGGACATAATGAAGATCGTTGGTTGCGACGAGCTTTAGCCCTGTGTCTTTGGTTAGTTTTTTTGAGCCATCAATTATTTTTAACTCTTCCTCGTGCATTCGAGTTAGCTCGTTATATATCTCGCTGCCCTTCTCGTGAGCTGTTGCAAATTTTCCAAACTCATGACGCTGAACTTCTATATAGAAATTATCTTTACCGAATATTTGGCTGTAGCTTTGGGCAAGTTTTTTGGCATCTTCGTAATTGCCCGAGGTTATCGCTTTAGCAACTTCTGAGGAATTGCAACCGGAAAGAGCGATCAGGTCTTTTGAATATTTCGCTAATGTATCCTTATCTACTCTCGGTCGGTAATAGAAACCTTCAATTTGCGAAATTGTCACTAACTTCATCAAATTTTTGTATCCTTCTTCGCTCTGGGCAAGGACGGTTAAATGACTATATTCGTTATCCAGACCCATTTCTTTGTCTGTTAACGCTCTTTTTGCAATGTACATTTCGCAACCGATTATGGGGTTGATTCCTTCGGCTTTGCAGATTTTGTAAAATTTAAGTGCTCCGTACATAGCTCCGTGGTCAGTAATGGCAAGATGCTCCATTCCTTGAATTTTGGCCTGGTTTACAAGTTTTTGAATTTTTGACAGTCCGTCCAGAAGTGAGAATTCTGTGTGGACGTGAAGATGAGTGAATTTAGCCACAATATCGACTATATTTTAGCAGATTATAATTTAGTTTATTTGAGTAGTTTTTCCAAAATTTCTCGGGCTTTTTGGGGATCAGCTTTGCCTTGTGTTTTTTTCATGACTTGGCCAATTAGGCCCTGGATAGAGTTTGTTTTTCCCGCCTTATAGTCAGTAACCATTTTTTCGCTTTGTTCAATTGCCTCTTTGGATGCTTCCACTATTTGATTTTGGCCTGCCATGTTTTGGCCTTTGGCGTTTATTTCATCAACTAAGTCCTGAGGTTTTTGTTTAGTTGGGTCGATTTTGCGATTTGTGATATAAGTAGCCAAAGCCTTGGCACTCCCATCACCCGATATTTGCACAGCTTCTTCGAAGAATTCGACCATGCCTTGGCCCATTAGAGTCGAAACTAGCTTTTCGCCAAGATTATATTTTGCCACGAGCACTGTTAATTTTTTGGCTGGATCCGAGGCATTTGCCTTTAATTTTAGCTTTTCGACCAAAGCGCGATCTGGAACAAGCGGTAATAAATCTGGCTCTGGGAAATAGCGGTAATCATTGGCTTCTTCTTTTTCACGCTGAAGAAAAGTTTCGTGCTTATCTTCGTTGTAACCTCTCGTTTGTTGAGATATCTTGCCGCCACTCTCCAATATTTCTATTTGCCTGGCAACTTCGGTATCGATGGCGTCTGCAATAAATTTAAAACTATTGATGTTTTTGAGCTCGACTCTGTAGTTTGGTAGTTCTTTTTGCCCTTCTGGGCGCACAGAGATGTTTGCCTCGAGTCTCATGTCGCCTTTTTCCATGTCGGCTTTCGAAACTCCAATCGCACGAATTATTTGCTGAAGCTTTTTTCCGTAATCACGGACTTCGGAAGAATCGCGAAAGTCTGCCTCTGTTACGATTTCAACGAGAGGCAAACCGGAACGGTTGAAATCTATAAAAGTTTCATTGCCTCTATGGCTTAATTTGCCTGTGTCTTCCTCCTGATGCGCTCGATTTATACGAATTGTTTTTTTTCTGTTTTTACCTTCAATATCTATGGACCCTCCAACGCAGAGAGGCCAGCGATATTGGGAGATCTGATAACCTTTGGGAAGATCCGGATAGAAATAATTCTTACGCTCAAAAATGGAACGCTCGGAAATATCGCAGCCTAAAGCAAGACCAACAATTATGCATTTTTTAATAGCCTCCTCGTTGGTCGTGGGTAAAGCCCCAGGAAGACCTAAGCAAACTGGACAAACATGAGTGTTAGGTTTGGCGCCAAAATAGTCTGCGCTACACCGACAAAACATCTTGGTTTTTGTGTTTGTTTCGACATGAACTTCTACACCAATAACTGTTTCCCACTTCATGTTTTTGGCCTTTCTTTGTACCATTCTGTTGCCTCTTGATATTGCTGACCGACTGATAATACTGTTTCGTCGTTCATATATTGGCCTAATATTTGTAAGCCCACGGGAAGATTGCTGGCAAAACCGCACGGAACTGACAGGCCAGGTAAACCAGCCAAGGCTGAAGGAATTGTATAAACGTCTGATAAATACATTGCGAGAGGGTCCTGGGTTTTTTTGCCAATATTCCAAGCCACAGTTGGGGAAACAGGCCCAACAATAACATCGCATTTTTTGAAAGCTTCTTTGAAATCATTTCTAATGAGAGTGCGGACTTTTGCGGCCTTGATGAAATAGTCGTCGAAATATCCTGTGGAGAGAGCAAACGTCCCAAGCATAATTCTCCTCTTAGTTTCTGGGCCAAATTTGCTTCTGTCTTGCCCAAAGCGAATTCCGTCATACCGAGCGAGATTTGAGGAGACTTCGGAAGCCATAATCAAATAATAAACAGAGACTGCATATTTAGTATTTGGTAGTGACACTTCGACAACTTCCGCACCTAAATCTTTTAATTTATTAATAGCGGCCTTAACAACTTTTTCGACTTCTGAGTCGAGACCTTCTCTGAAATACTCTATGGGTATACCTACCTTTGCACCTTTTAGATTTTTAAGTGGTGGACTTTGGATTTTGGATTTTGAAACAACATTATTGTCTTGTCCGTCTTCCCCTTCAATCCACGATAGTACAAGTTTTGCGTCCTCGACAGTTTTTGTAATTGGTCCGATTTGGTCCAGAGACGATGCCATTGCTTGAGCACCATAACGAGAAACCCTACCATAACTTGGTTTTAAGCCAACAACACCACAAAGAGAGGCAGGTTGGCGAATCGATCCACCAGTATCGGTTCCCAGGGCAAAGGCGCAAAGATCTGCGGAAACTGCAACGGCAGATCCGGATGACGAACCTCCAGGAACTTTTGTTGTGTCCCAGGGATTTTTGGCAGGTGAATAGGCGGAGTTTTCTCCAGAAGATCCCATGGCAAATTCGTCTAAGTTGGTTTTACCTATTATCGAAATGCCATTTGACGCGAGCTTGTTGACAACAGTCGCATTGTATGGAGGCACGTATCCTTCAAGGATCCTAGAACCGCAAGTCATCGGTAGATCTTTAACAGAAATAAGGTCTTTAATTGCTACGGGAATTTTATCGGAGCTCTCGTTTAAATGAAGATAAGCATTTAATTTGGGGTTTAATTTTTGGATTCTTGCAAGATATGCCGTATTTAATTCTTGAGGAGAGAATTTTTTATCTTTTAGGTCGATAATTGTGTGGGTCAGAGAGAGCGATGTGATGTCATTCATTTTCAAACACACCTCGGCTGACAATGAAGCCGTCCTTTTTATTTGTTGCGTTCCCAAGTGCCTCATCTTGAGTTAAGCCGCTTACTGTTTGGTCTTTTTGGAGATTGTTTACACTTTCTATTACATTAAATGTCGGCTCAACTTCTTTTGTGTCTGCAGACTCTACCTGCTCGACATAGTCTAAAATTGCTGAAAGTTGTTTTTCATAAAGCTCTTTTTCTTCAGAGCTCAAAGGTAAGTTTGCAAGCTTGGCAATATGGTCTATTTTGATTTTGGCCATTTTACCCTTGTTCCATTGCCCTTAATGCTTTCACGCGTTCTTCTATGGGCGGATGGGTGTTGAAAAGATTAGCAAAAGTATTCAAAACTCCGTGGCCCGATTTAAATGGGTTTACAATATAAAGATGAGCTGTAGCTTTATTAGCAACTTCTAGAGGCTCCGGGTCACTAGATATTTTCAAAAGCGCAGTTGCCAATTCTTCCGGATTTCGAGTTAGAAGTGCACCAGATGCATCAGCCAAAAGTTCCCGCTTTCTGGAGATAGAAAGCTGAATTAAAGTTGCAACTATCGGTGATAAAAAGGCAAGAATTAATGCAATTATCATAAATATTCCGCTTGCCGAGTCGTTGTCTCTATCTCTGTCTCCCCCACCAAACCAGGTAATTCTTATAAACCAGTCCGCCAAAAGCGCGATCAAACCGACTAAAACTGAAACAACTGTCATAAGACGAGAATCGTAGTTGCCAACATGAGAAAGTTCGTGGGCAGCCACACCTTCGAGCTCCAACTTGTTAAGTTTCGACAAAATACCTGTGGTAAAAGCGATCGCGGCGTGCTTTGGATCTCGACCTGTGGCAAAGGCATTGGGTGCGCTATCTTCGACAATATAAACTTTAGGCATTGGTAAACCAGACGCAATACATAAGTTCTCAACTATTCGAAACAAGGTGGGATTGTCTTTTTTCTGAATTTGGTGGGCACTGGAAATTGCCATCACAATTTTGTCACTGTAGTAGTAGCTGAAAAAGTTCATGACTCCAGCAACAATGAGAGCAACACCCGTAAAGCCTAAAGCAGACGGGCCGCTAAAACCTAGGGCTCGTGAGAAAACAAAAACGATACCAGTAATAAATAGCGCGAACAAAAACATAATTAGCCATGTTTTAAAACGATTGGCGCCTATTTGTGTGTAAGCTGTCATGCTAGTCAGATTTTACCCTAAACAAGCATCGTATTCTAGCTCAAGTTATGGAAATATTGGCATTATTTCTGTGCTAAAATGATTGTTGGTCTTTCGTATGAAAGCTTTTCTTAAAGAGATCAAGTTCCCCTCAACAAAAACTACTTACTTTTCCGACATCACGGATGTAATTAATGCCTCTATAAAAAAAGCCAAAGTAAAAATGGGTTTTGTTTTTGTAAACAGTAAGCATACGACCCTGGGAATAGTTGTAAACGAAATCGCCGAACCAAATCTTCTTAACGACATTTTGGAGCACACCTTGCATAGTGTTCCTGAGGATAGAAGATCTACCCGTGTTTCTATGGCTTACAAACATCCTCTGACAGACTATAAACATAGGTGTCAGGACAATCCTTATTGTAATGAAATCGACGAAGACTACAATGCGGCGGCTCATATCAGAACGCTAACCTATTCTCATGCCAGCGTAGTTGTACCTATTTTGGATGGAAAGCTTGAGCTGGGAAAATACCAGCAAGTTGCTGCTTTTGAATTTGATGGGAGAGACGGTAAAGGCAAGAACCCAATTCGCCAGAGAACAATTCAAGTTTGGATTTGCCCGGCAAAACAAATTACAAGAATCTAAAGTTCTTTTAGCTTACCTCGGAAATCGGAGATTTTACTGTAACCTTTTTCTTGCATGAATTCTTCAAGTTCATTTTGAACAGTTTCAAAAATGTTTGGGCCTTTTTGTAAAAAAGCTGTACCAATTTGAACTGCCGAAGCCCCCGCTAAGATGTATTCAAAAGCATCAATGCCGGAATATACCCCACCAACTCCTATCACCTGGATTTTGTCTTCGAAAAGATCGTAAAACCTGCGCACATTTGCTAGGGCCGTATATTTAATATACTTGCCACCAATTCCACCGAAGCCGCCTTTTGGCTTAATTAACGGTTGTTCTTTTTGCGCATCGATTACTAAGCCATTGCCAATTGAGTTTATGCAGGTGACAAACTTTACGGGATATTTTTTAATAACTTTGGCAATTTCATCGTAGTGAACCAGATCAAAATAAGGCGGAAGTTTTACCCCAAATGGTATTTTAGAAACCTTAGAAACAGCACCTAAGAGTCTGTCCATTTCGCTTGGGTCGTAACCAACGATTGGTTTACCAATTGTATTGGGAGACCCAGGATTAAACTCGACAATATCTACATTTGACTCGTTGAAGGCTTTAAACATTAAGACATTGTCTTCAAGAGTCATGCCGCAAATACTTGCCAAGATCGGTTTATCGTATTTTTTAAGCGAGTTGGCAAATTTAACATAAGCTTTGTAACCTAAATTGGGAAGACCCATAGAGTTTATTGATCCGAATTCTAAATCAGCATATCTGGGCTCTGGATTGCCGTCTCGCGGTTCTACTGTACAAGACTTCATGGTAATTGCTGAAGATTTTGATGTTCCGACTATTTCAAGTTCTTCGAGGGTTGTATCAGCTGGGCCGGCAGTATTAAAAACGCAAGTTTCGAAATTGACGCCAGCAATTATGGTCGATATGTCAGCCATTATTACCCCAGTGTTCAGGATCTTCAATCCATTTTTCTATCAGATCTACTTGCTCAACCTTTAAAAAACCTTTTTCCCTTGCAATTTGGGCGACTTCGATGGTTGAGGTAAGATAGTGGAAATTAACCCTGGCGCCCTTGAAGTTCTCTTTCGCTTTTTTTAAGTTGTGTGTAAAAATAGCAACCTGGTCGCTAACTTTAGCCCCAAGTTGTCTTGCGGCGTCAATTGCAACTACCGACGAGCCGGCCGTTGAAACCAGCTCTTCAACTATTAGAACTTTCTGTCCTCTTTTTAAAACACCTTCCACTTGTTTTCCTCGCCCGTGGTCTTTTGGTTTTTCGCGAATGAAAACCATGGGTAAATTCAATTTTCCTGAAATCCAGGCTGCATGAGGGATACCAGAAATTGCTACTCCCGCAACTATATCTGGTAATCCAATCTCTTGAACTTTGTTTACTAACTGGTTGACTATATATGTTCTTTCCTTTGGATAAGACAGCAGAAGCCTTAAGTCGACATAAACGGGACTTAAAATACCTGAGTCAAATTTGAAAGGTTTATTTCTGGAAAATAGAACTGCGCCGATGTCTAGAAGAATCTCTGCAACTTTTTTGGAATTATCGGTAGAGGTTGATTTCATTTCTTAGTTCTTGAGCGGCCGCTCTTGGATCCTGACTGTAGATTATACTACGGCTAGCGTTGAACATAATCCCTGCCCCTGATTTGTCGATGCCTGCCTTAGTGGACTCTTTTACACCGGCTCCTTGCCCTCCAAAACCAGGTGACAAGATTACGCGACCTGGAAATAGCTTTCTAATTTCTGCTAACTCTTTCGGGTAAGTTGACCCTACAAGTACACCGAAATTTTTTTCTTGCCAAGCTTTTATCTTATTCGCCATGGCAATATAGTATTTTCCGTTATTTGTTTTTATATTTTGAAATTGACCAGAATCGGGATTCGAAGTTTTAATAAGCAAAATAGAAAATTTATCTTTATATTCTAGAAATGGCTGAATGCTATCAAACCCTAAGTTAGGAAAGAGTGTCACTGCGTCTGCCTGCCAAAATTCAAAAACTGATTTTGCGTACATTTTGGCAGTATTTGGCACATCTCCTCTTTTGGCATCTAAGATCACTGGGATATCAGGGTGATTAGATTTTAGAAACTCAATAGTTTTTTTTAATTCTTCGAGACCCTTAATTCCTTCCGCTTCGTAAAAAGCTGTGTTCGGTTTGTATGAATTTACAAGATCGTGTGTTTGCTCAATTATCCATTTATTAAATTCGAAAAAAGATTTTCTAGGGACAATTTTGAATGCTTCTGGATCAAGGCCCACACAGAGCAGACTATTGTTTTTTTTAATAATTTGGGAAAGTTTATTTTTAAAATCCACTAGACTTCTTCAAGGACGCTGGCTGAAATAAGACTTGCTATGGAAACAACTTCTATCTTTGCGCTTTTTTGGTCTTGAGGAATACTGTCTGTCACGATTAACTTGTCTACAGGGCTTGCTTCTAGATTTTTGACAGCGTCGCCTGCAAAAACTCCATGTGTTGCGCAGACAATTATTCTTTTGACACCTTTTTGTTTGAGGGCGGTTGCACTTTGGATGATTGTGCCCCCGGTTGAGATTACGTCGTCGATAATTATTGCAGTATCGCCCGAGACTTCGCCGGACATCGAGAGGACTTCCATCTTATCCCGCGAATCAACTTGTCTGTGTTTTTCGATAACAGCAAGGGGGGCCGACAGCATGGAGGCAAAATTTCTAGCACGTTTGACGCCGCCAACGTCTGGTGCAACAACAATGGGATTAATAAGCTTTTCGTCTTTGAGTTTTGTTGCCAAAACTTCGAGGGCAGAGAGATAAATAACCGGCACGCTGAAGAAGCCTACAATTGCGTCCGAGTGAAGATCCAAACAAATAACTTTGTTAATTCCGGACTCGATTATCAAGTCGGCAATTACTTTGGCAGAAATTGGTTCTCCACGTCGAGATTGTTTTTCTTTTCTTGAATACCCAAAGTACGGAATAACAGCGGTTCTATTGTGGGCGCCTGATCTGCGAAGGGCGTCTGCAATTAGCGCCAGTTCAATAATGTTGTCATTTACAGGAGAGCTATTTGATTGCAAAATAAAGACATTTGAATTATTAACATCATCCTCTACCCAAACGTCAATTTCGCCGTCGGAGAATTTGCCTAGGTCTAATTTGCCCAGCGGGATTTTTGAAATTTGAGAAACTTCAGCGGCAAGTTCAGGATTGCTTGATCCGGAAAAGATTTTTGGAGAATTCATTAAAGCTAAAATTTAACTTTTACATCCTGACGTGATTGGTCGTCTGCTTCAAAGAATTGCTCCTCGTGGAAGCCAAACATTGAGGCAAGAAGAACATTGGGGAAAACTTTAATCTTCGTGTTGAAATCCAAAACGTTGGAATTATAAAATTGCCGAGCGGCTGCTATTTTGGTTTCTGTGTCAGAAAGTTCTTCTTGAAGTTCTTTGAAATTGTCTGAGGCTTTTAGTTGCGGATAATTTTCGGCGACTGCGAAAAGTGTTTTAAGAGTACCTGAAAGCATGTTGTCTGCTGAAGCCGCAGACTTAGGCCCTTGTGCCTGCATCATGGCCGTCCTTGCCTTTGTTACATTTTCAAAAACTTCTTTCTCGTGCTTGGCATAACCCTTGACGGTCTCCATCAAATTTGGAATTAAGGATGATCTGCGCTTGAGTTGTACGTCGATTCCTGACCAAGATTCTCTTATTCTCATTTGGCCAGTTCTTAAGCCGTTATAAAGAGAGATGACAAACAGAACAACGACAACAACGATTCCAATTACGATGTATAGCGTCAACATACTAGTAGATCATACATTAAATGCTTTTCTAAATTCAACAAAGTTGGAAGTATTGACGATATCTTTTTTGGTACACCATGCCCTGCGTGCAACAGAGACTCCGAACATCATGTTGTCCATATGATCAAGCGCATGAGCATCGGAATCGATAACAAACTTTACACCAAAGGATTTTGCCTCTCTAACCAGTGCGTCTGGCAAGTCAAGGCGCGTTGGCCACGCATTGATTTCCAGATAAGTATTTGTTTTTGCGCATTCTTTAAAAACCACCGGCCAGTCAGCATCATAAGACGACCTCTCTCCAAGAATCCTTCCGGTTGGGTGAGAAATAATTTTTACCTTTGGGCATCGAATAGCTGTTAATAACCTTCTTGTAATCAGCTCTTTATTCTGCCCATGGCCAGAGTGTATGCCGGCTATCGCACCATCAAGCAAGTCTAATCCAGCTTGAGGCACGGAAAGATCCCCGTTAGATAGCACATCTATTTCGAGTAAATTTAATACTCTGAAGTTTTTTTCTGAGTTCTTTATTTGTTCGATAGTTTCAGTTCGCTTTTTTATCAAAGCAACTAACTGTGATTTGGTGTGGGTACCAACCCCCGGTGAATGATCCGACAAACCGAGGTAGGCATACTTGAGCTCTTTTGCTCTCTTGATCAACGCCTTAAAAGTGTCCTTGCCGAGATCGTGACTTGGTTCAATTGGATAGCTCGAGTGTATATGTAAGTCACCTTTTATGTCTGACGATTTAATAAGAGTTGGCAGCTTATGCTCCAAGGCTAAAGTGATTTCACCTGTGTCTTCGCGCATTTCCGGTTCAATATAGTCAAGACCGATAAATTTATAAAAATCAACTTCATTTGAAAATTTATGCAGTTTGTTTTTGTACTTTATTCCATATTCAGAAAGAGACATTCCTTTTTTCAGAGCAAATTCGCGCAGACGAATATTGTGATATTTCGAACCTGTAAAATGCTGAAGGAGCGACCCAAAAGCATCAGGTGGTTGAATTTTTAAATCTACTCTAAAGCCGTTTTTTAAAATTATTGATGAAGAAACATCGCCAGCCCCAACGACTCTGGCTGTTTCACGGAAAGATTTGAAGTGTTTTATAACCGTTTTCGGGTCTTTTGATGCGATAGCAATGTCGACATCGCCGATTGTCGCAACCATTCGTCGTAATGACCCCAAAGGTTCCACCTTTTCACAGGCCGGCAAGCTTTTCATGTATTCAATGAGACGTTCGGAAATGTTAAAAGCAAATGGCATGGGATACCGTTGCTCTGACTTTCCCCTATGTTCTGCGATTGCGGATAGAATATCTTGCTCAGATTTTTCCCCAAAAGTAGGTAATGTGCGAATTTTGCCGGCTTTGGCTGCTTTTTCAAGGTCACCAATATTTTTGATGTCGAGCGCTGTTGTTAATTTATAAGCTGTTTTTGGACCCATACCAACGAGATCTAAAAGATCGAACATAGCTGTAGGTATATTTTCTTTAATTTGGTCGAAATGTTTTACTCGGCCCGTTTTAAAAAGTTCATCTAAGTAGCTCTGCATGCTCTTGCCCAAAGCAGGGACAGAGTCTAATTTCTTGTCTTCCCAAAGGTCTTTGAGCTCACTTGTTGCGTGATCTATACTATCAGCTGCGGCTGTGTAAGCAATAATTTTGAAATAAGGGCCGTTTTTTACTGTGTAGGCGGCTGCCACTTCACGAAGAAGTTTTGCTATATCACGATTCGAATAAAATTTCATAATTATGCCATTATGGCATAATATTTTGTGCGTGGCTAACCATGTCAAATTTACATTAATGGTGCGGGACCGACCGGACTCGAACCGGCGACCTCTTCCGTGACAGGGAAGCGCTCTAACCAAACTGAGCTACGATCCCAAAAATGAGCTAGTGTAGTTTACACTCATGCTTATTTCGTGTCAATTTAGAACAAATGCAGCGCACTATTGACTAGCCTGGTATTATTTAAATTGTACTTTTTCATTCTTCTGCCTGGAAGGAGGTTATTTCCAATCATGGCAACAAAGAAAAAATCAAGAAAAATTAATTGGCAAGAAAATTATGCAAGTTTCATTTTGGGCGCAATTATTGTGGTGATTTTGGGACTTTTGGTTGCAAATTTTATTACCAACAGAAACAAAAGTATTGATAACGGTGCGCAAACGACTGCAGACCAGCAGCAACAAATGGCTGACCAAAATAAGGCAGATGTTGTAAAACCAGGAGAATATAAAGTTGCAAACGGTGATTCTCTAAGCAAAATCGCAGAGAAATATTACGGCGATATTAATATGTGGCCAGTACTGGCGCGAGTAAACAATATTACCAATCCTAACGTAATTTTTGCAGACATGACCCTCAATGTCCCTTCGAAGGATGATGCTGTAAAAATGAATGAGCAAATGTTTGCTACAAACTATAAAGTTAACTCGGGAGATACGCTATTTAAAATTGCAGAGGAAGTTTACGGTGATGGCAGTAAGTGGGGTTTGATTGCAAAAGCTAATAATATCGGTCGTCTACCGAACGGCAATCCTTTAATTTTTGAGGGAAGCAATTTAGTTATACCTCGATAAGAGATTCGTTTTTTGATAAACTCAATACCGCATAACATGCGGGTATAGTTGAGTGGCTCAACACTACCTTCCCAAGGTAGAGACAGGGGTTCAATCCCCCTTACCCGCTCAACTTCTGGTTTGATTAGATTTCTCTAAAAAGATAAAATAAGTCCGAGTGCTCGCCGACGTAGCTCAGTGGTAGAGCAACTGTTTCGTAAACAGTAGGTCGAGGGTTCGATTCCCCCCGTCGGCTCAGTAGAGCGACAAAAATAAACATGACGCGAAAAATTAACCGGATTGATCGGTTGGCTAGACAAGAAGAAAAGGATATTATCAAGCGTATTTTGGTTCTTTCTGTTGTCAGTGTCGTGATAATTATTGTGCTTTTTACTGTCGGGACCTCTTTTTTGGGAAAAATAGCCGACTCTGTAAATTCTATCTCCGGTCGTAAAAACTCTCAAAATGGCAATGAAAATACTTTTGTTCAAATACCCGTTATCGACACAGTGCCCACTGCCACCAATAGTGCGAATTTAAAATTATCCGGTTTTTCGGCAGACGGCAACAGCGTTGATCTTTTTCGTGAAGAAGAAAAGGTTGCAACGGCAAAAGTTCAAAGCGGAAGATTTGAATTTGGTAACTTAGTTTTAAAAGACGGTGAAAACGACTTTCGTGCAAAAGCGATGGTTGAGAATGGTTCTTCTAGTGATTTTTCACAACTAGTGAAGGTTACATTGGATAAGCGCGAACCGCAACTTGAGGTGACTTCACCCAGTGACGGACAAAATTTTTCCGGGGATAACAACAGAATTAAAGTAGAAGGTAAGGTGGAAAAAGACGCGCAAGTTTTCGCAAGCGGATTTTTGGCAAACGTAGACTCAAGCGGTAAATTTGATGTTTTTATACCACTGGTTGTTGGTGACAATAATGTAGAAGTCAAAGCGATAGACGAAGCCGGGAACACGAAGATTGTTAAATTAAAGCTGTCATACAATAAGTAGATTTTCAGTTGAGATTGAGGTTAAGCAATCCAGTGACCGGTTATAAAAAGAGAAATTATTACTCCTTGGGCCATTAGCATTGCCGGCCAAACAATGTACTTGAGCCATTTATTTTGATCAATTAATAACCCTATTGCAACAAACGAACCGAGGGAGGCTAATGCATAGCGTGGCATGCTAGTTAAGGTGCCGGTAGAAGCTGGGATTAGAATTGCAAAAGCGGAAAACGTCCAAAGAGAGAATGGAATTTTTTTTATCTTTGCCACTAGAAGCACTAGAAAGGTTAAGGTGACAATTACGTCATATGTATTATTCTGGCTAAAGTCTGGCTTGAAGAGAACCTGCAATAGATAACCTTCAATTGTGAAAAACGGATTTTGAATGTGCCTATGCCAATTAGCCTCTGCGGATAAATAAAGAAATGGATTATGATACGTAACAAATAGCAGGGTTGAGAAGATTAACAAAGGTAAGTTAGCTGAAAAATAAACTATGAGAGATTTTAGATTTTGTTTTTTTCGAATTGCCCCAGCAACAATTGAAACGATTAAAAAGACGCCTAAATACCTGGCCAGTGACGATGTGCCCCCAAATATTGCGGCCATAATTGGTCTTTTTTGATCAAAAGCATAAAGAGACAAAACGACTAGCATTAAAAACAACGCCTCCGAATAAACCAATATCAGAAAGAATGCTGTGGGGAAAAAAATAAGAGTAATTATTGTATTGTTGGCAACTCTCTTGCCCCAGTGCAAGATAAGATATTTGTAGAAAAAAAATATAAAAATAAGAAAAGAAACGTGTGAGATTAAAACCCCAGCTATAATCGGGCTAGGTAAAACCCAAGAAAAAAACATGATTACCAGCGGATAAAGAGGCGCGAAAGCAACAAGTTTTCCGTCATCGTAGCCGTTTTTGGCAATATGTAAATAATTTCCTCCATCCCACTGAGCAAGTGCCAAGTAGAAGTTAATTCTTTTGTTTGGGGCTTCGAACGCCGGCGAACTATTGGCAAAAGGCGCAAAAACGTATGTGCCGAGATATGAGAGCGCAACGATTCCCAAAGACCAAATAAGTGCGATTTTAATTATCTTGGACATATGACAAACCGACAAGAAACCAAATGATGAGCATAACCTGTGGAAACATGAATGAATTTACGAATTGAGTGTGAACAATAAGACCTACAAAAGATGCAAAAGCAGCTAAGGTTGTCGGACTGTTTTTTAACTTCGACCTAAGAGTTAATAAAATTGAGATTATCCAGCTGATGAAAAAACTAAAGCCGACGAGGCCTGTGGTCGCCGCAATTAGCAGAAAGCTGGAGTCGGCCCCAGAACCTGAGTGGCCCCCCACCTGATCATCATTTTCAAAGAAACCATAACTTTCTTGAGCTGAGCGGTAAGTATTAAAACCAACACCAAAAACAGGGTGGTCAGTGAAAATAGTTATTGCTTTCTGCCAGCTGATAATTCTGGCCGTAGCAGTATCGTCTACCAAAAAAGCGCCAATTATTCTTTCTCTGGCCGGAACGATAAAAGTGAATGTTAATAAAAACACAAAAGCCGTGCCTACGAGAACTTTTGGCGATTTTATAGTTCCAACTGTTAGCATAACCGCAAGAAACGCCAAGTAGGAGCTTCGGGAAAAGGTCAAGATTAGCGCGGTTGTGAAAAAGAAAGAGAGGAAAAGATACCATATTTTTTTTTTGTAAAGATATAGAGAAAGTGAAACAGCTGCGAAAATTGACAGAATAAAGCCTGTGTAGTTGGGGTCTAAAGTTGTTGAGACAAGTCTAAAATAGTGCGGATCCCAGCCAAAATTTTGCAATGGTGCAAGATCGGGCAAAAATACGAACTGAAAAACTCCCGCTAAGCTAAAGATTATTCCTGCCAGTAGCAATACGTTCAGCCACTGTTCTGTGGTTTTTTTGGAAACAAGGTTGATTGTGAGAATGGAAACGAAAAAATAGGAGACGAGTCTAACCAAAAAAAATGAGGCTGATAGGATTTGGCTAGGTGAAAAATAGTTTAAGGCAAAAATAGTAGAAGCTAGTGCTGAGATCATAAACAAAATTCCCAAAGAGAAGAATCGTTTTGGTAAATTTATTGTTTTATTAAGGGCAATGAAATAACAAATAAATGCTGCATCGCTTACTAGAACTAAGATATCTGACAGGGTGAGTGCTCCTGAACTTAAATTGAGCCTTACAAGTTGACCGGGAATTAGGGAAAAAATGAGTGCCAAAAGAAGAAGCTTAAGGATTGCCATATCGTGTAATTATAAATAATCCGGGCCGGAGTAGCTGCTTTGAACTTGGCCTGCGGAAATTTACTACTGTACGCGCAGGGCAATTTTAGCATAAAATTGTAGGATGAAAGTTGAAGAGAATATCCTTTCTACCTTTAAGGAGATCTTTCAAACAGCTCTAATTTCGCTCGCGATTTTTTTGTTTGTCTATATTTTTTTGGTTCAACCCCACAGAGTTAAAGGAGAATCCATGTCGCCAACTTATGAAGACGGCGAATTACTTCTGACTGAAAAAGTTAGCTATAGGTTTTCTAATCCTAAACGCGGTGACGTTATAGTGTTTCAAGCTCCAATTGGAAATAACGTTGATTTTATTAAAAGAATTGTCGGCTTGCCTGGCGAGACCGTGGCGGTTCATGACGGTTCTATTTTTTTGAATGGCAGCAAATTGCGAGAGTCGTATATCGATGTGCAAACACAAGGAGACGAAGAAGTAAAGCTAGGTAAGGACCAATTTTTTGTATTTGGCGACAACCGTGGAGCGTCTTCTGATTCTAGAGTGTTTGGAGCAATTACTAGAAAATCAATCAGAGGCAGGGTGTGGTTTGTTTATTGGCCGCTAATTAGTACAGGTAAATATGCCGGTTTGCGTTTAATTTCCGGCGCTAACTATTAGATCGCGGATTTTTTTAATTACTTGCGAGCTATCTTCTACTTTGCCTTTTACAATAACGTGCATTTTGCTTTCTATTCTGGATTGGCTAATTTTGACTTTCGTTTTAACCATATCGGTTGAGAGTATCTTGGAAAGTTCTTCTTCAAATTTGTCCAGTTCATCGTTTTGAAGCCTGAGAATAGGTTTTTGCTGTTTTGGTTGGATATTTTCGCGACTTTTAAGCTTTCTGGAGAGCTCTTCGGCGCCTCTCACAGAAAGGTTGCGAGATAGGATTTCTTTATAGGCTTCAAGCACCAGATGGGGGTCTTCTAAGGACGCAAGAGCCCTAACATGCCCTTCGGAGGTTGCACCTGAGGCTAGAGCATCTTTAAGAACGTCCGGCACTGTGAGAAGACGAAGTGTATTTGAAACATACGGAGCACTTTTGCCCACTTTGACGGCGATTTCTCCGGTTGAGAGGCCAAATTCGTCGATAAGTCTTTTAAATGCTTGGGCTCTCTCGAGTGGATTAAGATCGATTCTTTGGACATTTTCAATAATTGCCATTTCTAACATGCCCTGCGGAGTTGTCACCTTGATAATCACAGGCACTTTTTCTAACCCTGCAATTTTACTGGCTCTCCACCGTCGCTCGCCTGCGATGATTTGATAACCAGCAGGAGTTTTGGCCAAAACCAAAGGTTCAAGAATGCCATGTTCACGGATAGAATCTACAAGTTCATTTAAAGAATCAGGAGTGATGAGCCCTCGCGGCTGAAGCGGGTTGGGCTGAAGCATGTCTATTTCTAGTTCGAAGATTTGATTGTCTTCCACTTTAAACTATATCTATTAACTTTTTACCTAACTTTTGACGAAATTTAACTACGCCTTCTCTAATTGCAAAAATCGTGTGGTCTCGGCCCAGTTTGCTGCCAAGGCCAGGGTAAAATTTCGTACCGCGTTGCCTGACGATTATGTTGCCAGACGATGCTTTTTGGCCACCAAAAATCTTAACACCTAGGCGCTTGCCCGCACTATCTCTATTTTTCTTGGTTGTTCCGCCACCCTTTTTATGTGCCATTTTAGTCTAAATGGATTTTATCCACATTTTCACAAGTTGTCAATGGAATAGAAGGTTGTAGATTGATCTAGTCTTCTAGCTTTCGATTTTTTCGATGAGGATTTGAGTCTTTTTCTGCCTATGACCCGTGGTTCTAGTGTAACGAGACTTTGATTTATACTTGACAACGCGAATTTTAGCTTCCTTTATGTCTGCCATTCGTTTCGCCTTAACCTTTGCTTTTTCTACAGTTGGCTTGCCCAGGGTGACTACTCCCTCCGCACTTAGGGCCAATACTTCGTCGAATGTTACTGACTCGTTGTCAGTGTCATCTAATTTTTCGATATTTAATTTGTCGCCTTCAGCAACTTTATATTGTTTGCCTCCAGTGCGAATTACTGCCCAGTTCATAATTGGAAATTGTACCCAAAAATGGGGAATTAATCAATGCAACTTCACAGAATAGACTAGGCCGAGGAGAAAAAGGGTCGACAAAAGAGAAGATCCACCATAAGAAACTAGTGGAAAAGTGATACCCGTTACCGGCATTAAGCCCAGATTCATACCGACATTTACCAAAAATTGGATGATAAGAAACGAAGCAATGCCTGTTGTCAAAAGTTGTGAGTAGCGGTCGCGACCTTCGGAAATATTAATTACTTTCACAATGATCCAAGTAAAGAGGCTGATTATGAGAGCCGCACCGACAAATCCAAGCTGCTCTGAGATAGAAGCAAAAATAAAATCACTTTCTGCTTCTGGCAAAAAGTTGAGTTGTGACTGAGGACCACGGGCAAACCCACGCCCAAAGATCTTGCCAGAACCTACGGCAATTTTGGCTTGAATTATGTTGTAACCTGTACCCAAAGGATCTCGATTGGGATTGATAAATGTGCTTAGGCGGTCCTTTTGGTAAGGCGCTAAAAGTTCGAAAAATAATGAGCCGAGAACGACAGCTACAATGGCGAGTACAAAGAAATTGCTGAGCTTAAACCCTGAGACAATGGTCATCCCAAACCAAATGGCCGACAGGCTAAGCGCATTTCCTAAATCAGGCTGAATTAAAACAAAGCCGATAAAAGGCGCGACAAGAGCAAGACTTG
>JBBQJY010000015.1:0-19418 GCA_038326365.1 Candidatus Curtissbacteria bacterium | reverse complement strand
CGTCAGTAATATAAAACTCGTTAAAAGTTTCAACAGCGAGCAAGCCGAATTTTCCTCAGTTGCTCAAAATCTTTCCAAAATCAACGACATTTACGCAAAACAAAGTTGGACTTTCCACAAATTCGACTTTGCAAGGAACTTCAGCCTTATTGTCATTATTATTGGCATCGATGTTGTAGCTTTTTATAGTGCTTTTACAGGCGCCATCACCATCGGAACCTTAATTTTAATTATCCAGCTTGTAAATCAGGCCCGTCGTCCGCTTTTTGCCATGAGTTTTATCCTCACCAATATTCAGCAAGCAGAGGCAGGCAGTAAAGAGTATTTTGAAATCCTCGAGCTTCCAAGCGCTGAAAATTGGAAGAAAAAAGAAACAACTAAAACAATTACCAAACCGACAATCGACTTTAAAAATGTCAGCTTCAAATACGAAACCTCTGAGATGGTCCTGGATAAAGTTTCATTTAAAATTGACCATCTGGAAAAAGTTGCATTAGTTGGCCATTCAGGCACAGGTAAATCGACTGTCGTTAACTTGATCAACAAGTTTTACGACCCTACAGCTGGAGATATCTTGCTCTCAGGCAAAAACTATAAAAAACTTTCGCATCAATTTGTTAGAAGAAACATCGCACTCGTTTTCCAAGAAAACGAGTTGTTCTCAACTTCAATCGCCGAAAACGTAGCCTACGGCAACGAAGGGGCCACAAAAAACCAGATAATTACTTCTCTTAAACTGGCAAACGCTTGGGAATTCGTTTCAAAATTACCCAAAGGCATGGAAAGTGAAGTCGGTGAACGCGGAGTTCGCCTCTCGGGCGGTCAAAAGCAAAGGATCCAAGTTGCGCGTGCAATCCTCAAAAATGCGCCCATTTTAATCCTCGACGAAGCCACTAGTTCGCTCGACGCCAAAAGCGAAAAAGAGGTTCAAGTTGCTCTTGAAAATTTAATGAAAAATAAACTTGTCATCATCGTTGCTCACCGCTTCTCCACAATTCAAAATGTTACAAGAATAATTGTCATAGACGACGGCAAGATTACAGCTCAAGGTTCGCCACAAGAACTAGCTCAAGAAAAAGGCATTTACCGTGACCTTCTGAATTATCAAATTGAAGGCAATAAAAAACTCCTGGAAAAGTTCGAGATTTATTAAATGGATTCCACACCCCCTGAAAATGAACCCACTGATCAAAAATATATTAAGTTAGCCAATCCTACTGATAAACTGAAACGGTATCGCTATCAAAATGGTGCGGACTATCAATTCGAAACACCTACTAAATCCATTCCCGGCCTTGGCGACGTCTATCTTTCAGGTTACAGATTTAATAAGAATGGTGGAGACAATGATGCAAACAATAAAAACCTGCTTTACTTAAAAGACGGGCAAGTTAAAACCGCAAAGAGGGGTCAACATGATCAAGACTTAGAAAATCTATTTGAAATTAGCCTGAGGATCTTCTCTAAGCTTCCTCTAGGCCTGCGTTGCAAGTTGAAATTTAATGACCTGCTTCTACTTGAGTCGGATATGGAAACTGAGGAGGACGAAGAGAATGAAGATCGACTGAAGAAATACTCATCGACAACAGTTTACTGGTCTTACAACGGCAATTCATATAATCTTTTTCTTCCGGCAGATTCCAACTTTCTCAGTAAACTCGAATTCTCTTTTTATACTCCTCACCCAGCAGACATCGATTAAATCGTAACTCTTACAATTATTTGATCAAAACTTGAAAATTTAACAATATGATTGCTTCCATACAACAAAGAGCGAAAGCTTCCTATTGGATTAAAACCGTCAAACCTTTCTCCGTCCAAAACTCGAAAAATTAATCCAATCAAATAACAGGCTGCTTGCTTACTTTAAATTGACTTTCTGTTAAAATTTCTTTCGCAAATGGAACGTGCAGTGAATACAGAGGCTGGACAAGAAATATTGAATCGAAGTCCTATGTTGAGAGAATTTTTGTCGGGTGAAATTACTCCCAAATCTTATTCGGCAATGGGAGAATACAAGAGGAATATGGCAACTTGGGAAGGAAAAGTACGAATAACTAATTTATTTGCAATAAATAGTGGAATTTACACCGAAAAAGATCACGTGTACCAAAACCAGGCGTTATTATTCTTCCTAGGATACGAGCTCTCCACCAGCGACAACGTAAATCTGTTCTTCAAAGATATTTTAGATGTCCTTAAAAAGGAAAATAAAATTACAACTAGCGAATACAAAAAGGAAATTACTGAATTAATAGTGTTCTGTACGCTTGCATCGGGAGCAATAAATCGACAAAAATTAGATATCACGGATACCAAAAAAGAAATACCTGAAATATTTACAGATTTTATTAATGGACTAGATATTTAGATCTTGGCAAACAGAAACACAGCGTATTTATCCCAAATTGCTCCACAACCGTCTGTCCAATCCCCCAACATATTGGCCTTATGCCCCGGCGACCTGTCCCAGCTCCATTCCACAAATTTTGTAGCAGACAATGCGCCAGAAGCTATATTTTCTCCAAAAGCGCGAGCATTTACCCCACTTCTTTTAGTAGCTGCTTCGAAACCATCGTGCGAAAAATTTATTAGAATTTCGTGCGCCCTTTCTCCTGCGACCTTGCAAAGTCCGCTATTGATAAACAGTGTACCCAACCCATGCTCTTTGCGGTAATTGTTAAGAGCAGCATTCAATTCATCGCTAGTACCAACCTTCTCCTCAACAATGTTGCAAATTACATACATTCCTTCGCGTCCAGGTTCCGGTATCATTTTCCACTCTCCACTGACACCACGACAAAGTGGGTTATTGCTTGTTTTTGCCCCTTGGGTCTGCGGGCTAGGGGTAGGACTTGGACTGGAAGTGTTTATACCTGCTCTGACTACTTTTACTTTTGGACTCGGGCCCGGCCGCACAACAGGGCTAGGTGAGGCCAAAGTCTCTGCATTCACATCTATGTTCCCTAAAGTCTGTGACGACGCAGCCAGTGTACGCCAATTGGCCACAAGCTCAGTTCCAAAAAATGCTGATGAAAAAAAGATTACAACAAGAAGTCGTGCAATATGAGGGTATTTAGGCAAAAAAGTTTTCAAAAAAGACATTACTTAGATCCTGCACTAAGTTGAGCCAATATACCAAATTTAGCTTCAATTTTGCTCTCTTGAATTAGTATACATTATTTTGCTATAATACATACATACTTCTTTTTTACAAATTCCACAAAAAGTATCATTCAATCAATTTAACCGCTACATAATCAATAAATAGTTTTGTTTTGGGTAAAAATAAGTCCAAATAGCGCAAAAACGCGTCAAATTATGTGTTTTTTAAATCTTTTAAATGGGAATTAAGTTTCAGGAACTACTCGAGGTGTGACTCCCTTTGGAGGGAAATGTTGAATTTTCTTCATCTGGTAAAAAATCATGAACACGATTCCCGCCAGAACTATGACAATTGACGCCACAATAACCGGAGCCTGCGGACTTAAGCTTGCAGCGATATAACCAGATATTACCGGAGGTATGGCCTGAGCAAGTGCCATAACAGATGAGTTGATGCCTAGTACCTCGCCTTGAATCTCAGCTGTTGCAGACCTCGAAACTAATGCAACTAAATTTGCCTGCGATAGTCCGTTTGCCATAGCAAAAAAAGGTGTGATCAAGAGAAGCTGCCAACCAGCTGTTGGTAAAAGGTAAAGAGCAATTATTTCTCCAGCAATAATAATTGAAAACCTCAGAATCTCCGCTTCACTAAAATACTTTGACGCAAGCCTGGTGACAATAGCTTGGCTCAGGGCAATCCAAATACCAACATATGCGAAAAAATCCCCGATATTGCCTTGTGTAAAGCCAAATTTACTGATTAAGTATACGGCAAAAAACGTCACAAAAAAACCGAACCCTGCTTGAAATAAAAACACCGTCAAAAATACTTCTTTCAAATTAGGCAGCGAGAAAGCCTTTACGATGTTGTGGAGCGACTTTCCAAATTCTATTGATTTATCATGAGCAAAGTTTGCTAAAGTCTCGGGAAACAACGTCAACACAAATACAACATTCAAAAAGCTTAATATTGCCGCAAAATAAAAAGGTGTTGTCGCACTAAACCAGGAAACTATACTCGGGTCAGAAAGTTTTCCACCAATGTAAGGCCCTAGAATAAAACCTAAGCCAAATGCCGCACCTATCATCCCGAATGCTTTAGCGCGGTTCTCAGGCTTAGTTACATCAGCAATTGCCGCTTGAGCAACGGACAAATTTCCGCCTGTAATGCCGTCAAATCCGCGAGCAATAAAAAGTAGCGGTAAGTTATGCAAAATAATGCCCAGAGCAAAAACTAAATAAGAAATACATGTGCCCAAAAGCGATATAGCCAAAATCTTTTTTCTGCCAAATTTATCACTCAACTGACCCAAAATAGGCGTGGCTATAAATTGCATAAATGGAAAAATGGCCGTTAAGTAGCCCAAGATGATAAATCCCTGTTGAAGCGTAATGCCAGTTCCTGCAAGTAAATAATAAGCAGATTTAGGATTTGTTAGAAGATGAGGAATAACTGGAATTAGAATTCCAAAACCAATCAGATCCACGAAAATCGTGAATAAAACTACTGGAAGCGGATTTTTAGCAAGTCGAGCGCGCATAGTAAAAAAGGCTGACCAAAGCGGTCAACCAAGCTAATTATACTTAAATTTAAGGCTAAAAGCCAATCTTCTCGGGAATTATCACCATTTTTATTCTCCCAACCACTAATTCCTGATTAATTATTAACAATTTACTCACAAAACTACCCGGAACTCCGTAAGCAAGGCTCGCTCGCTCCGCCTCCAGAGGCAAGGTGTGTTTATAAATCCTATTCAGTCCCTCATCCATATTTTTTACAATCTTTTGTGCTCCAACTATCCAAATGACATGGCTGGCTCCATAACTATAGCCTGGAATTTGGGAACCGGAGTTTGAGGCAATTAAAACTTTCCCATCTAGTGTAACCGCGTGCACACTACCGATCGCCCACTCCGGCGCAGCCCCCAGTTTTTGCATTTCGACAGCTTGAGTCTCTCGATTCATTTTCATAAGATTTACCTTGACCGCTTCATATTCGCCCGACTCATTAATTTCCTGATTTATTCCAAGCTCCTCAAGTGTTTGCGAGGTCATTGTCATCACTTCAGCACCTTTTGGAATTAACTTCAATACCCTCGCTTTTGCGTCCTGACCATCCTTGGCAAGTTCCGCATCAATGCCATTTTTGGCAAGTGCCTTAATAGTTGTTTCAATGACGTTTTCTGTAGCGGGAGTAGTCCATTGCTTGTCGGCTCTGACATTATCTAAATTAAATTCAGTAACTTGTGCCCAATTCATATGAATGATATACTATCAATAGTAAGTATACTTTGTATAGTAGTTACATTTTAGATACTATGAATAGTCTACATACAGACAAAGGTTGCGTCTCCAATACTATGAAGGTAATCGGTTCGAAGTGGACTGTCTTAATCCTTAGAGAATTATGCGATAAAAAACGACGCTTTGGAGAAATTCAAAAAGCACTAAGTAGTATATCCCCCCGCACACTTTCCGCCAGGCTTCAAGAGCTGGAAAAACACGGTATTGTCAACAAAAAGGTTTTTGCAGAAATTCCCTTGCATGTGGAGTACTCCCTAACGCTTCGAGGCGAATCTCTCAAAGAGATAATTCACCAAATGCACCAGTGGGGTTCAAAAACAATTTAGGAATTTTTTTCCTCCATCTGTACAATCACTCCACGATCTCTACTTATTTCAAACCTTCGTCTGTGGCCATCCACTTGTCCCATTGGTGTTACAATTACCTTCTTATCGGCAACATTGTAAGGATAATTGCGGCCATCGAACATTGGCTTAAACCCCACATAATGCCCATCGTTCCGACCAACAAAAACCTTTATCAAATTGTGCGCTCTTAGTCTTATTTCAGAACCAGAGTCTTCATCTTTGATGATAACCGCCTCCATGGGACCTAGAATAATTTCGTGAGCCTCACGCTGTGCCTCTTTATCATGAGGCATAGAGTCAATCCTACGAATCGCTTCCATATTTGCCATATATTTCACCTCCAATCTTTAGGTCACAAAAAAACCGCCAGTCTCAAACCAACTGCGCGGGATATTTAGTTGCCTAATTTATTTTAGAACAAATCGAAGCTAAAAAGGAATCCCTTAATAATATCGCCAAATATCAATCAGATTCAGTCGAACTTACATACTCTTCGAGGTTTTCTGGGGTAGTTTGCATCATCCAAGTTGCCACTTCATCAATTGAACCCCAAAACGCAGCTTTATCATCATCCACCCCCTGAGTTAGTTCTAAAAAGGTTTTTAATATAAAATCTGCCATTGGCGCGTCATCTAACTCCTCAGCTCCCGGCACTCCAACCAATTTTTCCTTAGCTGATCTTATAATTGCAGACAATTTAGCCGCTTCGAAGTTCAAGTTCTTACTAACGCCAATCATAAAAACACCCTTCATGAGTCCTAAACAAATCTCATCAGTAGGATTTTCGACTTTGACATCAAAAAAGCGTGCATTTCGAGAAAAAGCGTCCACAAGAACCATGTCTTTCAATTGTCTATCGAAAACGTCTAGACCCTGAACAGTTTCTGGCGGTGTTATCGTAAATTCTCTACTCATCGGCCAACAAAAAACGGCCTTGCGGTCGTTTAAGTGGTTGAATTATATAGATTTATTTGGGATTTTGCAAGTTTCTTAGCCTTAACTCGCTGGCGTCTCTTTGCGCTTTATACGCAATCGCTTCATCAAGAACCACAACTCTCATTGCCCAGTCACTCATTTGTCGCATGTCCTGTTTCTGGCAAAGATCAACTCTCTTTGCCTCAGCGGCATCACGATAGTCAGATATCGATAGGTTCTGGATCACCAACGCTACTGGCAGCGCAACACTTCGTGTTTCCTCCTTAAGTTGGTCCACAAATTTAACAAATCCCACACCATCAATAGTATGCTCAAGCGCCCGTTCACTATCCCAATAACCGCTAATAACACAAATTGCAAATTGTATTCCTTTTTGGGGTAATCTAGCCTCTCGGAGATAATCTTCGGCAATTTCAACAGCTTCGCCAGGACTAGGCAGTCCTCGTTCTGTCATTTAAAAGGCTTATGCCTAAATTCAGTATATTCCTTTTTAAAAAATTTTGGAGCTTGGGCTCAAAAGTTGTTGATTCGAATCAAGCTTGACTTGGCTTCAACTCAAGCGCAAGTTCGATAACGCTAACCGTTTTTCTCAAAACATCTAGAGTATCCTGGCTTGATGCAGGCTTACCGGATATGTCCTCTATTTCATCAAGCGCTCTCAAACGAAGCGATTCAAGAGTAATTTCCTGTTTAGCAGCATGAATTATTTTTTTTCGAGGATTAGAATCTTCTTTGCAAAATTGTAAAAATTCTGGAATTAAATGCGCCTGTTCCGTGATTGTCTTAACCCCTTTTAAATCCATTTGGCTAATAAAAGTAGTTAATAAAAAGTTCTCACATCTTAATCGTGTTTCCAAAACGTCTCGTTGTCTTTTGGTTAGAGACGGTGAATTAGGGAGTGGAATGTTTTCAAAAACGTAAGCAAACGTTCCCTTTTTATCGAGCGCCTGAAACAGAGATTCAGCATGTCCCGTTAAAGAGATTTCCTTGCTCATATCTGTCTCGTGACAGGGTACTTTACAGCATTTTTCTTCATTTTTTCAATAAATGTTTTCTCCAAATCGATATCAAACTCACCGGTCATTAACAACACATTATGCAGTACATCGGCAAGCTCCTCAGCAACTTCCTGGCGTTTGGCTGATTTTAAATATGCCCACATTTCATCATCGGTTTTCCATTTAAAATGGTCCAAAACTTCCGCCGCTTCAAGCATTAAAGAAATCGCCAAGCTTTTTGGAGAATGATATTGTTTCCATTCACGTTCGTCGCGAAATTTTATAACTAATTTCTCTAAATCTTTTAGCGTCTGGTCCATTAAAATTTTAAATCTAGTTCACTCCTTGCGATTTTTTTCTACGCTCTTCAACCAGATCCAAAACAATCTTCCTGATTCTGATGTTTTTAGGAGTCACCTCAACTAGTTCTGTGTCGTCAATATACTCCAGCGCCTCTTCTAGTCCCATTATCTTGGGTGTGTCAAAATGTTCGCTCGATCCTTCACCTTTGCTGCGCATGTTAGAAAGCTGTTTTTCGCGGCAAACATTGACGCTTATATCTTCACTTCTGGAATTTTGGCCAATGACCTGACCTTTATAAACTGAAACCGCCGGACCGATAAATAAAACTCCTCTTTCTTGAGCACTTGTTAGTCCATATAGTCGAGTAATTCCGCTTTCGTGAGCAACTAAGGACCCACGATCCCGGCTGTGAACAAATCCATTATCTCGTCTAAACTCCAGAAAATTGGTGTTAATAATGCCTGTACCTCGGGTGTCTGTCACAAGCTCACTCCTATAACCAAAAAGGTCACGGGTCGAGATAACAAATTCCATAAAAGCTTGATTGTTTTCCACTTTCAAATCAACAGTTTCCGCGTGACGCACCCCCATTTTTTGCATGACCACCCCACTATATTCTTCGGGCACCTCTACAAAAACCCGCTCAAAAGGAATCATCTTGACCCCATCAACAATTTTGGTAATTACCTGTGGCCGAGAAACAGCAAATTCGTAGCCTTCGCGTCTCAACCGCTCTATTAAAATTGCCAAATGAAGTTCTCCTCGACCAGACACGACCCAATCTCCATTTTCGCCATCTACAACCCGCAGTGCGACATCTGTTTCCAACTCCTTGAAAAGTCTGTCGCGAATCTGACGAGAAGTCTTAAACTGCCCCTCCCTGCCCGCAACAGGCGAAGCATTTACCATAAAGTGCATACGGATGGTAGGTTCCTCAATTCCTAAAACAGGCAATGCAACTGGACTGGTTACATCTGCAATAGTGTCTCCAATTGTTACGTCCAATATACCCGAAAGCGCACAAATGTCCCCTGCTTCAACTTCATTCGTTTCAATCCTGTCCAAACCTTCAAAAGTCATCAGCGATGTGATTTTTGCTTTGTTCTTTTCGCCATCCCGACTAATATGCACAACCTCACCACCGGAAATCACACGACCCGCGTAAACTCGCCCGATTGCAATTCTTCCCTTATGCACATCTCCGGCAATATTAGAAACCAACATCTGCAAAGGCTTATCAACCTCTGCCTTTGGTGATGGAATATATTTTAAAATTGCTTCAAAAACGGGTGCAATGTCAACCATAGCCGAAAGATCACTCTCAACACCCGCTTTGCCTTCTTTGGCGCTTGCATAAATTGTAGGAAAATAAGCCGTTTCATCATCGGCTCCCAATTCCACAAATAGATCAAAAACTTCATTTATTACTTCGCTGATTCTAGCGTCCGCTTTATCAATTTTGTTAACAACCACAATTATTTTGTGTTTCATTTTCAAGGCTTGTCGCAAAACAAACCTCGTTTGCGGCATTGGCCCCTCTTTGGCATCGACCAAGAGCAAACAGCCATCAGCCATTGTCAGAACCCGTTCTACTTCCCCACCAAAGTCAGCGTGGCCCGGAGTATCGATAATGTTGATCTTCGTGCCTTGCCAAACAACACTGGCGTTTTTGGAAAATATAGTTATACCTCGCTCACGCTCAAGCTCGTTACTATCCATAATCAGAGTTCCACCCGTACTTTTACCAAGCTGTGTTTTACTCTGCTTAAGAAGAGCGTCAACCAGAGTCGTCTTTCCATGGTCAACATGAGCAACAATAGCAACATTACGTATATTCATTTTAAAATAACAAAAAACCGCCTTTTAAGCGGCTTATCTAGGTATTATACCAATTTAAAGATATTATCGGCGAGCAGTGGTCCTTTTGACTAATTTGGCAACGTACACAATTTCCAAAAGTTCTCCGTCAACTCCCTCAATTTCCGTTATTCCGGAGATTCTATTAAATTCACGAAGATAATCAGACAACCCTTCTTTCAGCTCCTTTAATTCACTGGCCAGTGTTTTAACTTTGTCTGCAATCGCTCGGACTGTCGGTTGCTTCATAATCCGAGCTCGAGTCGCCGCCTTTACCTTATTGGCATCCTTGGCAGCATCGGCATGCTCCTTGTAAGTTGTGTCATTATCAAAAGCATCTTTGAGCATTTCTCGCGCCTGACTCAACTCTTCTGTCATTTTAATTATTTGGGCATTATTGTTTTTAATCATCCCCTCTAGCTTCAAAACTAAATCTGCTTCATCCGATTTAGCCGAATCAACTCCTGCAGAAACGCCGTCAGAGCTGTCTCCCAACCCATCATTTACAACTTCACCTTCAACAATTTCCGCCTCTACTTTAGCTGTGTTGGTCAGCGAGGTTCGCTCTTGATCACCAGAGTCAGTAACGGTCTGGTCTTGTACGGGGGTGTCTGAATCGGCCATTCTAAATATCATAATAAAAGAAGCTCGCCTGATTCAACCCCTAGAAAATAAAAAGTTATCCTATAGCAATCATTGACTCTTGCAAATGTTTCCATTATAATTACCGACTCTTATGCCTAGAAAACCCAAGGAGGTTTTGCCAGGTCGAAACCGTTTCAGTTTTCTTGCCCCGATCAAAGGGAAAACCGCCAAAACATATACGTTTGCAACTAGTCAAGCGCAGAGACGACCGCTTTTTACTTTTTTAGTACTTTTAGTTCTTCTTTTTGCACTAATTGCTATAGCAAAATTCCTAACTTCACCAAAAATTGCGCAAAAAGCCAACGAGCAAGTGACCAAAGAGGTTTCCACTTTCAGTATCGGCAAGGCCCCTACAATCACACTTCACGCCCAAGTTGAGAAATCCCAAGTAATTCAAATAGTCGCACAAAGCTCAGGTATTGTGAATAAAATCAACGTAGTCGATGGTAAAAGTGTCAATCGGGGCACCACACTTATTTCACTGGCCACAAACTACCAAGGCGGTAATGCCCCCTCAGCGCAACGACAACTAGCCCAAAGTCAGTACAACACAGCTACAACAACCCAACAGTTAGAAAAAGACATTATCGCCAAACAAAGAGACATCGCCAACAAAACCGACGAAAATGCAGACCAGCTCAGAGACATAACCAACCAATCTTTAGACGAAACCCGCTCACTCGTATCTCTAAACGAAAGCATTCTGTCCCAAATAGACACAAATCTAAACACTCTGGAAAACAACAATGTAGGTGGGGCAAACGACGCAACTATTTTGCAAACCAAACAACTTAAAGCACAGCTTCTATCAGCGACTAACCAGGCCAGAGCAAGCTTAAGACAGGCAGAATTCACCCAAGACCCAAATAAACCGCCGGCACAACTATCCGATCTCCAAAAAGATCTTGCCCAAAAACAACTCGATCTCCAAGAAAAGACCTTAGCCTTAAACGTCGAAACAGCACGTCTTCAAGTTGCTTTGGCCCAAATCAACGAAGCAATTATGTTTCCTGCCGCACCTTTTGCCGGCTCAGTCGAACGTGTCCACGTTAAGGTTGGCCAAAACGTTACACCGGGAACAATACTTGTTACTTTTTCAGGCAATAACAACTCACTGACTGCAATTGCCCTTGTTCCCAGAAACATTGCCGTCAACATCAGTCAGCTTCAAAGCAGCTATTTAATTATTAACAATCAAAAAGTAGAAGAGCTCGACCCGTATGTTTCCAAGGAAGCAACCAATGGCCAACTCTATTCAGTTATCTTTGGAATTCCAAACCAATACGCTCAAACCCTTACCGATCAAGGTTTCATAGATGTTGAAGTCCCATTTGGTACAAATTACACATCTGCTTCAGCTCCTTTTATACCCTTAGACGCCGTTCACCAAACACAAGATCAAGCAGAAGTTTTCACAATTGACGGCGACAGCGCCAAAGGCAAAAAAGTAACTCTCGGGGAAGTCCAGGGTAATTTTGTCCAAATTACATCAGGCCTCAGTGCAGCAGACATAATTATTGTCAACAGAAACATTGTCTCCGGCGACAAAATAAAGGCCAACTAAAAATGGATGACAAAAGGTCCTACCTAGAACAACTCCAGTACGAGGATAAACTTGGCCACAGCTTTATAGCCAAATATTTAACGAATTTTCGCTATGTCCTGCTTTTAATCTTAGCAATCGTTGTAGCTGGCATATTTAGCTTCGTTAGCCTTCCCAGACGCCTTAACCCTCAGATAAAAATTCCAATAGTTTCTGTTGCAACAATCTTGCCCGGTGCAGCCCCGGAAGACCTAGAAAGTCTAGTTACCACTCCTGTTGAGGATCAAATCGCCTCTCTTGACGGCATTAACCAAATAACCTCAACGAGTGTGGACAATGTGTCAATCGTATCTGCAGAATTTAAAAGTGGCATAGACCCCGACCGCGCCAAAGACAAAGTTCAAAGTGCGGTAGACTCGATAACAACCCTACCCAAAGAAGCCCAAACTCCAAAGGTACAAAAGTTGGATTTCGAAAACCAGCCTGTTTGGCAGTTGTTGGTAACAACTGATGGTGACGAAGCCTCGCTCTTGCGTTTCGGTGCAAATCTAAAGGATCGCCTGGAAAAATTACCTAGTGTAAAAAGCGTTGCAATTACAGGTACAGAAGAAGAGGAAATCCAAGTCCTTATCAACCCAAACGTTCAAAGAGATTACAACATAAACCCCCTGGTTCTCTCGCAAGCTATTCAGGCCAGCATCCACAGCCAACCTGCTGGAAACATAAACACAACAACCTCGTCGTTTGTACTAACCATAGATCCGCAAACATCCTCAGTCGAGGAATTGCGCGATCTTCATCTTTCAGTTGCAGGACAGGTCATCAGACTTGGAGACGTCGCGACAGTCGCTGTTCACTCTAAGCCAAATCAGCCTAAAGCTTTTTATGCAGACAACCAAACGCTACCCAAAAGAGCTATCACTTTTTCCATTTTTAAAACAGACACTACAAATATCGATATCGCTGTTAAAAATACCCAGACAGAAACAGATAAAGCTCTTGCCCAAAACCCCGGTAAATTTAAGCTCTTAACAATCATCAACTTAGCTCACGAAATCGATAAGCAATTTTTCGATCTTCTGGGAAGCTTCCGAGACACAATAATTTTGGTGGTTCTGGTCCTTTTGATATTTTTAGGTATCCGTCAGGCTTTAATAGTTGCCTTTTCTATTCCTCTTGCCTTTTTGATAGCTTTCACAGTTATGAACGTTACAGGCCTAACAATAAACTTCCTGTCATTGTTTTCACTTATTCTTGCCCTCGGTCTTTTAGTAGACGACGCAATTGTTGTAGTAACTGCCGCAACCGCCTATTGGCGCAGCCGCAAATTTACACCCAATCAGACCGGCCTTCTAGTTTTGCGCGACTTCATTGTCCCAATTTGGTCAACAACCATAACTGCCGTTTGGGCATTTTTGCCCCTCTTGGTCGCAAGTGGCATCATTGGTGAGTTTATCAAGTCAATCAGCGTCGTAGTTTCAACAACACTTATTGCATCAACCGCAATCGCCGTTCTGGTTACTCTGCCCATGATGATGGTCTTTTTGAAACCAAATTTTCCAAACCGCGTCCGTCTTCTTCTTTGGTTTCTAGCTTTTCTGGGTCTTTTTGCAATTGTCATTATCCTTTCCTTAAACAGCCCTCTTCTACCTATTAACTTACTAGTCGTGATTTTACTGGCACTTGTTGCCTTCACCCTTAGAAGCCAACTTGCTAAAGAAACAACCCTTTGGATAGACAAAGTGGTCGATTCACAAAAGTTAAAAACCCGCATTGGTAAAGTACTGGATACCGGCATAGTTGATTCAACAAAACTCTCCGGCCGTTATCAGAGACTAATCGACCGAGTGCTCACAAGCAGCTCAGCTCGTAATAAAACGCTAATTATTGTCGTTCTTTTTGCACTTTTCTCCTACTTATTGGTACCACTTGGTTTTGTTACAAACGAATTTTTTCCCAAAACCGAGCAAGATACTGTATACGTAACCGTCGAACTGCCCGCCGGTACCAACCTGGACACCTCATCGAAAGAAGCAGAAAATCTTCTGGACCAACTGCGCACAACCAAAGGCGTCAGCTACGTCACAGCCGAAGCGGCCAAATCAATCTCCACAGGCAACTTTTTCGGTCCCACTCAAGCTGCCAACAACATTCTTTTTACGCTCGTGTTGCCGGACAAAAAAGACAGAAAAGTATCTTCTTTTGACATATCTGCCGATTTGAGAAATAGATTCGATAAATACTATCGTGGAACATTTTCGGTAGTCGAAGTTTCTGGAGGCCCACCGGCAGGTGCCGACATACAAATTAAGCTTCTTGGCGATGATACAAAAGTCTTAAATACTTATGCAGATAAATTAGTGGCCTTCTTGGACAGCCAAGAAGGGGTAACAAATGCCCAAAAATCAATAAAGGCCGGTAGTGGAAAAATAGTCTTTGTACCGGATAAGGTAAAGCTGGCCCAGCTTGGACTAACTCAAGCAGATTTAGGTTCACAACTCAGAGCCTATGCCAGTGGATTTACACTCTTCACCGACTCTAAAATAGACGGCACCAAAAAAGACATTACTTTCAGAACCAACTCGACTCTTCAGTCGCCGGAAACGTTGAGCAGTCTCAACATTCAAACTCAATCCGGGATCTTGCCGCTTTCCGCTTTGGGCTCTTTTCAATTTAAATCAACCTCAACACAAATAACTCGTGAGGACAGGAAAAGAACCCTTTCCGTAACAGCCGCGATAGAAAAAGGACAAAATGTGCAAACTGTTAACAAAAAACTCGAAGACTACGCAAAAAATTCACTCAATCTGCCTGCTGGCTACGAATGGAAAACAGGAGGGGTCAATGAAGAAAACCAAAAAAGTGTCAATTCTATTTTCCAGGCCATGATAATCGCCTTCATTCTAATTGCCACAACCATGGTTGTCCAGTTCGGCTCATACCGCAAAGCTTTCATTATTCTTCTTTTAATACCTTTGGCTATTTCCGGAGTTTTTGTCGTCTTTGCACTCACCGCAACACCGCTTAGTTTCCCGACTCTTATCGGAATATTGGCGCTTTTTGGAATCGTCGTTTATCAATCCATGTTAATAGTTGACAAAATCGGCAGGAATCAACGCGCCGGAATGCATCTCCAGCATGCAATCTCAGACGCCGCCGCGTCTCGGGTTGAACCGATCATGTTCGGTACGATAACAACAGTCATTGGTCTTATACCAATTACCCTAACCAACCCTCTTTGGCGAGGTCTGGGAGGAGCAATTATTGCCGGCATGTTATTCTCCGGTGCAATCATGCTCTTTTTCGTACCTGTTGTTTACTTCAAAATTTTCGAGAAAGAAGTTTGAGTTTGTGTATAATTAGGGCATGAAACCCTTTTCACTGCTGGCCAATTGGCTGCTTTCTGCACTAACCATTTTTCTAATTTCCCAGTATGTAAAAGGCTTTCATGTCGACACTTTTCAAACCGCCCTTGTTGTCGCACTCGTTCTGGGAGTTTTCAATGCAGTTGTAAAGCCTGTTCTGGTTGTTTTGACCCTGCCAATTAATATCCTGACCCTCGGTTTGTTCACACTGGTTATTAACGCGTTTCTAATACTTTTGACCGACTATTTCGTCAAAGGCTTCACAGTTACCAGCTTTACCCCCGCTCTTATTGCAGCCGTCGTGCTTTGGGTAATAAACATACTAGTAGAGAAAGCAGCTTTCCCCGTAAAAACCATTGGCTAGCCACGTTTTGGGGCTCGCCACCGCGATTTCATCTTTAAAATTTGCCAATTTGCGCACGAGTGGTACAATATCCGTGCCCACAATCTGCCCCTAAATTATTATGTCGAGTTTAAAAGTCATTATTCCTTTAATTATTATTTTCGTTCTGGCAATTGCCGGCGTTTACGCTATTTATAAATCTCAAGCAACCAACACAGACCTTGCCTTGGCAACTCCAGCCGCCAGTACCCAAATCATCAGCTTTCCCAAAACCTCTCCGACACCAAAACTTACGCCTTCACCCAGTCCTTTGGTGGCCATGGGATCACAAACGCCCAACACAGGCACAGATGAAATTGAAGTCAACAATAAAGGCATTCAGATAACATCCCCGACAGCCGGACAACAAGTTGGCTCAACAATTCTTGTTCGTGGCACAGCCAACGTCACATCGCAAAAAGTAATAATCACAATTGTCGACACTGCAGGTAACACCCTGGGCCAAGGCCAAGCAAAAGCTTGTGTGGGGTTGGATGCTTGCAACTTTGAAGCCTCAATTGCACTCTCTAAGGCCAAAACAGATATCGGCCTAATGGAAGCCTACTCGCCGTCCACAATAGACAATAGCCACACTTACCAAACCACAATACCTGTCAGCTTCTAAAACCCATCAAAATAAATGCTTGTTGTACAATTAGACAAAGAGGTTAAATCGTGGCCAAGGAAACAGATATCAAAAACATTCCCTCCATTTTTGTAATTTTCGGAGCAACCGGAGATCTTTCGCGAAAAAAAATATTCCCCTCCCTTTTCAAACTCTACTGTGCAAAGCTCCTCCCAGAAAAATTTAAAATTATCGCAACAGCCAGAAGTTCTTTCACAACTGACGAGTTTTTAGATTTAATCGCCGAAACAACCCCCTCAAAAGACCAGGCAAAATGGTCTAGTTTTAAAAGCCTGGTAGAGTATCTACCAACCGACATCGAGAAAAAAATTGGCCTGGATACTCTCAAAGAAAAAATCGACGCTTTCGAAGATGAAATTGGTTCATGCTCGCAAAGAATCTTCTACATGGCCATTTCACCTTTTATTTACGAATACGCTTTTGAGACCCTCGGACAGTATAAATTAAACCTTGGGTGCCAAAAACACGGTAAACTGGCCCGAATTGTTATCGAAAAACCTTTTGGTTACGATTATGAATCTTCTCAACTGCTAAATAAAAAACTCAACGAATATTTCGAAGAAAAGCAAATTTTCCGAATTGACCACTTTCTAGGCAAGGAAACAGTGCAAAACATTTTTGCCTTCCGCTTCGCCAACGAATTTTTCGAACCTATTTGGAATAAAAACTACATTGACCACGTCCAAATCACCATGGCAGAACATGTCGGTGTCGAGCGTCGCGGTGAGTATTACGACAGAGCAGGCGCTCTGCGAGACACAATCCAAAACCACTTGCTGCAACTTCTTTCAATCGTAACCATGGAAGAACCCAAAATGTTCGACCAAACCTCAATTCGTGATAAAAAGCTAGACGTCCTAAGAAGCATCCGAAGATTGTCAGAAGCCGAGGTTGCAACAAATACAATTCGTGGCCAATATGAAGGCTACAAAGACGAAGAAAAAGTAGATCCCAAGTCGACCACCGAAACTTACGCACTTGCAAAACTTTTTATAGACAACGATCGCTGGCAGGGTGTCCCCTTTTACCTGCGAACGGGCAAAAAGCTTGTGGGCAAGGTCACTTCCATCATTTTTTCCCTCAAAGAACCCGGCCATCCACTTTTTGATAGTTTCACAAAAGAATCAATCGGAAATCACGTAACCTTGCAAATTCAGCCCAACGAAGGCATAGGTATCCACCTAGCCGCCAAAAAACCCGGTTTAACGACCACTCTGGAACCGGTCGACATGGAATTCTGCTATAAAACATCGTTTACAGAACCCCAACCAGACGCCTACGAAAGACTAATAATTGATATGATCTCAGGCGATCAGACGCTCTTTTTAGGCCAGGTGGGAGAAAGCTGGAAGATAATCGACCCCATCCATAAAGCTTGGGAGGCTAACGCTGCTGCACTTACAACATATAAACCCGGCTCTTGGGGACCAGCTGAAGCAGACAAACTCATTCAAACTGACAAAAAAGACTGGCTAGCTCCTCTTCTTTCTATTTGTAAAATTTAATAGCTAAGGCTTTGGATAATTTGGGGGGAACTTTATCGAAGTTGGTTTTGGTGATGGTGTCGAATTCCAAACCGGCTGAATATTAAATTGTCCGCAATCAAATTCCACTATAGGGAAACGAGTCTTAATGAAGATTGCGTAAGTACCACTTGGCATCTGCGGCAGTTGAAACGACTGATTAGCCGGTGCATTTCTGCTTTCTTTAGTCGTGCCAATGTTCGGGTTACCAATTGAATTGCCGCGCAAAGCAACCGATTCTCCCTCTGCAAAGCCTGAATGGTTTATGAAAATTGGCCCTCCCGGCTTAATACTTTGATTGGGAACAATACTACAACCAGCAATCGGTCCTCTACCAGTAGGAGTTGGGCTATAAACTGCCACTGGGATGCAATACTGAGGGCTATTTGCACTTATAGCCGAAAGATCACCAGAATTTACCCAACCGTTTGCAACTACATCATATTGTTCATTGTTCTTAGCAGGGTCCACCTTGCCAAAACCAGCAGCCGCCATGTCAACGTCCGCACTATCAACCTTGCCGTCGTGGTTGAAATCACATTTGTTTGAAGTGGCCGCAAGTGGAGCTGCGCTAATTTGCTTTCCCGAATTATTAAACTGAGTCAAGATAACAATTCCGGCAGAAAGCGGGATAATAAGAAGAGCACAACCCATAAGGGTTAAACCCAAAGTTTTCTGAAGGGTATTAAATCCTTGTGCCATCTACTTTAATAGTCGCTTTTAAGGCAATATTTGTCAATTAGTAATATTTGTGAAAATCCTTTTTTCATAATTTAGATTTTAGCAAATAATTTATTGCCCTAAAAAGGATAAAAGATATTATTTATTCTCGTGCAGAAAGTTGAGCTATTTTGAGCAATAGCCTGGAGGTCCCTGGCGTCAACCCGAGAACCGGCAACAACATTGTAAATTTGATTATATTCATTCACGTTCCCGAAATGCTGTGCAGCCTCGGCTACATCCGCCTTATCTACTACGCCATCACCGTTAACATCGCACTTGTTCACAGGTACAGAACATGGCACATTAGTCCTAAATACAATAGAAGATTTCCAAGTAGATCCATACAACGCGTTGACACGAACCCAAAGAGCAGGTCCAGCGAATCTTATTAAATAACTCGCGCCAGTACTCGATGAATTAGAACTAATTTGCTGGCCCTGAAAAGTACCAGGCGCAAAGTCTGGGGATGCAAATGAGAAATCCAAGTACGCTACGGAGGCGGATGTGCCTTCTGTATGCCAACGAGCATTAGCATACCCCCTACCTTCAAAGCATGCGTTCACTGAGAGCGATTCGATTACCATTTTGTTTTCCACCACTGCCACAGTACAACTGTTATTTATTTGATATGAGTCAGACGGTGCCCAGACACCATTGGTGTAGTGAGTATTGACACGGAAGTAGAAGGGAGTATTGGCCTCAAGAGGGGCATAACCACCATTATTAATAATATCAGGGTAA
>JBBQJY010000014.1:0-21652 GCA_038326365.1 Candidatus Curtissbacteria bacterium | reverse complement strand
ACATACTTTTTCATCAATAGGGCATAAAGTAATGCTTCTCAATGCCCGTAAGTTTTATAGGGACGGAGAAAATATACTCCTGGCGATTGAGGATATCTCCGAGTTTAAACAATTAGAGAAGAGAAAAGATGAATTTATTATCACTGCTAGCCATGAGCTTAAAACACCGGTCACAACCATTAAGGGCTATACGGATCTTCTAAACCGGCATCTGAAAACAAGTCACGATGAAAAAGCCATACGATACGTCTCCAGAATGGATTATCAGATTAATAGGTTAACGCAACTAATTAGCGATTTACTTGATGTAACCAAAATTCAAGCAGGTAAGTTAGCTCTGCGCAAAGAGGTATTCGATATGGATGAGCTGGTAAGAGATGTTGTAGAAGATTTGCAACATACCACCACAAAACACCGGATCAGTTTTAAAGGAGATGGAGGTAAAAATTTGATAGTAGCTGATAAGTACAGAATTAGTCAGGCGCTAATAAATTTAATTACAAATGCTATCAGTTATTCACCTAAATCAGATAAAATTATTATTTTAACTACCACTACCCAAAAATCCGTTGTCATAAGTGTGCAGGATTTTGGTATTGGGATTTCAAAAAAAGATCAGAATAAAGTATTTGACCGTTTTTTTCAGTCTCAGAGTAAAGTAAGAGGAAGCGCGGCTGGACTTGGTCTGGGTTTATACATTACAGGAGAAATAATTAAACACCATGGTGGTAAATTACATGTAGAAAGTGAAAAAGGAAAAGGCTCGGTATTTACTATTAGTTTACCAATAAGGGAGACTAAATAAGTACTCAAAAAAGGATATTGGTCGTTGAGGATGATGAGGGCATCTCAGGTGTTATGAAAATAATACTGGAAGAAGATGGGTATAATGTCCAACTACTTACAGCAGGAAAAGCTATCCAAAAGAGAGTTATAAATTATTCTCCAAATCTCATCCTACTTGATATTTCTATGCCGGGCATAGATGGACGAGAAGTCACCCTACTTCTAAAACGAAATCAGGATACAAAGAGTATTCCTATTGTTGTAGTATCAGCATTAAATGAGACAGAGAAAATAGCGAGAGACATAGGAGCGGATGATTTTTTGGCCAAACCGTTTGCTATGGATGCATTACTCGCAATGGCCAAGAAGCATATTAAATAATTTATAGAAAATTATGGATAAAAAAATGAGTAAAGCTTCTATACAAGAGAAAGTCCCGTTTACTAATAGGGAAACTTTGTCTTCGCTTCACTTTCCGGAATTTTGACAACCCATCCGTTTGGATCTATGTTTCCATTTATTTCTGTAGATTTTTGATCTTTATTCCTGAAGGAGAGCAAGCTTAAAGTAACCACGACAATCGATGTGAACGCTTTTGAGAACACAAGTGCGCTACTCTCAAAGCCTTTTTTCATTTCAATTTCAGCATAATGTAATAAGCTAAAGTATAATTACGAGATGGGTTTAAAAATTGGTATTGTTGGTTTACCCAACGTAGGTAAGAGCACGCTTTTTAATGCGCTTTTGAAAAAACAAGTTGCAGAGGCTGCTAATTATCCGTTTACAACTATTGAGCCAAATGTTGGGGTTGTGGAAGTTCCAGATAAGCGTCTAATCGAGTTAAAAGAAGTTGTTGAAAAAAGCGAAGGGCTGACGCCAAGTTTTAAAATAATTCCAGCCGCAGTTGAGTTTGTGGATATTGCCGGGTTGGTTCGTGGAGCACACAAAGGGGAAGGTCTTGGAAATCAATTTTTATCCCATATTCGTGAAGTCGATGCGATTGTTTTTGTTGTTCGAGATTTTAAAAACGAAGATATTATAAAAACAGGGGATGACCCCCAGACTGATCTTGAAGTTCTAAAAAGTGAATTGCTTTTGAAGGACTTGGACAGTATTGAAAAGAGATTAGGGGCTCGAGATTTGAAAATAGATGTGCGTGAACTTTTGGAAAAAGTCAAAGCGCTGATTGGTCAAGGTAAGTGGTTAGCAGAGGAGTTGACTGAGTTGGAAATTGAGGCAATTGCCGAGCTGCAGCTTTTATCCGTTAAAAGAACAATTGTTGTTGTCAACAGTGACGAAGTTGATTTAAATAAAGATGTGACAGATGGAAACATTCGGATTAGTGCCAAGTTGGAAGAGGAGTTGTCTGCTCTTACACTTGACGAGCAGAAAGAGTATTTGGATAGTGCTGGAGTTTCCGAAGCGGGGCTGGAGAAGTTAATAAAAAAGGCATATCTACTTTTAGGTTTGATGTCTTTTTATACCGCAGGGGCCAAAGAGGTACGTGCTTGGACTATGAACAAGGGGAGTGTAGCGCCAAAAGCGGCGGGGGTGATTCATACTGACTTTGAACGTGGATTTATAGCAGCAGACGTGGTGGGCGTTGAAAAATTTATTGAAAATGGTGGCTGGCGTGCATCTCGCGAGCGTGGTTTGGTCAAAACAATTGGAAAGGCTGAAATCTTCCCTGAAGACGTAGTGGTTGAGTTTAAGTTTAGCGTTTGATATTATTTACCACTAAGTATATTAGCGGCTTCTATTTCGTTCTGATATATTAGTTTACAAAAGTTATAATAGATTTATGGATATTACTAAATATGAATTGATGTTGGTTTCAAAAATAAGTGGCTCGGAGGGGCTGCTTTCTCGCGTAGAAAAAGTATTAAAAGATGCCAAGGCAGAAAACTTAAAAGTAGATAAATTAGGCAAAAAACAACTAGCGTATCCAATTAAAAAACAAACTGAAGCTGATTATTGTGTACTTAATTTTGAAGTTTTAGGTTCTGAAGTAAAAACGTTGTCTGACATGTTGAGACTTGAACAGGAAGATTTACTTCGCCATCTTTTGCTTACTCAAAAAACGAGAAAACCTTCTAAGCGAAAGGTTTCTGCTAAAATTGTTGAAGAAAAAATTGAGGAAAATAAACCAAAAGTAACTGTTGTTACCAAAAAGGTTGAGGTTACTGCTGCTCCTAAGGTTAAAGAAGTCAAATCACCAAAAGCTACAAAAGAGAAAAAGCCAGCAAAGAAGGTTGCAAAGGGTAAAAAATAGTTATGGGTAGTCGAGCTTCTCTTAATAAAGTAATGTTGATTGGGAATCTAACACGAGACCCGGAGATGAGATACACGCCAAGCGGGGCTGCGGTTTGTACTTTTGGAATTGCTACTAATCGCTACTATGTTGCTTCGGACGGTCAGAAAAAAGAAGAAACAGAATTTGTAAAAATTGTATCTTGGAACAAACTTGCTGAGCTTTGCTCCCAACTTTTAGCAAAAGGTAGGAAGGTTTATGTTGAGGGACGGTTGCAAACTAGAAGCTGGGAAACACCGGACGGACAAAATCGACAGACGACTGAGGTTGTTATTGACGATATGAGGATTCTGGACTCTAAGCGAGAATATGAAGGGGCTGGGGAGGATGCAACTGTCGAAGTTGATAAGGCGAGAGATGCGGTTTCTGAGGATAAGCCTGGTGCGGAAGTAAAAAAAGACAAGATAGAAGTTAAAAAGGATGAAAAAGACAAAAAAGGGGAGGATGGCTCCAAGGATCTCGAAGAGGTCGACCTTGAAGACCTTCCGTTTTAATTAGAATGACTAAATTCGTAAAAAGATTGCAAAGGGCTAAGCGGTGTCCGCTCTGTGCTGTTGACGCATATGTCGACTACAAAGATGTTGCGCTGCTGAAAAAGTTTGTTAGCGAACGAGGAAAGATACTCGGACGAGCAAGAAGCGGTATTTGTGCAAAACACCAACGACAAGTAACAAAAAATATTAAGCGAGCGAGATATATGGCTTTGATGTCTTTTGTACAAAGTTAATTTACTTATGGTTGAGAATAAAACTGCACCGGAAGCTGGCGAAGTATTACCTAAAAAGGTTGTCGACGATTCAGTGCCAAAAGCCCCTAAAAAAGACTCAATTGTTTCTTTTATTTTACAATTTGCGCTTGTCGCGTTGCTATTTTTTGCGATTGGTTTTGTGGTTGGACAGAAAAAGATTAAGTTTGACAACAAATCAATTGTTCCCAGAATTTCCGCTGATCAGAGCGTCCCCAAAGATGTAAATGTAGACTTCTCCCTTTTTTGGAATGTCTGGAATACTTTACCTCAAAAATATCTAGATAAAAGTGCGGTGGATGGTCAAAAAATGATGTATGGAGCAATTTCTGGGATGGTCAGGTCGCTGGGGGACCCCTATACCGCGTTTTTGGATCCACAACAGAACGAGGCAGTAAAAAATGAGATTTCAGGTTCATATTCTGGTGTTGGAATACAAATTGGGTTTGACAAAGAAAAAAGACTAGCTGTCATTTCCCCAATCAAAGGATCTCCGGCTGATCTTGGCGGAGTTTTGGCAAAAGATTTAATTTTGAAAATTGGCGATCGTGAGGCTTTTGATTTGACGTTGCCGGAGGCTGTAGATTTGATCAGAGGGCAGGCCGGTTCCAAAGTCACAATTCAATTTAGTCGTGATGGAGTAGATAAGCCCTTTGAAAAAACCATTGAACGGGCTCAAATAGACGTTAAGAGCGTGACAGTTGAATTCAAGCAGGCAAAGAGTGGTAAACAAGTGGCAATTCTTAAGGTAAATATGTTTGGCGAGAAGACAGATAGTGAATGGGATGCAGCCGTTGCCGAAGCTGTTTCTAAAAACGTAGGTGGGGTTATTGTGGACATGAGGAATAATCCCGGAGGACTGCTTTCGTCGGCTCTGCACCTTTCTGGCGAATTTATTCAAGGTACGGTTGTCAAGCAAGAGTTTAGCGATGGAAGTCAAAATTCGCTGCCGGCTGATCATGTTGGTCGACTGCTCAAAACACCACTAGCTGTTTTGGTAAATGGCGGTTCAGCGTCCGCTGCCGAAATATTTTCCGGAGCGATGCAGGACAATAAGCGTGGCAAACTTATTGGAGAAAAAACATTTGGAAAAGGAACAGTACAGGATGTTATAGATTTCCCGGGAGGCGCAGGTCTTCATGTGACAATTGCCAAGTGGCTTACGCCTAAGGGTAATTCGATTCATCATCTTGGAATTACTCCAGACGTAGTGATAGAATTAAAGCCTGAAGATAGAGAAGCTAATCGTGATCCTCAACTAGACCGTGCCCTTGAAACGCTATGATAAATTCGAAGAGCGAAGTGCCAACATCTAGTTACACAAAGTTCCCATTCAATAGGTTAATTGCCGGGTTGGTTTTGCTCGCAATTTGGCTTGCGACTATTTTTGTGGCCGTAAAGTATGTGGCTAAAGTGCCAAATATTGGTGCCGGTGGTAAAACTGTTGAAACGCAGAGAGTAGTTGATGAGGAATCGGTAGTTATTGATGTTGTTCAAAAAGTATCTCCGTCAGTCGTTTCCGTTTCTGTAGAAAACCAATCGACAATTGATTTTTTTGGTATTCCGCAAACGGGTCAGCCGCAGGAGGCGGGAATCGGGACAGGCTTTGTGGTTTCAAAAGATGGCTTGATTATGACCAACAAACATGTGGTTTCCGACCAAAATCAAAAATATACTGCGATTATTAAGGCAAACGACGGGACTGTGAAAAAATATCCAATCCGCGAAATTAATAGGGATTCTTTTAATGATTTGGCCATCCTTAAAGTTGATGCCAACGATTTGAGTCCTGTGGAGCTTGGAGATAGCGACCACTTGCGGGTGGGACAAAGAGTTGTGGCCATTGGCAACGCCCTTGGAAGATTTGAAAATACTGTGACTACTGGAGTGGTATCCGGCCTTTCCCGGGGAGTAACACCTTTAGATCCTTCAACTGGAGCTGCCGAAAAGCTTGACGATTTGATTCAAACTGACGCGGCGATTAATCCAGGTAATTCTGGAGGCCCACTTGTTAATAGTGCAGGACAAGTTATTGGCATCGACACAGCTGTTGCTAGTGCACAAAATATTGGCTTTGCTCTCAAGATAAACTTAGCAAAACAATTACTTTCAGATTTTAATAGCAGTGGCGGCAAAATTTCTAGACCATTTTTAGGTGTTAGGTACACACATATTTCCAAAGACGTAGCACTTTTAAATGGTGTATCCCAGGGAGAGCTTGTTCGTGAAGTTGTAAAGGGCAGCGCGGCAGACAAAGCGGGAATTCAAATTGGAGACATCATTAGCAGTTTTGACGGTAAAACTCTTGAGGATGAAAGCACTTTGACTAATATAATCCGAACTCATAAGGTCGGCGACCAAGTGAAGTTACAAGCTTTTCGGGATAAAAAAACTTTGGATCTTTCTTTAACGCTTGGAGAAGCGCCAAACCAGTAAACAAATTTAAGATTGTTCGGCGTTTTTTATAGCTTCGAAAACGGGTTCCATCTTACCTTCTATTATTTCTTCAAGGTTGTGCCAAGATTTATTGATCCGATGGTCTGTTAGGCGATTTTGCGGGTAGTTGTAGGTTCTAATTTTTTCACTTCTGTCTCCCGTACCAAGTTGACCAGATCTTTCCAATGCAGATTCTTGTGCGCTTTTCTCTTCTTGGAGTTGAAATAGGCGAGCACGTAGAATTTCCATGGCGATTTCTCTATTTTGCGCTTGAGATCTTTCAGTTTGGGCTTTGATGACGATGCCTGAGGGTATATGTTTGATCCTAACTGCTGTGGACACTTTATTGACGTTTTGGCCGCCATGCCCTCCAGCGCGAAAAGCTTCAAATTCTATATCTGTTGGGCTGATGGTGATTTGTGTTGGAGCAACTTCTGCCAATACAGCGACTGTTGCCGTTGAGGTATGTATGCGGCCCGATGATTCGGTTTGAGGGACTCTTTGGACACGGTGAACACCTGATTCGGCACGAAGCTTGTCGTATACATTATTGCCGGTAATTTTTGCTGTTACTTCTTTTATGTTTCCGATACCACCTTCGTTTTTATCCAGTTCTTCAATGCGCCAGTTTTGACTCAAGGCATATTTGGTATACATGCGGTAGAGGTCAGACGCAAAGAGTCCAGCTTCGTCTCCACCTGCGGCTGAGCGAATTTCCAAAATAACCGAGTTTGCCGAAATGTCTTGCGAGCTTGGTGCGCTAGTTGGGTTTAGGGCATTTTCCAGATGAGATTTTTCTTCCTGTAGCTTTGTAATTTCCTCGTTTGCCAACTCGGACATGGCCGGATCAGAATAGGCCATTTGTTGGGTTTCTTTTATCTTTTGGTCAAGAATTTCAATTTGCGTTTTTAAATAGTCAGACATCGGTCTAGATTATCATTTAATATATCAGAAAAGAGTTACGAGGAGGCTTGTTTTTTGACAAGATCAAACATTTCTTTTAAGGATTCGGGTCTCTTTCGCTCTTCTTTTTCTAGTACTTTCTTTACAATTGTTTCACGATGCACACGGGCTTCTTTCTGTTTCTTTTGAAATTTTTCAACGTTTCCTAGAGTGTCCACATATTTCATTTCGCCAGTGTAAAGTGGGTGACAATTGGCACAAATTTCCACGCGTATTTCCGGAACTGTTGCCCCTGTTGTAAAAGTATTGCCGCAGACACAAGTTACCTTCGTATCGTCAAAATATTGCGGATGAAAATTTGCTTTCATGGTAAGCTATTTTAGCAAAATTGCGCTGTTTAGGCAATTAGTCTTTCAAACTGCCAGCTTTGGGGTGCATCCGAATATTTTCTAAACCCTTCCTTACTCTGCTTTTCACTGTACCTGCTGGAACTCTAAGCTTTTTTGATGCAGCTAAGTAGGTAAGGCCTGCAAAGAAAATAAGTTCAATTGCTTTTCGCTGGGTTGGTAACAACGTTTTTAAGATTTCTCCAATCACTCTTTTCTTTTCTTCAATATTAATGCTTTTGAGCATTTTTTCTTCAAATGTCTCCTCAAACTTTTTTGCTTCTCTAGCAATTTTTTGAAAAGCTTCCTGCCTACGTGTTTCTCTGCGTATCTCATCAATTACTTTGTTTCTCATGAGAGTTAGTGCGAAACTTTTGAATTTTCCATTTTGGGGTTTAAAATTTTCCGCAGCTAAGTACAATGCCTCACGAACAGTATCTGCATGTTGTTGACCATAATTTCTCAAAACGACTTGCATTAGATGAGTGTTCTCTGAAAATAATTTAGCAGTTTTTTCGTGTTTGGCAGGGAACATTCTTGCCAGATCTTTTTTCAATAAATATTGGTGACGACGAACTCTTAGGGCAGTTACGTTGAGTTTTCTTCTTGCCGATCTCAATTGGAAAGGTGATATGCCATATTCTTGTAGTGCATCACTGGTGGAGAGTGCTGCTTTTCTTTCAATCAACTTGTCCATCTCTTTTTGAGTTATACCGATTACGGGTAAGGCGTTAGGTTTTCTGGCAATGTTTCCTTCCTTTTTTTCTTTAGCTATATCCTTCCTTTTTTTATTTGTTTCTAAGTGCTTTCTTTCTTTCATTGCCGTTAGTTGTGTAGCAAGATTTGAGGGAAAAAAAAGTTTTTTCCCCGACCTTCTAACAAAGTGATGTTCTTGGTCATAGCTTTTAATAGCGATGGCACTTACTTTTGCTCCAGAAACTACATCTTGCAAAGGAACATATTGACCACTGTTTTTTTCCTCTAAACTGAGAATTGGGTAGAGATGCAATCTTCTGGTGGTTTTTCGAGGTCTCGAGTCGATCTGCCCAATCACAACTGTAAGTGAAGTTTCTGCTTGATCCGAGGACGTTGGAGTGATTGCAGATTTTAAAACTTGAGAGTCTAGCCTTTCAGTCGCCATGCCAAAAAGTCATTTTATAATTACTTTTTATTTTTTTCAAATGTATTAAATTGTTGAGATAAGAAGGTCTACGATTCGATCTAAACCGAAGGAGAAGCCAACGGCGGGGATATCTCGGCCAGCAAACATGCCGATTAGGCTGTCGTAGCGGCCACCAGAGCCGATTGTTAGGTCTGCTGGATTTGCGCTAGGTTTAAGCTCAAAAATTACTCCTGTGTAGTAATCTAGGCCTCGGGCAAGGGTTGGATCGAATATAAAGTCCTTATTTTGTTCTAAGTTATAATGCTTTTCAAGAATTGAGATTGTTTGACCCAGGGTGGTGGTTGGTTTTGCATTTTTTATTTTGTAAAGATGATTTTCAATATCGTCCAGGGCCATGTTTTGTTCCTGCAATTCTTTTTTAATTCCTTCCTGGCCGATTTTGTGAAGTTTGTCCACAGCCCGTATTACCTCAAGCGGAATATCTTCGAAGTTTTTGCGATCGTTTATTAAAAGTACTGCTTTTGAGAAACCCGCCATTTTAATTCCCTTTATTGCAGTTGCTATTATTTTGGCGTCTTCTTCGGGAGTATTTGCGCCGACACTGTCAAAGTCAAATTGTGTGAATTCGCGATAGCGTCCGTGTTGCGGATTTTCCCCTCGAAAGACCTGGCCGATTTGGTAGCGAGAAAAAGTAGGCGAGAGTAGGTGTTGATTGTTGGCAATGAAGCGAGCAAGAGGAACTGTCAAATCATAGCGCAGTGCGAGTTCGCGGTCTCCTCGGTCAGTAAATTTATAAATTAGTTTTTCTTCGTCGCCGTATTTTCCCGTTAGAGTTTGAGCAAATTCAATTGTTGGGGTTTCGATGGGAACAAAACCATTATCTTCAAGTATTGGAATAATGGCGCTGATAACTTCACGCCTTTTTTTGGCGTAGTCTGGTTGAATATCTCGAAAACCTTTAGGTGTTGGGGGCGCTTTTTGCATCTATTTAATAATAACAATAAATGGGCTTTTAAGCACGATACTAGTTGTTTGATGGTTCAGGGAATTATATAAATTAGCGATGCGGTATTTTCTTTTGATGAATAAAATACAATTGCTCTCCTGTCTTTGGCGATTGCGCGATCGTCCGCTTTTTTGTCATTGTCAAATATTTGCGAATTGTTATCCAGTTTGAATTCTAAAAGTTTATTATCCTTAGTTTGGCTTCCCGAAAAGATTTTTAATTTTGCCGGGCTGGCAAACTTGACAACTGAATATGTTTTATCTATCTGTGGCTTGTTATCTCTAAATATATTTAATTGAGAGGCTGCAACTTGATTGTCTGATAATTTTGTTCCTAAAGCTACGATGTAATCACCAACACGAATATCCGGCCCTTTTTGTTTGGGAGTAGGGGACTTTGAAGGCGCAGACGAGGGAATCGTAATTTTTGTTGTGTCAGTTAATTTAATAGTTGTATCAGTTACGAATGTTGAAACAGTTATTAAATTTTCAAAGATTTTAGATACGTTGCCCGCTACCATTTTGTCGCCATTGAGTTTTGTGGATTTAGGCACTAGATATACAGCTAAATTTTGCTTGTCAACTTCTTTAAAATCGCCGTTTATAAAAACAATGGTAATTTGGTTTAGTCCTTCTTTGAGATTTTCCTCCACAGCATAAGTGCCGTCGGGGTTTATTTTTGCAATATCTTCAAAGTCGTTGGAAAAAATTAGTACACGATTGCTGGAGGTAGTTTTACCGTTTATTTTTAGAGGATTTGTGGCGATTATATCTCCGTCTGTAGGTGTGGTTACGGGCTTTACTATTTCTGCCACTTTCTGAACTTGCTCGTTTTTGCTGGTGCTGGAAGATTGTTTCTCCGGCTCGGAAGCTTTGGGTTGCCTGTGCCAAAGCCAAACTATAAGAAAACCTATTGAGGCTAAGAATAGAATTAGAAAGATAAATTGAAGAGCTTTCTTCATCGAGCGAAGTATAACTCATTATACAATCACTATTTGCTGCAATCTACAGTATTGTTGACTGCTTTTTGTTGAGTTGCTATGATGCTTAGACCCTTCTTTATTTATGGTTGATATTTGGTGGTTAGGACAGGCATGTTTCAAAATAAAAGGCAAAAATGCCGGAGTTGTCGTGGACCCGTTTAGTGCAGAGCTGACAGGTTTGAAAGAACCAAAAGCAGATGCCGACATTGTTTGTGTTTCTCACTCGCATCCGGATCATAATGATCCTTCTTGGGTCAAGGGAATGGGAGAGACAAAACCCTTTGTTATTAGTGGCCCGGGAGAATATGAAATTTCCGGTGTAAATATTGTTGGCGTCGACAGCTTTCACGACGATAAGGGTGGGGCAGAGCGAGGCAAAAATACAATTTATAATATTGTTATCGATGAGGTGAGCATTGTTCACTTGGGGGATTTAGGTCAAAAAAAACTTACCCAACAGCAGCTGGATTTGATGTCTGAGTGTGATGTTCTTATGATTCCGGTCGGGGGTGTATATACAATTGAAGCTGGAGATGCTCCAGACATTATTGCCCAACTGGAGGCCAAGATTGTTGTACCGATGCATTACAAAATTGAGGGTCTTAAGTATGACCTGGCGCCTGTGGGTGACTTCCTAAAAGCTGAGGGACGCGAGAATATTGAAAAACAAACGAAGCTTTCTGTATCTGCTGATCGAATACCGGAAGAAACTGAAATAATTCTACTTGAAAAATCTTAGAGCCTGCAACCTTTAAGAAAAAATGGCCAAAATTGATAGTGCACGAGTACCTCCACAAGATTTAAACGCCGAAAAATCCATACTGGGTGCAATTTTATTGGATAGCGATAGTGTTGTTGCGGTTGCACAATTGTTGCGTCCTGATCATTTTTACAAGGAGTCTCATGGAGAAATTCTCTCAGCAATTTACGATCTCTATGAAAAACGTGATCCAATTGACCTGATTACTTTAACTGCTCAGCTTAAAAAAAACGGAAAGCTAGAAAAAGTAGGCGGCGCTTCTTATCTTTCTGAATTGGCCTCTCAAGTGCCTACCTCGTCTCATATAACTCAGTACGCTCAAATCGTTCGCGATTTGTATGTTAAGCGTCAAATTATTGCAACAGGAATTAAAATTTCCCAAGAAGCTTTTGATGAAAAAGGTGACATTAGGGAGCTTTTGGACCATACAGAACAAGCGGTATTTGCACTTTCTCAGCAACAATTAAAACAAAACTTTCTGGCCCTTAAGGATGCTTTGGCCGAAAGCTTTGACAGGTTGGATGAGCTGCATCATAAAGCGGGAGGCTTGCGAGGAGTACCGACAGGTTATTGGGATCTGGACTCAAAATTGGCCGGTATGCAGGATTCGAATTTGATTATTCTAGCCTCTCGCCCCGGACAGGGTAAAACCAGTTTGACTTTGAACATTGCGGCACATGTTGCTGTAAAAGAAGGTTTACCGGTTGGCATGTTTTCCTTGGAAATGAGCAAGGAGGAATTGGTCGATAGACTACTTGTTGCACAAAGTGATGTAGATGCATGGAAGCTTAAAACGGGAAGATTGGATGATAATGATTTTGACAAATTGCAGGAGGCGATGGGGGTTTTGGCAGATGCGCCGCTTTTTATAGATGATACACCTGCAATTAACATCATGGAAATGCGTACAAAAGCCAGACGTTTGCAGGTTGAGCATGGACTCTCTCTTCTTATTGTTGATTATTTGCAGCTTATTCATGGTAGAAATTTAGAAAACCGGGTTCAGGAAGTATCAGAAATATCTCAATCATTGAAAAATTTGGCACGTGAGTTAAAGATACCAATTCTCGCTTGTTCACAACTTTCTCGAGCCGTTGAACAAAGGGGAACCAGAAAGCCGCAGCTAGCAGACCTGCGAGAGTCTGGGGCCATAGAACAAGATGCGGACGTTGTGATGTTTATCTGGAGACCGGACCAGGAAAATGGGGAAAACGTAAAGCTAGATATTCAAAAGCATAGAAACGGCCCAACGGGAGAAATAGATATGATATTCAAGGCCGAAAAGGTAAAGTTTTACGGAACTGAAAAGCAACGAATGCCAAAGGAAAAAGCAGCCCCAAAAGAAGACGTACCCGAAGTAGCTTCACTTATTGAATAGATTACACTTTTCTTTATCTTTATTGGTTTTAAACTTTTATAACTGCTCAATAGAAAATAATAGCCAATCATTTTCGCAATAATTGACCCGATTAAAAGAGGAAATGTAAATGAACTCCAAAAATCTACGTGGCCACGATTAGTAACAATTAGTGAAGCAAATTTATATATCAGTGTTAGTGCGTAGAAAATGGACTATAAAGCAAGAACAAGGGCAATTTTTACGGAATCAAGACTGTACTTTTTAATTAATAAAAAAGGCCTATACCAATCGGTAAACTTAGGAAAAAGGGGACAGTGGACGGTAATATTTGAAAAAGATAAAGCTACTTAAGTTTGTTTTAGGTGCGGTGGAATGTCAACAAATATTTGGTACCGGAGGTGGGGATCGAACCCACATGAGCTTGCGCTCATAAGTTTTTGAGACTTACGCGTCTGCCAGTTCCGCCACTCCGGCTCGTCGAACAGCTTGCTTGAACGTGCCAATTATTATATCATTCTTTGTTAACGTGACCATCCAACAAATTTACGACTTGGGAATTAAAATGGGGATCAACAGCGATCCTCGTGGCCGAATAAAGGTCGAAAAAACCCTTCTTAAGCTAAAAGAAGAATCAACTAAATTGTCTGGGGAAAAGAAGAAGTATTTTGATTTGGAGTCTTTGACGAACCCATATTCAGACAGCAGGATACTTTTTGGAGACCCTAAACAACAGGTTAAAAAATTAATGGCCGGCATAGATGCTGACGCAACAGAAGTGCTTTTGGTTGATAGATTAAACGAGCGGGGGGGTAAATTTGACCTCTTGATTGCTCATCACCCAAGCGGGACCGCGCTTGCTAGCCTTCATGAAGTAATGGACATTCAAATTGATACTTTTGCCCAAAAAGGTGTGCCTGAAAATATTGCTTACGCGTTGATGGAGGAGTCAATGGGTGCTGTAAGAAGAAGAATTGGGCCGCGCAACCACTCTCAGGCACTGGATGCTGCCAAGCTTTTGGGTGTACCTCTTTTGGCGCTTCATACGCCTTGGGATAATATTGGTGACGCTTTCATGCAGGATTTAATAGGTCAGGGGAAATTTGAAACCGTTGGAGACATTTTGAAAGTAATTTCTGAAATTCCTGAATTTGTTGAAGCGACAAGGGGCAAAGCAGGCCCGAGCATAGTTTCTGGAGGAGAAAAGAGTAGAGTGGGCAAAATTGTGGTTTCGTTTACGGGTGGAACCAATCCTTCCAAAGAGCTTTATATGGAGTTGGCCAATGCTGGTGTTGGAACGCTGATTGAAATGCACATTCCGGAGGATTCTGTTCAAGAGTTAAGAAAGGCGCATATAAATGCGATTGATGTTGGGCACATGGCTGCTGATTCCATTGGTGCTAATTTGTTTTTGGATGAGATCGAAAAACAGGGTGTTGAAGCAATTGCAGCTTCGGGTTTAATTAGAATAAGAAGAAACGCTTCGAAAAAATCTTCTAAATTTTAACTTATGATTTCTGTTACAGATTTGCGCTCTGGTATTGTTTTTGAAGAACAAGGGAAATACTTTCTTGTTATGACTTATGAGCATATAAAAGTAGCTCGAGGTTCGGGTACGATTCGAGTCAAAGTTCAAAACCTGGAAAGTGGCGCCAACATAGACAAAACATTTCCAACTGGTGCGAGAGTGGCTGATGTTAATGTAGACAGAAGGAAAGTTCAATATTTATATCTCGACAATCAAGTACACCTAATGGACATGCAGACTTACGATCAATTTTCAATTGAAAGAAAGCTAGTTGAGGATGTCGCGCAATATTTGAAAGAGGGCATGGAGATAACTCTATTTTCAATAGATGAAAAGCCAATCTATATCGAGATTGCGAAAATTGTTGATTATAAAGTTACCCAAACTGGTGGATCGGCACGGGGAAATACTGTTGGGGCGAGTTATAAAGACGCTCAGCTGGAAAACGGGTTGACGGTTAAGGTTCCGCTTTTTATTAAAAATGGTGAGGTAATTCGTGTTGATACAAGAAGTGGTGACTATGTCGAGCGGGCAAAGTGAGTCAGATTTAAAGTCCTGCAGCAAGCGCTGTGCCGAGGTTTTGTATTCCGCCGAGTGCGAAAAGAACAAGGAGCCCAACAAGTACAACTTGAGTCACTAAGCCCCAAGGAAGCTGCATTCGGGTTTGGGTTTTGTGGCTAATATAGTCAACCCAAGAAAATGGAGGTATTTTGAGGCCCAATGTCCAAACCGGGGCGCTTAGCCAGTCCGGAAGTTGAGCCGAAATCACCATCGAGAACATATAGATAGGATTTTGAGCTATTTGAACACGAAAAAGAAGAAGAACAAGTGCAAAACCCAAGAGAACATCAAAAGCAGCTTCGAGTTTTAGCCGATTTCCTGTTTTTTTCTTGTGATTGGTGCCTGCATCCCAATGGGGGATGAGGTCTGCAAGTATGTGAGATGCAATAGCTATGGGTATACCGATGAGCGGATTTACGATTCTTGTGGCCAGGCTTGCGCCAATCAATGCATGTGCGGTAGCTGTCATATTTTTTGAGTTTGCAGGCTCTAAATGCTAAAAAGCCAGACTTGCTGACTTGGTTCTTTCATATTATCATATTGGAACACTTTATTACAAAATCACCCGATTTATGAATTTCCCCAACTTAACTGTATTTGGATTTGAATTGATTGGACTGGTACTTGCAGGATTATTAGGGCTATTCTTATTTTGGAGAGCCTGCCGACACGAACTTTATGAATCGCAGGAGATTTTTGACTGGAGTGCTGCCTTTTTCGCTGGCTTTTTAATTTTTGGAAGAATTGTGGATTTCTTTGCTCGATTTGATTACTACAAATGGTCAATTAAGAGACTTCTTTTTTTTAACACCTTCGGGGGTTTTGACAATTTTGGAGCGCTCATGGGTGGAGTATTCGTTGTCTGGTTTTATATGAGGCAAAGGCGAAAGAATTTTTGGAAGATATTTGATTTGGCTGCGGCTCCAATTGCTTTTTCTGCAACAATATTTGCACTTTTTAGACTATTTGCGCAATTGATTCAAAATAATTTGCACTTTAGTTTGGCCAATTTGCATTTTGATGCCCGTTTCTTGTTTTGGTTTTTAGGATATTTTGTAATTTTTTATGCATTGAAACGCTTTGAGACAAAGAAAAAACACAATGGTTTTTTCGTTTGTTTTTTGTTTGTAGCAATATCGATTTTAAATATGGCTTTAATGCTTTTTGGCAAATCATCAAACAAAACTTACACATATTATTTTTTAGGCAGTAATTTAGTGCTTTTTATCTTATTCGCTAGCAACTGGTATCTACTGTTGAAGCGTAAAATTTGGGTGGATGTCAAATCTTTCTTTGGAGGCTTCGTTCTTTCCGTTTTTAAATTGAGAAGAGTTTTAACAAATATAAGAGAGGCGGACAATACTGCAAAGTCAATAATTTTATTTCCTTTGGTGTTGGCAAAACATGTGGCAACTCTAGTAAAATACCTGAGCCGAGAATTTATGACAAGTATTATTGATTTGGTACATACATTCGGTCTTGGAAAATGATAAACATCGGTAAAATTACAAGTACAATAGAGGCCCAGCGAAAAGAGGTTGTTGCAAGACTGGGTAGATTGCGCAAAGAAGATCCTTTTCGAACTGAGGATAGGTCGCTAATTGTTGAACCAGGTACGGATGCCGCAGTGCTTTTCGGCCACGAGCGAACAGTTGTCCTTGAGGACCGTCTAAAAAAAGATTTAGTGGAAATTGAAACTGCTTTGGTGAAAATTAAAAAAGGAACTTATGGTAAATGTGAACGATGCGGTCTTGCGATCGACATAAAAAGACTAGAAGTCAAACCTCAGGCTCTTTATTGCTTAAAGTGTGAGGGCGAAATTGAGAAAAAGAAAAAATAACTGAAGTGTTTTCTCAAGCCCAAATAATCTATAAGCTTCAAGTCGCTTCTATTGTTCTGGCAACGATATTAATTGACCAGATCAGCAAATATTTCGCCCCGAGTTTTTTTTCTGTTGTTTGTAATTTTGGTATTGCATTTGGCATTAGTTTTGGAAATACCTTTTTGTATTTGTTGATTCTTGTGCTGGTTCTTTATCTTTTCGCCATAGAAAAGAAACGAGTTAATTTAATTTTTATTTCCATGATTTTGGGCGGAGGCATTTCTAATTTTATAGATAGAGTTGCCAAAGGTTGTGTACGAGATTTTATTTCAGTATTTGGATTTCCCACTTTTAACTTAGCAGATGCTCTTATAAGCCTGGGAGTTTTGTCGTTGATTTTAGTTTATTTTAAAAAAAATAATGCTTAGCGTAATTTTTGAAAATGAAGAAGTATTAGTTGTAAATAAGCCAGCTGGCCTTATTGTTAACAATTCGAATACTTCTGGTGAAAATACTCTGCAGGATTTAGTTGCTCACTACTTGAAGTTAAAAGAGGGTAACTTGGGTATTGGAAGTCGGGCCGGAATTGTCCACCGATTAGATCGTGAAACTTCGGGACTGTTGATTGTTGCAAAAACAGATGAAGCCTTTTTAGATCTTCAAGATCAATTCAAAAAAAGGCAAGTTCAAAAGAAATATGTCGCTTTAGTTCACGGTGTTGCCACTGTTGAGAGGCTAAATATTACAACGAAAATTGGTCGAATCGGAACTTTTGGCAAATTCGGAATAGTTGAAGCTGGGAAAGAGTCTGAGACTGAAATAGTCAAAACTGCCGATTTGAAATTTAAGATTTCAGATTTTCAATCGATAATCGAGAATGAAAATTTTAATAAAGTTCGAGTTAAATATTTAAACCATCAGGCGATTAACTATTCGCTATTTTCTGTTTACCCAAAAACTGGTCGAACGCACCAAATTCGAGTTCATTTAAAAAGCATTGGACACCCCATTGTTTCGGATCTTATTTATGAACCAGCCAAGCTTTTGAAATTTGATTTGCTTTGGTGTCCAAGGCTATTTTTGCATGCTGAGGAAATTGAATTTTATGATAAAAAGCATAAAAAGCGTCTCAATTTTTCGGCTAGTTTGCCCTCTGAGTTAAAAGTCGCTTTGCTTCATTTGACAAGTGAAGACTGAGAACTCACAATTGATTTAGACTGCTATGCCCCATCTTTTTTTACAGCTCTCAGCTATCTTGGTTGTTGCCTCTTTATTGGGCATTCTGGCGCGCCGTTTTAAGCAACCTTTGATTGTTGCATACATTTTTACTGGCATTTTACTTTCCTTTCTGGGTTTTTCCAAAGGTATTGATAAGTCTATATTTGAGCTTTTGCCAAATTTGGGAATAGCATTCTTACTTTTTTTGGTGGGTATTGAGCTGAGGTTAGAGGATTTAAAATACGTGGGTAAGGCCGCAATTTACATGGGCTTGGGGCAGATTGTTTTTACGTCCCTTGTCGGTTTTGTTTTGGTGAGTGCTTTGGGATTTGCAACAGTCCCTGCACTCTATATTGCCATTGCCATAACTTTTTCCTCTACGGTTATTATTATCAAACTGCTGGCTGAGAAAAACGATTTACAATCGCTTTATGGGAAGATCTCCGTTGGATACCTGCTTATACAGGATTTTGTGGCACTTATCGCCCTTATGATCCTTTCCGGTTTTGGGCATTCACAAACACCTTCTATTTGGGCCATTGTACTGATTTTTGCAAAAGGAGCTTTGCTGATCGGATTCACTTATTTTGTTACCAAGTTTGTTTTGAAAACGATTTTTCGCTTAACATCTTCGTCTGTCGAACTGTTGTTTGTGACCTCGATTTCGTGGGCTTTTTTGTTAGCTGCCATTGCTGAGCAATTAGGTTTTTCAATTGCTATTGGTGCTTTTTTGGCCGGGATTGCGATAGCCTCATCGCCCGAGCGAATTCAGATATCTGCGCGAGTCAAACCATTGCGAGATTTTTTCGTAATCATTTTTTTCATTTTGCTTGGTGCTTCTCTGCCGCCTGGTTTCTTGGCTAATAACCTGTTGGCGGTTTTGGTTTTGTCGGCCTTTATATTGGTGGGCAAACCTCTGATAGTTTTGGCAATAATGCTAACTTTGAAATTTAAAAATAGGACCTCATTCTTGACCGCGGCGACAGTTGCTCAAGTCAGCGAATTTTCGTTAATTTTAATGACAGTTGGTTTGTCTCTTAATCATGTTACACAAACAGATGTGGCTCTCGTTTCTGCTGTTGGGGTTGTGACAATCACTTTGTCTTCATACCTCATAACATATGGAGGCAACCTCTACAAGAAAATACAAAAGCCATTGTCTGCTATTTTTTCCGAGAAGGGGAATGAACCATATGTTTCTCATCGAAAAGATTTAAGAGATCATGTTGTTTTGGTGGGAGGCGAGCAGATGGGGTCCGACATTTTAAATTTTGTTTCCAGCAAAATAAAAGACAAAAATCAAATTTTGGTTATAGATTTTAATCCAGAAATAATAAATCAATTAAGGGCTGCGGGATACAACGCAGTTTTTGGTGACATTAGTGATCCTGAAGTTATAGGTGAGTTGGAGCTTGGTCGCGCAAAGCTTATTGTAATTACTGATCCTGACGTTGGAGACAGTGCCGGTCTTATTGCAAGCGCTAGAGAGCAAAATTACAAAGGCCCAATTGTTGCCGTGACTTACTGGATTCATGATGCAATTAAACTTTATGAAATGGGGGCAGACTATACAGTTGTGCCTGAAACAATTGGAGGGAAACATATTGCTCGGGTGCTTGCTGAAAATTGGGATGATCTTTCCAGAATTAAGAAGGAGAAAAGCAAACACTTTGAAGAGTTGGTTTCGCATAAAATCTTCTAGGTTGTAGGTAAATTTCTGACTTGCTAGAATGTAAATAGAGGTTAATTATGGTTTCACAAGGTTTTTTTAAAGGTGAGAAGAAGAAAGTACGGCGAGAGACACTGGAACGTCGTGCAGAGCATATAGCTCGGGTTCAAGTCACACCTAGCGTGGAGATTATAGGTAGAGGTAAGGGTAAAAACAAATAAATAGGGCGGCGGTTGATATTTCCTCAAATATATGCGGGATTTTTCAGCTCGTTCGCGCTCAATTTCATTTAAAAAGAATAGAACTGGTTCTTGGCACATTCATTTGGCTTTGTTTGTTTTGGTCATATTCTCTTTTGTTGCTTTCAGTAGTCTGGCGCACAACATCTTTTCCAATAAACACGTCGCCGGAGACGCGTGGGACGATAAATCTTCGTACGTTGCCGGTTTTTTAAAGAGTCCAATTTATTTATTCATTTTCCAGAAAGATCCAAGAAGAGTGGCAATTGTTAAATGGGGCAGTGAGCAGCTCAGCTTACAAAGAGAAGAATTGGCAACAAATATTTCCAAAACTCTCGGAGTAAAAGTTGACAGTTTTATTGCGAAGAAAGTTGAAAACTTTGATGACGCAAAAAAAACATTTGAGGATTTTACTAGCATAATTACCCCTTTAAAGATTCTTGCGACAGGGGTTGATACTAAGAACACTAATATATCTCGATTTGATGCAATTAAGCTGTGGTGGCAACTAAAGAGTATTCGCACTAACGAAGTAAAAACTTTGGATCTTAGCCAGACCAGCCAAGCAAGCGCGCAAAAAGTTTTGGGTACGACAAGCAAATATTTGAATCAAGAACTGTCTCCTTATTTGGAGAATTTTATAATTGTGGGTGAAGATATTCCGATAAGCCTTGTAAATAAGAGCGGGGACGTGAGATCAGTTGGGTTGGCCCAAAACTTTATCACGTCTGTAGGGGGAAGAGTTAACTCAGTAGATTCCGGAGAAGAACTTATGGAGCATTGTGTTGTTGCGACTAACCGTAAAAATAGCTACAGTGCAAAGTATTTGGCAAAAATATTTGGTTGTGATACACTCGACACGATTTCGAGCGATGAAGACCCGACAATTAGCCTAGAGATTGGGAAAAGCTTTGCACGAAAATACTTTCAATGATTTTTTTGATAATCGGTATATTGGTTTTGATTCTTTCATTTGTAATTGCACTCTATACATTATTGCGCGATGCGAAACGTGAAGATGAGAAGGTTCGTCAGGACGAAGAAGCCATAGCGCTTAATAAGTCTGAGGTTGTCGCTCAAGAGTTGCCTGCTGGGGTCAGTACACCTCCTGTGGAGCCAGCCCCTACGCCCGAGCTGGTTTTGCCTCAAACAACTCAATTGTCATCCACGGCCCGCAAAGTTGAAGAGTTTAAGCCTGGAGCAATAAAAGATTCATTGACTGGCGAAAATGCTGGAGAAACTCCCGACCAAGATGTTTGGTGGGCACAACTGAATGAAAATGGAACAAAAAATGGACCAATGCAAACAAGCGAGGCGGCGGAAATAGAAGAGATAAGAGCGCAGTTTGATAAATTGATTGCCGAAAGGAAGAGCACTATTGAAACTCAAGCAGAAATTCCTGAGCCGGATCAACCCGTCCAGAAAAAAAGAGACAACAAGGTTTTGTTGGGAGAAATCTCCCTTTCAGACGTTCGAGATCGAGATTAGGCTAAATAACTGTCTTTTTCTTCTGAGGTATTTCGCGATTCATGGAAAGAGGGTTGAGCGGCAAACTTCTCAGACCTTTCCACTTCTCTTATAAAGACTGTAAGTGATTTTGTTGTAGCATATTTAACAAAGGCTTCATATTTGTTGCCGCCTTCTATAAACCCAATCATTTTGTATGCGATATCGTCAGGTATGGCACCAAGATAAATCCCTTCCTGGGTTGTAATTGTTACAGAATGCTTCTTGGAAACAATTTCGATTTGATCACCACAATTTAACCCAGCCAAAATTGCGGGAGAAGCGAGGTTAAAAAGATTTGTGGTTTTAGTTTT
>JBBQJY010000013.1:0-22617 GCA_038326365.1 Candidatus Curtissbacteria bacterium | reverse complement strand
AAGAGGTGTTTGGCAGAAGGAGTAAATGTAGCTCCGTTGTCAGTGTAGTATTTTACACGATCTTTTTTAATTAGAACGTTGGCTTCTTTTACATGTGGGTTAAAAAAGCCCAGAATTTCCAGAAATTTGCCGTCACGCTTTGAGCGGGTATCTTGTGCCACCATGCGATAAGAGATTTGATGTGTTTTTCCGGTTAGTGATAGTCTTATTTTAACGCTCATAAATATTTGTTTTAAATTTTACAATCAAGTTTTTGTCTTGGACAAGCTTGGTTTAGCTTATTTTAAAATTGATCATGTATTATCCCAGAAAAGACGCTCAAAGTTCAAGTTTTAGTAGTAACTTTGGTCGACTTAATTTTAGAAAGGGCGTCTTGGGCAGCCTTTTGGGCTGCTTCCTGCTTGTTTTTGCCGACTCCGTGGCCAAGTATTTTTTGACCCATATAGACTCCCATCTCAAAACTTTTAGAGTGATCCGGTCCCCATGTTGAGACGAGATTGTAGGTCGGTGACTCATGGTAAAGACGCTGAAGAACTTCCTGCAGTTTTGATTTGTTGTCATAGACGGCATTTTTGAGAAGCTTTTTCCAGTTGACCAGTATTGTGTCTTTTATGAATTTTTGAGCTGAATCGATGCCGCAGTCGAGAAAAATTGCACCAACCAGGGCTTCGTAGGTGTTTGCAAGAATAGAAATATTGGTTCTGCCACCTGTGTCTTCTTCGCCCTTTGACAAGTATAGATATTCACCCAGATTTAAATCTTTGGCCAAAGAAGCTAAAGTTTCAGTTCTAACCAGAGCTGCGCGGTCTTGGGTCAGTTCCCCCTCCGGGCTATCGGGTAATTTTTCAAATAGGTGTTTTGAGACGATTATTGACAGTACACTGTCGCCTAAAAATTCTAATCTTTCGTTGGACTGACCTTGGAAGCTTTTGTGCTCGTTTAGGTATGATCTGTGGATAAAGGCATTTTTAAGCATGTTCAGATTTTTGAATTCTACGGCGATTTTTTTTTGCAGTGTTGTAAACTTTTCGCTAGTTGGATTGTTGGCCTGAGGGGTTGGCGCTTTAGCTCGACTCAATATTTTCATAAAGATAGGTGACCAAATCCGAAACCTTCACAAATGATGGAATTTTGTCTTCAGGTATTTTAACATCGTATTTATCCTCGACTGCTGCGACTAAATCTTCTATTTCAAGGTCTGTAATATTAAGGTCTTGGTCAAGATCCATGTCCTCCTCAATATTATCGCGTTCAATACCAAATTGTTTTTCGATTATTCTTTTTAACTCTTCAAATATTTCTGTGTCTGTCATTTAGTTTTTGTTTAATTTTTTACTTTTAATTATTGCGCCTAAAACACCATTTATAAAAGCCGGTGAGGAATCCGCACCGTATTCTTTGGCAATTTCGACAGCTTCGTCAACTATTGCCTTGTAAGGTGCTTTATCTGACTTATAGACCAGTTCCCATATTGCCAGCCTGAGAACTGCCAAATCTATTGAGGCGATTTGTTCAAGCGGCCAGGCCGGAGCGTTTGTGGCTATCAATTTGTCGATTTTGGCCTTGTTGTCGATAATTTTGGACGCCTCGGAGCCTTTTTCAACCAAATGCTTTCTATTTAAATCGTTTCCAAATAATGTTTGCATTGTTTTTATTCTTGCAATGTGCCTTGGATCATCCTTTTTTTTCATCCTTGGAGGTAGGTTTGCCTGTTTTGCTGTAGTAGCCACACTTGCCGCAAGCTTTGTGGGGAAACCTCAGACTGCCACAATTTTCGCATTTTACGAGTCTTGGCAAAGTAAGCTTGATGGCCGCTTTTCGGGTTCGGGTTCGAGATTTGGCATGTCTCTTTTTAGGTAAAGGTGTCATCTAATTTAAGTATAAACGGAGAATGGAGCTTGCTGTCAATTGGACAGATCGATCTTTTCTCCTTGCGGTGGATTATAGTCAGGGGCAAAGTTCCCGTCAAGCGATAGTGTTAGTTTGGCTGGGAGTATTGGTTTTCCAGACTCTTAATTTTTATTTTAAGCAGCTCAGAATTAACAAGCTCGGGGTCGTCTGCTAGCAATTTTCTGGCTTCCTTTTGTGCTTGGACTATTAGTTTTTGGTCTGTCAGATCGGCAATTTTGAAATTTTCAAAGCCTGACTGTTTGAGGCCAAATATTTCGCCGCTTCCGCGCATTTTGAGGTCGATTTCCGCAAGTTCAAAGCCGACATGAACTTTCTCCATGCTTTTTAGACGACGGGTGGAATTCTCTTGGTTTGAATCAGTAAAGAGGAAGCAGTAGGATTTGTGCACTCCCCTGCCCACCCTTCCTCTTAATTGGTGAAGTTGTGCCAAGCCAAAGCGCTCTGAGGACTCGACTAATATAACTGATGCGTTGGCCACGTCTATTCCGACCTCTACAACAGGAGTTGCAACGAGAATGTCAATCTTGCCTAGTTTAAATTGTGTAATTATTTTCTCCTTGTCTTTGGACTTGAGTCGACCGTGCAAAAGGCCAAGTTTGATTTGGGCTGGAAATTTGTTTTTAGCTTTTTCAAATTCAACTGTTGCTGACTTTACGCTGGTCATAGATTCACTTGGTTCTACAAAAGGTGTGATTATGAATGCTTGCCGGTCATCTTTGATTTGTTTTTGAATAAACGTGTAGCAATCGGCGCGTTTATTGTTGGGAACGACGAAAGTAGAAATCTTTTGACGGCCTTTGGGCATTTGATCCAGTACGGACAGGTCCAGGTCTCCGTAAAGAGTAAGGGCAAGTGTTCGAGGAATTGGGGTTGCTGTCATGGTCAATAGATGTGGAGTAAGCTTGGGCGATTGATTTAGAATGAGTCCGGCTCGTTGAGCGACCCCGAAGCGGTGTTGTTCGTCGACAGTTACGAATCCTATTGGATTTTTAGCTTTAAATGAAGAAAGTAGTGCATGAGTGCCCGTGGTGATTTGACCGGGCTCTTTTTTGCTGGCAGTCCAGATACCTACACTTATATTAAAAGGAGCCATCATTTTTTTAAGAGAGTCAAAGTGTTGAAAGGCCAGAATTTCTGTGGGAACGGCAATTAGAGAATCAAAACCACAAATAGCGGCCATATAGGCACCAAGTGCGGCTACTGCCGTTTTTCCGGAACCGACGTCACCCTCAAGAAGCCTATTTGTGGGTGTCGATTTTGCAAGATCAGCGGCCAACTCGTCCATAGACCTTTTTTGCGCGTCGGTTAGCTGGAACGGAAGGCTGGATGTAAAACTCGCAATCTTTTCTTTTTCCATTTCGAGTTTGGGTGCGGTTTGATTTTGGTGCCAGGTGCGTTTTCTGATTTGCGACAGAAGCTGGGTTGTGAAAAGCTCGTCGAAGCCAAGACGATTTCTGGCTAATTCGACCTGCTGGTAGTTTGTGGGAAAGTGAATTTTGAAAAGAGCGGTTTCTAGCTTTTGTAGATTTTGATTTTTAATTACCGACTCGGGCATAAAGTCGGGGTTGGTTTTGAGATAAATAGGCAGGACTTCTTTAATTTTTGCGCGCAACCATTTGGACGAAAGACTTTGCGTTTCGGGATAAATGGGTACCAAGCGGCCCGTATGGGTAGTATTTTGGTTAGTCGAAAGGTGAGTACTTAGGAGATTTTTTAAAATCTCATACTGGGGTGATATTAGTTTCACTTTGTGTCCCTCCACTTGGGCTTTGCCCGAAAGCGAGACGGGCATGCCCGCTTTTAGTGTTTTTGTCAGATAAGATTGATTGAACCAAACGACGTCGACAACTCCAGACTCGTCGGCAACCTGTGCCTGAGTTATGAATTTTCCTGTTCTGGTTCTAACGTTTTTTATTTGCCAGATAACTCCTTGGATAGTAATTTTTTGCTCAGGTGGCAATTCCCCTATTTTTGAAATATTGGAAAAGTCATCGTAGCGAAATGGAAAATAGTAAATAAGATCCTGAAGAGTTAAAATGTTTAGCTTTTTTAATTTTTGGGCAATTGCCGGACCTACTCCAGGCAAGGCTTCTATCGGAAGATTGGGATCCACTATCTAAGCCCGTAGTAGAGATAAAGGGCTATTTGTCCTCCTAGAAAACTCAAAACTACCAGAATCATAATGGCGGTCCATATTTTTTTGAGATAAGAATGTTTCCAGATCTTCATTTTGCTATTTTAACAAATATTTTCTTGCCGATTTTTATCATTTGACCAGCGCCAATTGTCGTCTTTGGGTCTTTTTGAACTTGCCCGTCAACCTCAACGGCTCCTTGCTCAAGCAACCTTTTTGCTTCGGATTTGCTGCCAATTTGAGCTGTTACTACATCTACAATTATAGCGTTTTTGGCAACTTCTATCTCTTGTATGTCTTGGGGTGCTTGGCCACCTTGGAAGGTTTTTTCAAAGCTTTGCTGAGCATCTGTTGCATTCTGCTGTGAGTGATAAATTCGAACAATTTCCCAGGCCAACTTCTTTTTAGCATCCAGCGGTTTAAGCTCAGTTAGGTCGCGCGTTGGCAAGTCTGTAAGATTATTCCAATACTCTTCTATTTGTGAGTCGGACATTGACATTATTTTGCCAAACATATCTGTCGGTTTGTCGTCGAGCCAGATACAGTTGCCGGTCGATTTGGTCATTTGTTTACCGTCGGTGCCGGAAATTAGTGGCGTTGTAATTACAAATTTATCTCGATTGTTTATCTTTTTTTGCAGTTCACGTCCAATTAGCATATTGAAGGTTTGATCGGTGCCGCCAATTTCGGCGTCAACGTCCAGAACGACCGAGTCGTAACCCTGCAGGACAGGGTAGAGAGTTTCCTGGTAACCAACAAAATCGCCTTTTTCCAGTCGTTTTTGAAACATATCTCTTTTGAAAAGCTGGGTGGCGCTTAGGCATGACTCAATTTCAATTAGCTTGGGGATAGTCAGTGCCAGAATCCAGTCGCCGTTTTGGACAATTTTTACTTTTGAAAAATTGAGGACTTTTTCGGCTTGCCTCTTCCAGTCTTTAATGTTTTCTTTTATTTGCTCGGTGCTGATTGGTTTTCTGGCTTCGCTTCTTTGAGAGGGGTCACCAGCTAGAACGGTGCCGGTGCCAATAACTAGTATTGCTTCGTGACCAAGGTCGGCAAATTGCTGAAGTTTTTTAAGAGGAATGGTGTGGCCTAGGTGAAGTTTAGGGCCCGTTGGGTCAATTCCCAGGTACACTTTGATCTTTTTTTTGCTGATTAGCTCTTGCAGTTGTTGTTTTTCGGGTAATATTTGTGCAACTGCTCGTTCTAGCGGGTCATCTTTATCCATAGAAGCATGATAATTGTTTTCAATCCCTTACGCAATTTTGTGACTGGAGGTAATTGTTGCACAAAAGACTTTAGACTCGGGCGCTACCGAACAAGCAGTGGCTGATATATAATCTGAATGTCGCACTTTGCGACAATTTCTTTATGAAGTTTTCCTCAAGTACTGGCCGCCGCAAATTTACATCCAGAGTATCTAAAATTTCTCACCAAAGCGACCACCCCTTTTTGTCGCACAACACCCGTTTTGACAAGAGACGTTTTTGGATAAGATTTTTCGGTCTTGCGATAACTCTGGTCTTTTTTTCACTGATTGCGCTTATTGTTTTGACTTTTGTTGGTTTTGTTCTTTTTGCTAAGGATTTGCCCTCTCCAAACAAGTTAACAACGCACGACTCTTCGCTTTCTACAAAAATTTATGACCGAAACAATAAACTTCTTTACGACATATATGGGGACAAAAACCGAGCACTGGTCAATTGGGCCTCTTTGCCTGCATACGTCAAACAGGCCACAATCTCTATTGAGGACAAGGATTTCTACAAGCACAGCGGATTTTCATTTACCGGTATTGCCAGATCTTTTTTAAATCTGATCATATTTCGCAAGATCGAAGGTGGTGGTTCGACAATTACTCAACAGGTTGTAAAAAACACGCTTCTGACACCGGAGCAAACAGTTACGCGTAAATTTAAAGAATTTATTCTCTCTATTCAAGTTGAGCGCAAGTACACCAAAGACGAGATTTTGCAGATATACCTCAATGAGGTCCCCTATGGTGGCACTGCTTGGGGTATTGAAGCCGCATCCCAAACTTACTTTGGTAAAGAGGCTAAAGATTTGACGCTTGCCGAAGCCGTGATTTTAGCTGGATTGCCGCAGCGGCCCAGCTACTATTCGCCCTATGGTACTAGTCCGAAAGCTTACGAGGGACGCGCGCTTGATGTTGCCAGGCGGATGCGCGAGGACGGTTATATTACGCGCGAGGCAGAAGACCATTTAAAAGCAGACATACCAAATGTTAAGTTTTCAGAAAATGATCAAGGCATTCGGGCTCCCCACTTTGTTTTTTACGTTAAAGATTTGCTGACACAAAAGTATGGTGAGAAGTTTGTTGAGCAAGGAGGCTTGAAGGTGAAAACCTCTCTGGACCTGGATCTTCAGGAAAAAACTCAGAAAATTGTCAAAGAAGAGGTTGATAAATTAGCGGATTTTAAAGTTGGTAATGGCGCAGCGGTCGTGGTCGATCCCAAAAACGGAGATATTTTGGCAATGGTAGGTTCAAAAGAATATTTTGCCAAGGACTATGACGGGCAAGTAAATGTTGCTACTTCTCTTAGGCAACCCGGATCGGCTCTCAAGCCTTTTACATATGCAACCGGTTTTAAAGCGGGATACACGCCTGCTTCAGTTCTTATGGATGTGCCGACGGAGTTTCCGGGTGGTGTGGGACAGCCGCCGTATAAGCCGGTAAATTATGACGGCAAATACAGAGGGCCCCAGCAAATACGATTCACGCTCGGAGATTCCTTAAATGTTCCGGCTGTTAAGATGACGGCTTTGGTAGGTATCAAAAACATGCTAAGGACGGCATATGATGCCGGTATAAAATCGCTTGAGCCAACAGACGAGAATCTCAAACGTTTTGGGCTTTCGATTACCTTAGGTGGTGGTGAAGTTAAATTGCTGGAGCTGACCGGAGGTTATGCCACTCTTGCTAATCGAGGTGAGTACAACGAACCGGTGGCAATTTTAGAGGTTCGTGATCAAAGCGGAAAGGTGATCGATGAAGTGCGTGATCGTCATCCAAAGAAAGTTTTGGGCGAAGATGTATCCTTTTTAGTCTCACATATTCTATCTGACAATAACGCCAGAAGCGCTGTCTTTGGTCCTAGCTCGCTTTTGGTTATTCCTGGCAAGACTGTGGCAGTTAAAACGGGTACAACAGACGACAAGCGAGATAATTGGGCTGTGGGCTATACTCCAAGTGTTGCCGTAGGTGTTTGGGTTGGCAACAACGATAACTCTCCAATGAACCCTAAAATTGCTTCGGGTGTTACTGGTGCGACGCCAATTTGGAATAGAATCATCGCAACTGCTCTTGAGGGCAAACCTAGCGAACAATTTCAAAAACCAGACAATGTCAGTGCACTGGAGATTGATTCGCTTGGGGGCGGTTTGCCTTGCCGAGATTTGCCAAAGCGCAGCGAATACTTTATTAAGGGAACGGAGCCTACTAAAGATTGTAATGTTGAAAAAACGCTTGACGGGCACGATTACTTTGTCTTTTTGGAATTTGATCCGGTTTCAGTCGACGGGCGCAACAGATGGCAAGAAGGAATTGACGCATGGGCAAAGGGACAAAGCGACAGTAAATATCAGGTGCCTAATGCACTCAAGAACGAGCCGACAAAAAACCCGGACGATATTGCGGTTAACATTACAAAGCCCAACGATCACAGCAAAGTTGACTTTAATTTAGATGTTGAGGCGAGTGTTAATACCGGACGCAAGATCAATAAGATTGAATTCTATGTTGACGGATCCATTCGCGATACCAAAAACAACAATGATTCAAATCCAAAGTTTAGTTACACTTTTGCTAGCGCAAATCACGGTAAGCACAAGTTAAAGGTAAAAGCTTACAATGAAGCAGGTAAAGACTCCGAAAATGAAATCACTGTGTCAGTTGGAGAAGATTGGCACGATTGACAGGTAGAAACCTAAATGAATCTCTCCATTTTTAATGAAAATAAACCGGCAGTTGAGCTGGTGGCAATTACCCGTTGGATAAATTCGGATAAAGCTCTTTTACTTTCTGAGCTCAAAGGCTCGGTCGTCTTGGTTGATTTTTGGACAAACCAATGCATAAATTGCATTCATACACTCCCCTATGTTTGCGCTTGGTACAGCAAATACAAAGATCGTGGTTTTATTGTTATTGGGGTGCACACTCCGGAATTTGAATTTGAGAAAACGACTAAAAGTGTTGAGGAAGCGATTGAGAAGTATAAAATTGAATATCCTGTCGCTCAGGACAATAATTATGCGACTTGGAAAGCTTACGATAATCACTACTGGCCCGGCTTTTATTTAATTGACAAAAATGGATTTATTCGCAGAACCCATTTTGGTGAAGGTGAATATGACAAGATGGATGCAGCAATTGAAAAATTATTACATGAATCCAAATAAGGTTATTTTCTCTAACTCTTTCTAAGAGAGTGTTGTTTTGTAGGTAGTATGGCGAAGTACACTAAGGGAAAGATAAAAACAAAATAGAATCAAAATACTGCCTGCCAAAAATGGCAAAGGAATAGCAATAGTTGCGATTACACCTCCAAAAACCGGGCCGATTATCATGCCGATACTTTGATATGAGGCGTTTAGCCCCATTACTGAACCTTGGGCTTTTGGATCTGCTTCTTGCGAGAGTATCGTGGGGATAAGAGTTTGAACGATACTGTTGAAAACAGCAAGAATTACGGCCCCTGCTATAAAAATTAACAGAGAACGGGACAGAAACATGATAAAGAGCGCAAAAGCCGTCAACAATATACCTATTGAGAATGCTTTTTGGGTACCGAAGCTTTTTGAAAAACGATGAACAACTAGATTTTGAGAAATTAGTCCGACTATGCCGAAAATAGTGAAGAGAATGGCATTTTGTGATTCGTTGATGTGCAGTACTTTTAGTGTGAATGGCTGAAAGCCATATATTAGTGCGCAGGCAAAAGCCAGGAAAAATACCAGAGAAATTAGGAAAGTCTTTCCAACTTTTGGATCAAATAGTGTTTTGGCCATTTGGGCAAAGTCGAAAAGTTTGCCACTTTTTACTTGGCCCAGGTGAATATTTGTCTCGGGCAGGTAAAGGGCGGTAATAATGGTTGCGATAATTGTGATTATACCGGCAATTATAAATGGGACTGACAGGCCAAAACCTACAGTAAGTGCTGAAATTGCCGGGCCAAATACAAAGCCAAAGCTGAATGCTGAGCCGATCAGGCCAAATGCTTTTGCTCGGTCTTCGGGTTTGGTTGAATCTGAAATAACTGCAAATGCGACAGGTATATTGCCAGCTGTTAGCCCGTCGAGGGCTCTTGCCAAAAGCAAAAACCAGGCATTAGGCGCAAAAGCCATCACGAAAAATGAAGCCGCTGTTCCGGCTATTGAAATCAAAAGAAGAGGTCTTCGGCCAAACTTGTCAGACAGCCTTCCAATTATTGGAGTTGAGGCAAATTGGCAGACTGAGAAACTGGCAAAAAGTAATCCATTTTGAAAGTCGCTCAGGCCAAATTTTCTAGAGTATGAGTACAGGATGGGGATTACAATTCCGTAACCCATCATGTTGACCAGGGCAATTAATGCGATTATTAGTAAATTCTTGTTGTTTTTAAACATGAATGGTAACTATATCAGAATTTAAAGAAATGCAGCTAGGTCTGCTTGAATTTATACCCGGTGAAGGTTAGCATGAACTGTAGTAGATGCCGCTTCTTCTTTTTATCGCATTTGTATCTGGACTTGTTACTATTTTGGCACCGTGCATTTGGCCGCTTCTGCCGATTGTTTTGTCCGTATCCTACGGTGGAAGTCGCAGTAAGTCGCTTGGAATTACGCTTGGCATCGTTTCCAGCTTTGGCCTTCTTACTCTGTCACTCTCCTACTTGGTTTCCATTTTCAAATTCGACCCTGATTTTTTAAGACTGGGAGCGGCAATTGTTTTAGGGCTTTTGGGATTAGTGCTTGTTGTGCCATTCTTATCTAAATTTTTGGAAGCTCAGGTTAGTAGGCTATCGGGCAAATTTGCCAGCAAGAATGCTAATTCACAAAAAGCGGGTTTTGGTTCAGGTTTTTTAATAGGTTTTACACTGGGCATCGTTTGGACGCCGTGCGCTGGGCCAATTTTGGCCACAATTGCCACACTTGCCGGAACGCGGGCTGTTAACTGGGGTATTGTTTTAACGACCGTAGTTTATCTGGCTGGAATAGCCATTCCTTTATTTTTGTTTTCGCTAGGATCAGTCAGGGTATTTTCCAAAATAAACTTTATTAACAAATACACCGGTCGTGTCCAGCAAATTTTTGGAATACTTCTAATTATCATGGCTATTTTAATTTTTAAAGGTTGGGATAAAACAATTTCGGCGACGCTTTTGGATAAGTTTCCTAGTTACTCGAATTTTTTAACCAGACTGGAAACAACAGGTGGAGTCCAAAAAGAATTGGATCAGATTAAAAATGGTCCGAGTCAAGAAGGTGCAGGTGCAAAATCAAGTCTTAAAATTCTTGGCGATGCGCCCGATTTTGTTGTCGGTGGTAAATGGTTAAATACAGACAAGCCTTTGTCGATTCGGGACTTGCGTGGCAAGGTAGTTTTGGTTGATTTTTGGACCTATACGTGTATTAACTGTATTCGAACCCTACCATATGTAACTAGTTGGTACGAAAAGTACAAAGATAAAAACTTCGTTGTTGTTGGGGTTCACACTCCGGAATTTGAATTTGAGAAAAAAGCTGACAATGTTAGCAAAGCTCTTGTGCAATACAAGATTCACTATCCTGTTGTTCAGGACAATGATTACAAAACCTGGAGTGCTTACAGAAACCAATATTGGCCGGCAAAGTATTTGATAGACGCAAGCGGTAAGATTCGCTACAGCCATTTTGGTGAAGGTCAATACGAGGAAACAGAAAAGAATATTCAGGCGCTGATTGAAGAAGCCGGCCAAAATGTAAATATGCAACTAACCCCGGATGATGCGAGTGGCAACTTAATTTCCCAAAGAATTACGCCCGAAACTTATTTGGGCATGTTAAGAGCAGAAAACTTCGCTTCGCAACCGAAGCCAATTATAGCTGGGCCCTCTGATTTTTCTGCCGAGTCTTCCCTACCGCTTCATTATTTTGCTTATCGGGGACGCTGGAATTGGCAAGATGAGTACGCAGAATGCATTTCTAATTGTTCTTTGTTTTTGCACTTTAGCGCCAAAAAAGTTCATTTAGTGCTTAAGGGTGGAGATTTGTCTAAGATCAAGGTCAACTTAGACGAAAAAGCGGTCGGAAATTTTGGCGGGGATGATGTTTCAAACTCGGAAGTTACAATAAGCGGCGAACGACTATATAATTTGGTTAATCTTTCAAAAGTTGAGGATCATGTTTTGCGCTTGGACTTTGATAAGCCAGGCGCACAGGTTTACGCGTTTACATTTGGAGATTAATTTAATCCCAACTTGTCCCCAATTTGCATTTTTGACCGCTTAATTGTGCCTGCTACCAACTCCACTACAATCGAATAAGTTGGATTATAGATAAAAATTCTATTGGGCTTAACTGTTGCGGTTTTGACGACTTTGTATTTATTATCGAGAATAACTACGTCTATTGGCTTTTTTAACAAAAAAGTATGAATGCCGAAGTGGGTTTGGAACATGAGCGAGCGAGGGTTGGATTTTTTCAGAAGGCCTAATGATTTATCGATGAGAGTTGTAGCTTCTTTTAGGTCATTTGTAACAGTCGTATTGTTTGTTAAATTTTTCAATGTCATCTGGTGTGAGCTTCAACGTCTTTTAGCAAATCTGCCGTCGAGTTGGCCACGATATCGCCTACTTGGCCTGTTTTGAGAAATAAATTCACTCATCCTGTCTTTAAGAGTTGGGTCATGAATGTCCCTGCTTTCTAAAAGTACTTGGAATATTTCCAGAATTGGTTTGATTAACTCGGATCGTTCCTTTGGCCCATTTTGATAAGCCAACGATAGGTACTCTAACTTTTCCACTGGTGTAAAACCCGAATTATCTTCTCTTTCCAGAGTCATAATTTATTAATATCATAAATTAATCATTGTGTGCCCTGTTGCTGAGGCCTGTTTAAAACTATGCTATGGCGTGCACGAATTCTCGAATATGTTCTATTGCTTCTTGAGAATCTTTCAAAGTTGTTCCGTTTTGATACGTCAGGTGAGCTCCTGTGCGACTGGTAAGAATGTCGATTGCTTCAATGGGGGCATCTGACTGGCTTTTTCTTTCTTCAATAATGAGGTGCTGTCCAAGCTCTGTTCTCTGGTTGTGAATTTTAAGCCAAAGGTCGTCTCCTATATTAAGTACAGTAAAGCTAATGTCTTGATGCAAAAGGTTTTTGTTGCAATGGCCGTTTGCAAATAATGAACTTGCTTCTAGTTCCTCGGTGATTTCTTCGAGTAAACTCGGAGCTGCTTTTTGCAGTTCTGTTGGGGGCAGGAAGTGTTCGAAATGTGCAGGCTGTGCTTCTAACACCTTATCTATCTTTATTATAGAGTCGAGATGTTGACCTATGTCAAGCCTGGCGAGGAAATTTCATGAATGATGAGTGAGTAATAAGGTCGCCCCTTTTTATATTAGGACAAATTCCCTTTAGGCACTCTAGTATGCCCATCTTAAGAGCAAGTGAAAGCATTTGATAGCCTCTATCCGTATAGATAATGGTATAGTTGCCGGCGAAGTTTTGGTTATCTTTTACGCGGATACCGGGTTCGCCTGCATCTTCTAACATCGTAGCCAAAAGGACTTTGGGATGGCTGCTGTTAAAGTTTCGACCTGTTTCTTCCAGAACGAATTCAGATTCAGTACGGTTCATGTAAGTGTGAGATTATAACAATGGAACTTTTGAATTACAAATAATTGTTAAGAATTATTAGGCGGTTGGAGAATACCCAGTGCATTGCCTTCTGTGTCTTGTGCGTAGATGTGCGTGCCGATATGCGCAATTGCGTTTTTTTTATTAAGTATTTTTCCGCCCGCGCCTTTAATTTTTTCTATTGTCTCGTTTAGGTTTTCGACTTGGATTGTACAAACATAAGCTCGATAACCAGCTTCTTTGCTATCAAAGATTTTTATTCTTGGCATAATTGCGCCGTTTATACCAACATCTTGATCGTCGCTGGTGGTAATAAGATAGTATTGTTCAATTCCAACACTTTGGACTTTCCAACCAAATGCATCTTCATAGAATTTTTTGGCTCGATCTAAGTTGTCTGCCAAAATTTCAAAATGTACTACTCGTCCCATTGCTGGATTGTAAATTTGTAAAAATTTATAGTCAAGCCTTTATTGAAGCTGCTTGTTTGTGACTTAAATCTTTTAGGGCATCAAGAGCCGCATCGACATAACGTGTGTCGCGGGCTAGTGCGTCGTGTCCGTGTCTAACAGAGTAATAGCCATCGGTAGGCATTTTACGGTTTCCGTCTGTGTCAATCGGCCCTTTTTTGTAAGCAGTATTAAAGGTTGCTTTGATTGGTTCCAGTCTGTCGTCCACACCATGAATTATTGACACGCCAATTCCTAACTGCCCAAGGCTGGTTATGGATTCGATGATATCGGCTTTGGCTATTGCTTGGGCTTCGGCCAATGTCCTTAGAGGATTTTGCAAAACGTAAGCTGCAAAATTAACATCGTGAGGTCTAGGAGTGTCTGGACTTGGCACTTCTCGTTTATTATGGGTAAATTTGTGGACTTTCTCCCCCGAAGGCAATAACGCCTCTTCCCAGCCACTTTCTTCTTTATAAGGCTCAGATTCCTTTCCTAACTTGCTTTTAATATTAGATTTGATTGCATGAGCTAGTTGCCTTATCTTATCGACCGCGTCTAGGGTTGTGGATATGCCTTGGTGACTTAGATATGAACTATATCGGCCGAGCTCTTTTGCTAAATTATCTTTTGAGAGCATGCCGGATGGGCTTACGAAAACGATGTTTCTAAAAAGATCTGGTCTCAGAGAAGCAGCGATAGCAACATTGATCGCTCCTTCGGAATGTGCAATCGTATCCACTTTTTTGACGTTTGAGCCTTCGAGCGCAGCAATTATGTTTTGCGCTTTGTGCAGTTCTGGTCTGGAAACTATTTCTGGGTTGATGGCTCTATTTGCGTTATCAAGCGCCTCAGCCCCCGGTGCTTTTCCACGTCTGGGATGGTCTAGTGAGATAACCTGGTCATTTCGGGCAAAAATATGCTTCAGTGAGTTTTTGTACGTTGCCGTAGTTTCGGACCATCCCGGTGCAAGTAAAATTGGAATATCAGATATTGGATGTTCCGGTCTAAGATTTACAATTTTTATTTTGGCTCCACCGAGCTGCACAAAGTCTGAATTTTTGAATTGCTCATCAAAAGAAGGATATCTAATGGGGTTTTCGACTGAGGCTGATGCTTCCACTCTCATCTAATTCTAGAACGGGTCGGGGATTATAGCAAAAAAGATCTTTTAAAATTTGCCGCAATGGATGTTACTCAGCTTCATTTTGAGCCTTTTTATCGCGCTGCTCTTGTACTTTTTGCCTTAATTTTTCAAGAAAAGCTTCTTTGGACTAACACAAGTGCCTACTTTTTTATTAAATATTCGCCTACTGCTGCCCCGTCCATTTTTATTTAGCTAATAATTTGGATCGTATACATATTTTACTTTCTAATCTTTGATCGGAGGTTTGTTTCTAGAGCTTTTATGATTTTTGTTTTTTCGTCATTTACTTCTTCTGGGGTTGGGGTGGATGAAGATTTTTGAAACGTCAGGCGAAAAGTAACCGATTTTTTTTCTTCTCCTAACTTGGGATCTTCAAATACGTCGATTATTTCTATTTTTTTAATGAGATCAGATGCTTTTTTGGCTTCGGAAGTGATATCTCCAAGTGGAGTGTGGACAGAATAGATTGCTGAGATGTCTTCAATAACAGGAGGAAATTTGGGAATTGGATGATAGCTATGGGTGGTAGGTGCTTGAGCGTAGATTTTTGACAAATTGAGTTCACCGATTGCAATTGGAGTTGTTAATTTGAAATATTCTGAAGGTGGCTCTTTGAGAGTACCAATGCCGCCAATTGTCTGGTCACCCATTTTAACAATAGAAGCCTGGGTTTCATCAACCAGAGCACTCGGAACGTTAAATTTTGTAAACTTAGCCTCCCTTTGCAAAATTTGAAAAAGATTTTCGACCAGGCCTTTAATTTCTAGGAAGTTTGAGTCAGACAGCGCGAATGCTAACTTGAGATCTTGAGTTGGCAAGCCCTTCTTTTGTTTGTCGTATGTTTTGGCAATTTCAAAAAGTTTGATTTTAGATTCTAAATTTTGGTTTTTGCCTAAAACGTCAAGTAGCGAGGGAATTATTGTGGGGCGCATAAATTGCCATTCTTCAGAAAGCGGGTTTGTTAGCTCGACTGCGTCTTTGGGGGCAACTCCTGTTTGGGCAAGCATGCTTTTTGAGATGATGGAATATGTAATTGCCTCCGATAAACCTAGATATCTGAGAGCTTTTTTGAGCTCGATTACTTGAGTTAGGGTGTTGTTTTCTCTTTGTGGCACCTCGCCTGTTGGGAGTTTGGATGGCAGTTTGTGGTAGCCCCAGACTCTGGCAATTTCCTCAATTAAGTCAACGTCTGCTTCAATGTCAGTGGCGCGCCAAGATGGCGCTGTTGCCTTAATTTGAGCAATTTCCAGAACACACTTAAAACCAAGTGCTGTTAGGATTTGAATTACTTTATTGGGTTCAATTTCAATACCCAAGTATTTATTTAATTTGGCAAAAGAAAGCCTAATTGTTTTTGATTCCTGTTTTTTGGGGTAGATATCGACAAGTTCGGAAATTATTTTGGCGCCTGCAAATTTTTTGGCCAAATAAACCGCGCGGGACAAAACTTGAGGAATAAACTCAAGGTCAACGCCTTTTTCAAATCTAGCGGCGGCATCTGTTCGAAAGGCCAAAGATTGGGTGGTTTTTCTAATGATTTGTGGGTTGTAGCTTTGGACGAAAAAAACAACTCTTTGAGTGCGGCTGGTAATTTGCGAATTCTCAGCGCCCATAATGCCGCAGAGGTCGATTAATTTTTTGGCGTCACTAATGACAATTGATCCTTTTGGCAATTGACGTTTAATTCCGTCAAGCGTTGTTATTTTTTCTCCTTCTTTGGATGCTCGAAGGAGCATTTTGCTATTTTCAATCTTGTCGAAATCGAATGCGTGCATGGGTTGGCCCGTTTCTAGCATTACGTAATTGGTGATGTCCACAATGTTATTTATGGGACGAATACCGCATTTAGTTAGGCGGTTTTTAACAATTGCTGGGCTTTGGTCTATTTTTATTCTGAGAACGATGGCACAAAAGCGAGGACAAAGTTTTGGGTCTGCAATTGACACATCGAGTGGGTTTGTAACTGTAACGTCGGGTTCTAGTGAAGTTTCAAGGCCTTTGGGTTCAATGAGCTCTGCTTTTTGTCCATTTGATTTGAGTATGGCACAAGCCTCGCGAGCGATTCCAAAAACAGAACTTGCGTCCGCCCTATTGGTGGTTACCTCAATGTCGAAGATGTAGTCGTCACCCTTTTTTTCAGTTTTTTCAACCGAAGGTCCGGAAGCTGTCAAATAGTTGGCGATTGTTTTGGCGGCCAGATCAGTTTTTAAATAATCGCGAAGCCAGGAAATGGGAATAATAATGTTCATTTTTAAAATTGCTCAAGAAATCGTATATCGTTTTGGTAAAAGAGACGAATATCTGGTAATTTTGTCTTCATCGAAATTGTACGTTCAACTCCCCAGCCAAATGCAAAACCCATGTACTGGTCTGGGTCGATTTTCCCGGCTCTTAAAACATTAGGGTGAACCATGCCTGCGCCACCAAGTTCCAGCCAGCCTTCTTTGCAAAGCCGACAGCCTCGACCATCGCAAATGTCGCAAGTAATGTCGACTTCAAACGAAGGTTCTGTAAAGCGAAAATGGTGAGGTCGAAGACGGGTTACTCTTTTCTTGCCAAAAAATTCGGAGGCAAAATAGTCGAATGTGCCTTTAAGTTGAGATATCGACACGTTTTGGTCGATAAGCAGTCCTTCAAATTGATGAAACATTGGGGTATGGGATACATCAATTTGTCTCCTATAGCAGCGTGATATATTAATCATTCTGATTGGCGGTTTTTTTACAATCTCCATCTCGCGGACTTGGCCGTTTGAAGTATGGGGGGTTAATACCTGTTTGCCATATTTGGGATCGATGTCAGATTTAATGAAAAATGTTTCCCAATCGTCTCTGGCTGGATGCTCAGCTGGCATGTTGAGAGATTCGAAAGCATACCAATCCCAGTCAACTTCGGGATAACTTTGTAGAGTAAAGCCAAGTTTTTTAAAAATATCGACAATTTCTTCGATTGCTTGAGAGACGAGATGAAGGTGACCAATTTGTTGTTTTTTGCCCGGAGCAGTTGGATCAACGGCTGCTATGTGGTGTTTCTTGGCATTTGAAGATTTCTTGGCTTCTTCAAATAACCTTTCAAGTTCGCTTTTTGCTGCGTTTATTTTTTGACCCGCCTTGGGTCTGTCTTCGGCCCTTAGCTTGGAAATTTCGCTAGTTAGATTGTTAAGAGGTGAATTCTTACCGAAAAATTCAACATAAAGATCATTGAGGGACTTTTGGTCTTTAACCTTTGTAATTTTTTCTTGAGCGTCGCCTAGTATCTGTCTGATCTTATTGTCCATGAGCAAATTATAACTTATGCAATTGTACTAACACGAATTAAGTGAATTCTAACAATTATGTCAGTGCGTGGTCGATTTATGAGAAGAAAAAAATGCCTCTCGTAAAAAGAATTAATTCTAGAAACGAGAGGCGAGGTGAAGCATAACAAGGGAGAGAAGCCAGAGTCAACGGCTTGACAAAGGACGTATGTTGACTGGTAATTTTGGGCTAAGGATTTGTGTCGATTGTTTGATCTTTGATATTTTTCTGCTGGTATTTGTCAACCGCATCTTGGGCATCTTTTTGAATTTGCTGGTCCGCTTTTATCGTTTGAGGATTTGGGACTAAAAATTTGGTGGAGGCGAAAATAATTACAAAAAGAATAAGAGTCAAGAGAATAACCAGAATAAGTCCAAAGCCTTTGTTCATAGTTTAAGTTTATCATTTTTATTTATAAGAGTAGAATTGGACTATGAAAATACCAACTAAGAAACTAAAAGGCTCATTTGAAATGCCAGTTTTCGGAATTGGTACGTGGCAGATGGGTGGAAGATCGGCGAGGAATTTAGACAATGACGACCGAGCAGACGTTTTTGCAATTAAAGAAGCGATTGAACTCGGAGTAGTTCACATAGATACTGCGGAAATATATGCAAATGGTCATGCCGAAAAACTTGTGGGTGAGGCTATCGCAAACTACGACAGGGAAAAACTGTTTATTGCTTCAAAAGTAGATCCTTCACATTTTGCCAAATCTCTGGTTATCAAATCCTGCGAGGCCAGTCTGAGCAGATTGAGAACTGATTACCTTGACCTTTATCTTTTGCACGCACCACCCGAAGGGAATACTCCCCTGGCCGAAACTATGGAAGCTATGGGAAAACTGGTCTCTCGTGGACTGGTCAAAAACATAGGTGTTAGCAACTTTGCAGCGGGAAGCATGGTTATGGCCCAAAATGCATCGGAGTATAAAATTGTCACAAACCAGGTTCACTACAATCTGCGAGTTCGCGAAGCAGAAGAATCTGGACTGTTGGCTTATTGTCAGCAGAATGATCTAATTCTTACGGCCTACAGGCCTCTTGAAAAAGGTATGTTAAACAGAAAAGGATTGTTAGCGGATATTGCCAAAAAATACGGCAAGACCCCACTTCAGGTTGCCATCAATTGGCTAATTTCCCAGGACAATGTGGTAACTATTGCAAAATCAACCAACATTTTGCATTTAAAAGAAAACTTAGGAGCTGTGGGGTGGAATTTAGACCAAGGAGATGTTGAAGAATTGAGGAGCGAATTTCCCGGTCAGCTGAATGTTTCGGATGTAATAGCTCTTGGGTAAGTTATGCTATTTTTTTGACTAGATCGGTAAAGGCTTTAGGGTCATCGAGGGCAATTTGGGCAAGAATTTTGCGATCAAGCTCGACGTTGTTCTTTTTGAGGTCATTCATGAATTTATTGTAGGAAATATTGTGTTGTGAAAGTGCGGCGTTGATTCTAATTATCCAAAGAGACCTGTTATCTCGTTTTTTCTGCTTACGGCCGCGGTAGGCGTCGGCCCCTGCATGCATAACCGCCGTTTTGGCCTCCTTAATAAGCTTGGAGCGTCCTCCCCTATAGCCTTTTGCAAGGCCGAGTATCTTTTTGTGACGTTTGTGTGTTGTTACTCCTCTTTTGACTCTCATATTAGGTTAGGCATCGTAGGGCATTAGCCTTGCGATGTTTTTCTTTTCGCTATCTGCAACAAGTGCCGGTTTTTTATAGCGGGCAATGGCATTTTTGCTTTTGTTGCTTTTTAGGTGATTTCTCATTTGTCGGCGCCTCATAATTTTACCGGTTGAGGTAACTTTAAATCTCTTGGCTGCTGCCTTCTTAGTTTTTTGCTTCATTTTGTTTTTCCTTCTTAGTTTCTTCTTTAACTTGTTCTTCTGTTTTTTCCTTTTTATTCTGCTTTTGTCCTTTTTCTTGTTGTACTTTTTGCGCCAGGGCTTTTGTTGGCTTAATTATACAAACAAATCTTCTACCCTCCCAGCGAGGGTCTCTATCTCTTTCTGCTTGTCCTTCAAGCAGAGTCAACACTCTTTCTAAAAGCTTTGGCCCAAACTCCGTATGAGTCATTTGTCGGCCTTTAAAAACGATACTTATTTTTACCAAATCTCCGTCTGATAAAAAACTTCTGACCTTTTTAAGGGCTACTTCTAAGTCGTGGTCCCCTATAAACGGTGTTATCCTAATTTCTTTTAGCTCTGTTTCCTTAGTGTGTTTGCGTGCCTCTTTTTGCTTTCTGTCTTCTAGGTACTGAAACTTCTTAAAATCAATAATTTTGACAACCGGAGGTTTGGCCTCTCCTGCAATTTCGACTAAATCTAATTCCTGTTCCTGGGCTTTTTTGATGGCCTCATCACTGGTCATTACTCCAAGCTGTTTGCCATCTGTGTCCAGAACCCGTACTTCGGGAGCGTGAATGTTTTGATTTAGCTTATAATATTTCTTTATTTATTAACCTCCGCGTGCGTTGTTTCGGACTGCTGATGATAACACGCATTATGCTTTGTTTTCAATCTCAGTTGCAATTTGTTTTTTAAACTCCTGGCAAGTTTGCAGGCCACCAACATTGCCGTTTCGAGTTCTTATTGCAATTTTTTGGGCCTCTTGTTCTTTTGGGCCGACAATCGCTATGTATGGAATTTTGCTAAGTGTGGCGTCGCGAATTTTAGCGGGTAGTGTTTCGCTTCTTGCGTCTGTTTCCACTCTTATTTGTGCTTGCTGCATTTCTTTTGCTACTTTTTGGGCGTAGTCTAAGTTTTTGTCGGAAATTGGCAGAACAATGACTTGTGTTGGGGCAAGCCACAAAGGGAAAGCACCTTGGTAATGTTCTGTTAAAATGGCGATGAATCGCTCAAACGATCCAAATATGGCTCGGTGGACCATGACGGGACGCACCTGTTCACCTTTTTGGTCAATAAACTTTAGATCGAAAGCCTCGGGTTGATGAAAGTCGATCTGAACAGTTGCCAACTGCCATTCTCGCCCTTGTGCGTCTTTAATGTGCAGATCAATTTTAGGACCATAAAAGGCCCCGTCCCTGTCTTTTGGCGAATATTTGAGCTTCTTTGCTTTAAGGACTTTTTCCAGCGTTTTTTCAGCTTTGTCCCAGTCTTTATCATTGCCTGCCCTCTCTTCGGGTCTTGTTGCAAATTTAAATTCGTATTCAAAACCAAAACTTTCGTAGAAGGAAACCATGGTGTCTAAAATATTTGAAACTTCTGCTTCCATTTGATCTTCGCGCAGAAAAATATGAGCGTCATCCATGGTAATTTGCCGAACACGCAGCAGGCCGTTTACTTCACCAGATTTTTCTCGTCTATGCAAACGACCAATTTCGGAATACCTAAGTGGCAATTCTCTATAACTTCTTGGTCGAAAACGGTAGAGGATTGTCGACTCTGGACAGTTCATTGGCTTGAGGGTGTAGGAAACTGATTTCTGGCCTTCTTCTTCGTCTGAAAGTGTCATGTTATACATATTGTGCTCTCCAAATTTACTCCAGTGGCCCGATTGTTTAAAAAGTTCGCTTTTGACCATAACTGGTGTCGAGGTTTCTTCATATCCTGCTGCCAGAGTGAGTTGTCTAATATACTTTTCAAGCTCTTTGAAAATCGTCATGCCACGAGGTAGCCAAAAAGGGGCACCTGGTGCGATGTCATTGGTAAAAAATAACTCGAGTTCTCGACCAATTTCTTTATGGTCTTTTAAATTATTGTCGCTCATCTTTTTAAATTGGGTTGGGCGGATTTTATAACATCTGCTAAGAATTTGCCAAGAATTGGCTGAAGATCTATTTTAGAGAGAAATAAGCCCAGGATAATAAAAAATAACGTGGTTCCAATGGTGAGGCCTATACCGTAACCGAGTCCGCTCAAAAGGCCATTAATGAATTTTTTTTTGGCGGAGCCTGGGATTTCTATGTAATGCTTTTCTACAAGCTTTATTTTATCGTCTGCCATTTAGTCTCCTTTGACCAGCAGGCATATATTTTTTAGTAAATTTGATATCTCTTATCTTATGGTATTGACTTACCCGACTTGCAACATCGTCTGGCACTTGTCGACCCATGGCTTTTAGTTCATCAACAAGCTGCACGTCCTTAAAATTTGTAATGTTTCCGCTTGTTAAGATACGAGCTTTGATATTGGACGGATTCAGTCCAATTTGAACGACTTCCACCCTAAGTTTCTTTTGGACAGGTTTTGATGCGTCGGTGCCGACAAATATATCTGTATAATGACCGGTGCCAATTATTTCCGGTTCTTCAGGAAGAGAAAATTCTTGAGATTTGGATTCCACGATTTTATTTTACCTTGAAATTAGTGCGCAGTGATAGAGTGTTGTTATCCCCACCAAACTTCCTTGATACGGGCGTCTTGTCGGTCGGCGCCGAAGAATTCACAGCAAAAGTCGACAACTGGGTTTCTTTCAAAGAATTTACAAGAAAAGATGTCGATAAGTGCTTCGTTGTATTTTGTAAATGTATGGCATGATATGTGCGAAAAATCGATAATTACGAGGCCCGTTACCCCGGGATTGTCTGCTTGTCCTTCGGTAATTATTGGTCCTTCCAAAATTGACATGTCTACTTTTTTGACTAAAGCTTCTAAAAATTCTCGAATTTTAGCAGGATCTTTAATATTTTCGTTGCAGCCTGATAAATCACAAATAATATGGAAACGAGGTTGTTGCATCTAGTTTCAGTTTAAGTCAAAGACTTTTATCAAGCAATAGAAGACACACTCATTGCAAATATCTTTTAGAATGTTGAAAATACACTTGCTGTAAAGGGAGTTGTAGCTCAGTTGGTTAGAGCGTGTCGTTGACATCGACAAG
>JBBQJY010000012.1:0-22676 GCA_038326365.1 Candidatus Curtissbacteria bacterium | reverse complement strand
GGAATGTGCAACTTTTTATAAATTTCTTCATCACTAACAAATAAATCATAATCTGCAAGGAATAGTGCCAGGAGCCTTCCTTCACAATTTCGATAGGAAAGTTTTCTTAATGTTTTTCGTTTATATTGAAAACTTCTTCCCGAAATTTCTTTTAATCCCATCACTGATCTTGTCTGGTAGCGAGGAGCATTTGGAGTAACCGGAACTAATGCTTGTGATTGTGGTAACGTTACCATTTGTTGCATCAATGGTTTTTGTGGTGATCTTTCTTCTTCAGTTATTTCACCATCAATAATATCTACTGTAGTAAATGATCTTGGAACTATGCCTAAACCAACTCTGGCAATGTTATTTAATCCCAGAAGAGAAACGGATTCTACCATACGGCTATGAGTTCCTGCATAAGCTTCTATAGCTCTCATCATTGGTAACATAGAAATATTTAACGCATCCAGCATGATCTTTATCGGTAGAATCAAGCGTTCCATAGCCTCTTGAGCTTGTCTGACAGGCTCGACCATTCTTACTATTGCTTCGTTCATACGCTGAATGGGTTCAATAAACGTGTTCATAGCAAGAATCATCTCCATTCCGAGAAGTTCTAAGTCTCGCTCTTGCCGTTCATTAAGTATGTATGCTTTTGCTTGTAATGTTGGCATATTTGTCTTTTAGACTGAGTAAGATAATACTCCTCTTACTACACCTTCGATTCTAAAATCCTCGCTTGCTTGAAATGATGCAAAATCTTGATTCAGAGAAACAAGGTAATATGCTTTTTCGCCATTGGCGAAGACCATTTTCTGAACTTTCTTAATCAGTGCTTTGCCTTTATTTACACACACAACTATACTATTATCTGCTGCATCAGTTGCTTTTTTTGCAATAATCAGATCACCATCATTAATTTTAGGCAACATTGATTTTCCACGAGCTTTAACTAAAAATCCTTCATGGGAGGGGAAGCCCAAGATTTTTGTTGCAATAGGTATTCGATCTAGAGGATCTCCATCAAGAATTGAGCCATTTGGTCCACATTGTGCCAAGCCGTATAAATTTAAAAAGGTAACTTGCTTGTCAGGAGAATCGGCTAATACTTGATAATCCCGAGGATTTGAAGGGTTCCGGCGCAAATATCCTTTCTTCTCCAGTTGAAAAATGTGATGCTGGACGACACTGGTAGAGGACACACCAAGTTCTTCTTGAAGTTCACGAATAGTGAGAGGCTCAAATTCATTTTGCTTGAGCAGCTTTAACAGCTTTTGCTGTATAGGATGTAGATTCATATCTATAATTGTAGTTATTACTGGATGAGGAGTCAAGAACTACTTGCGTTGTTCTAGCTTTTGTGCTACTTTTATTGTTAAGCATAATTACTATAAAAGGAGGTGAAATATACATGGCTCATAGAACAGGACTAAAACAAAATAATCAGGGAAAAGCGTGGACACCAGCTCAAAACACGCAGATGAAGAAACTTGTGAAAGGAAATACTCCGACAGGATTAATCGCAGATGCGTTGGGAAGGACGGAAGATGCTGTACGAACTAAAGCTTCTGATCTGAATATCTCGCTGAAACCAACAAACCAGTCACCATATAACCGAAAAAAGAAATAGTATGTTGTTAAAAGATAACAAATTATTTAAACTTCCGGGTCTTATGGGCGGATCGTTTAGTGGATTGGATAGACTGGACATTCCATATACCATTCTAATCCTGAAAAATGTAACGCAGAGGGAGGACAACGGCAATATTGAACTTTTGTGTAAAGCAAAAGACGGTCCGGAGCAGAAAAGTGGCAGAGTACGCTTTACATATGATGACCGAGTGAAAAAAGATATGTTGTACCAATGGCTGCGACAGCAAATTGGTAAAGATATTCAAACGCTTTACGATAGTGAGTTCAATTTTTAATAAGCCGTAAAATAAAAGGGATGATTCGTGGGGTAGGCATCTTATACTTATATGCTATCTTGTAGTACCACTTTCTGTATACTCTTTGTAAATCGGCGAGTTGTTGTTCAAAAATGAAGTCATTGTTTATATTACCAAGGTAGTTTCCCACAGCTCGTTCTATTGCAGTACTTAATACAGCTGATTCTTCTTCATAATCGGTATCAGCATAGCTTGATTTGTTCCGCTTCGCAGCAGCTAATAGGATTAGCTCACCTTCTATACATAAATAAATCTTTATTTTTTCTTTATCTGATATTTGTTTTATTGATGTTTGACTTCTGTTTAATACTATTGATTGCCACAGAGGTTGATAGCCCAGATTTAATACTCGAGCTAATCTTGAGATTTCAGGAATAGTCCTCTTATTAAAATATTTCTCTCGTAATTCTTTTGCCGTTTCCCGATCACTAATTTTATACTTTGCCCTTAAGTGTTGAGAAATAGAATAACAGGCATAAGAACGAGTAAACAAAACGAGACGTATCCTATTGTATGTTGTATATTTTCCTGCCCTTCCCATAAATTTCAGGGCAGAATGCAACTATATCAAAATATATCAGATATTATTTATGTTGTTATGGGATATTATAGGAAATGATACACCCTTTTTATAGTGTCTCGTTTGTCTCATTTTTGCTATAATTAGCCTGGAGTTGCCTTCTGGAATGAGACAGTGTTATAAGGACAGTTGGGTTCCAGACCTAGGTGCTCCGCACTCGACATGTATAATTCAAGCCGATGGATCAAGTAGAAGAGGTTAAGAGTAAGGTTGACATTGTTGAAGTAATCTCCACATATGTGCCCCTGAAACGAGCTGGAAGAAATATGTCTGGGCTCTGTCCGTTTCATGGGGAGAAAACACCTTCGTTTATGGTTTCACCTGAGCGGCAAGTTTTTAAGTGTTTTGGGTGTGGAGAGGGTGGGGATGTAATTGCTTTTCTGGAAAAGATTGAGGGGTGGGATTTCCGTGAAGTTTTGGAGGAGTTGGCTAAACGAGGTGGGGTAAAACTTAAAGCATTTGCACCAACCGAGGGCGGGCGTCAAAAAGAGAAAATACTGGCAGTTAACGCTTTAGCTGGAAAATTCTATTCATATCTTCTTAACAAACATAAAATTGCTGAGCCGGCACGCAAATATTTGGAAAAGCGCGAAATAAAACCCGAAATTTGGAAAAAATTCGGTCTGGGTTACGCGCCCGATTCTTGGGAAAAAACTTATTCTTTTTTGGCTAAGCGAGGATTTTCGGTCTCTGACATTGCGGCAAGTGGTTTGGTTGTCGCACGCGAGGGAAGAGAAAAATCCTTTTATGACAGGTTTCGAGGACGTTTAATATTTCCACTGTCTGATGCTCGGGGGCAGATACTTGGGTTTTCCGGTAGAACAATTGTTGAGGGTGATCACGGCCCAAAGTATGTTAATTCCCCGGAGACAGTGGTGTTTAATAAGGGATCGGTGCTTTTTGGTTTGGATCTTGCCCGCGAGTATATTCGCCAAAAACAAGAAGCACTTTTGGTTGAGGGAGAGTTTGATGCAATTTCAGCCTATCAGGCAGGTATCACCAATGTAGTTGCAAGCAAAGGTACAGCGCTGACTGACAAACAGATTGCCATTCTTGCTAGGACTTGCGAAAGTGTTGCATTGTGTTTTGACGAAGATATTGCCGGGGATCGGGCATCTCGGCGAGGGATCGAGTTGATGGATGCAGCCGGCCTGGTTGTAAAAGTGGTTCGAACGGGTGAGTTTAAAGACCCTGATGAGTTTATCAAAAAAGATCCAATAGGTTTTGCCAAAGCTGTTGTTGGAGCGGAAAATGTTTACGATTTTTTTATGGAATCGGCAGTTTCGCGTTTTGATTCAACAACAGCAGAGGGTAAGAAAAAAATAGGTGAAGAAGTTTTGCCTGTGATTTCTAAAATTTCTGACGATATGGTGAGAGCGCATTATATAAGTAAACTCTCGAAAGTTTTAGAGCTAGATGTCTCTCTGATTTCAGAAGCGGTAGCCAAAAGAAGCGGATCAATTGCTGCGCCCGCGGTGGTGGCAAAAGGGATCGAGGGAAAAGTGGACATGGAAAAATATTTTTTGGCCCTTTATCTTACAGGAGATAAGGTTTTTCGGGATTTTTTTGAAGATTTAAATGACAAGGATTTAGCAGGTGAGATGGAACGAGAGCTTTGGAGCGGGTTGCGTGTTATAATTAATAACCCTAAAGTGGGTACAATTGCCCAGGCTGTAAGTCTATTACCGGATAAATTTAAACCGTACGTTGATAATTTGTTTCTTCTTAGTTTAGGTGAGGAAGTTTTGGAGGAAGAAAACAGGATTTTGGAGCTTAGTCGAATTGCAAAACGGATACGCGAAAAATCACTGAAGAGGCAAATGAGCAAAATTTCGAATAGAATAAAAGAGTCTGAGCTTGCAGGTCGGCAAAAGGATACGGAAGAGCTTACTTTTAAATTTAAAGAGATTGCCCAAACTCTGAAGGGAGAAAAAAGTGCCAGTTAAAAAAATTGTAAAAAAAGTAGAAAAAGTTAAAAAGGAACCCAAGGCTGAAGCAGTTATCGACGTTAAGGCAGAGATTAGAAAACTTCTTAAGCGTGGGCGTGAGCAAGGATTTATAGCACAAGACGACGTTTTGGCAATTTTCCCAAACCCCGAAAATCATATTGGCGAGGTCGACGATCTCTATCACAAATGTTTGGAAGAAGGTATCGATGTATTTGATACAACCGAAGTTGACGTTTCCGACGGTAAATCGGTTACTGAGCTTGAGCGAGAGCTGGAAAGTTTGGCAACTCTTGAGGAGGGTTATCTTTCCGATCCTGTTCGCATGTACTTGCGCGAAATTGGCCGAGTGTCGCTTCTAACTTACGATGAAGAAGTCTCTCTGGCAAAAAGAGTAGAGAAGGCAGACCGCAAAGCGCGGGAGAAGTTGATTAACGCAAATTTGCGTTTGGTGGTTTCGATTGCCAAAAAGTATGTTAACCGTGGTTTGACTCTTTTGGATCTGATTGAGGAAGGCAACATTGGTTTGATGCGGGCTGTCGCTAAATACGATTGGCGTCGCGGATATAAATTTTCGACTTACGCTACTTGGTGGATAAGACAGGCAATAACTCGGGCAATTGCTGATCAGGCAAGAACTATTCGAATTCCCGTTCATATGGTCGAGACAATTAACAAGTTTAATAGAATAAGCCGCAAGCTTATGCAGGAACTTGGCCGCGAGCCGACGCCGGAGGAAGTGGCAGTTGAAATGGAAGTACCACCGGAGAAAGTTCGGGAGATAATAAAAGTTAGTCAGGAGCCTGCATCACTTGAGGCCCCGGTTGGGGAAGAAGAAGACAGCAGATTGGGTGATTTTATTCAAGACGCATCGGCGTCGCCATCGGACCAGGCAACCCAAGCACTTCTTAAGGATCACATTCGCGAAATGTTGGATACACTTTCGCCGCGGGAGGCCAAGGTTTTGGAATACCGCTTTGGGCTTGAGGACGGCAAACAAAGAACATTAGAAGAAGTTGGAAAAGAATTTGGAGTAACTCGGGAGAGAATTCGGCAAATTGAGGCAAAAGCTATTCGTAAATTAAGGCATCCGACCCGAGCAAAAAAACTTAGAGATTACCTATAAACTTGAAGTCCTTTTAACTGACTACTGTGGGAAGAATACTCTATTTTCTTAAAGATTTTTATCCATATATTTTAGTTAATTTTCTTTTTCTTTTTCTTTTTGTTTTTTTTATCACGCTTACCGGGCGAATGCGTGTAAAAAAGAGGACAATTTTTGCGGCAATTCTTTTTTTCGTTTTCATTTCCTTTGCAACCTTTAGTATTTTTGAGGCATATTTTAGGTATGTTTACGATAGTTCAGACGGTCTGGGTTTTTTAAAAGTAAGCAAAAAGTGGGACCAGAGACACGTTGTTTTCAATTCTAATTTTTCTCGCGACAGGGAATTCAACTTGGCCAAGGGTGAGAATGAAGTGAGAATTGCAGCCATTGGAGATTCGCTAACTTACGGTTACGGGATAAAAGATGTAAACAATAGGTTTTCGAATTTGTTGGAGAGCAAACTTAAGGCTGCTGGAAAGAATGTCAGTGTTTATAACTTTGGTATTCCGGGTATTGATACCGAAGAGGAGGTTGATGTCTATACAAATAATGTGAGAGCGTTTAATCCGGATATTGTCGTTTGGCAATATTATTTAAACGATATTCAGCCTAAGGATAAAGGCGAATCTGCTAAAATTTTCCAAGATAGTGGCAAGCGTAGCCAGATTGTTGCAAAATTATCTGACCTTTCTTATTTTTTTGACTTTCTTTATTGGAGGTTTAATTCGAAATATGCAAAAACTTTTAATAATTTAAATGGATCATATGAGGCTCAGTACGCGAATGAGGTTAAATTCAACCGTCACAAAGAAATAATTAGCAAATTTTCAGACCAGATGCATGCTGATGGTAGAAAGGTGATTGTTGTTATTTTCCCCCTTTTAAATTTAGTCGGAAACAACTATCCCTTGCGGGATGTGCACAACCAATTGGATGCAACTTTCCGTGCTAAAAATGTTGAAGTTATCGATCTACTGGATAGTCTTGATGGTAAAAAAGGTTCTGATTTGGTTGCAAGTCGCTTTGATGCTCATCCCAATGAACTGGTTCACGCGATTGCTGCTTCAAAACTGTTCGATGCTGTCCTGCAATATTTAAAATAGAGTTTTTAGCACGATGGGGATGACTGGCAGGTGAATTTATGATAGTTTGAAGAATGGACAAAAAAGCCCTGCGTCTGTTCCTTTTGGTTTTGGGAATTTTTTCTCTTTTTACTCTACTTATTTTTTGGCCCATTTTATTTGGAAAAGTTAACCTGAATGGTAATCTTCTGTCTTCTTTTTATACTTTTTACGGACAAAACTTGCCTTATAAGGACATAGGGTGGGATCAACTAAGAATATATTTCCCGTTTTATAAAGTGACTTTTGACGCATTTGCACATTTTCAGTTCCCTTTTTGGAACCCTTATGCTTTTTCTGGCCATCCACATTTTGCCGATTTTCAAACTGCGATTTTATACCCTTTGAACATTTTTGGATTGGTACTTTCGCAAATTGCCTTTTGGCATTTGCTTAGGGTCACTCCAACAATTTTGGCTTCATTTTTTACTTTTATTTACTTAAAGAATTTGAAATTGTCGACTCTAGCTTCATTTTTTGGGGCGCTAATATTCGGCTTTAGTCCCTTTATTGTTACTTGGGGAGAAGAGGTTGTGATGTCGCCTCACTCAGTTTTGTTTCTGCCTCTAATTCTGTTGGCTGTTGATAAACTTGTTGAGAAATTTTCAAAAAACTATTTTTTAGTTCTTGCATTGTCCATCGCGAGCTCAATTTTTGCGGGCTATATTCAAACTACAATCTACGTTTTGCTCTTTGCAGTAACTTATCTGATTTTTAGAATTAAAAGCCAAAATTTGGACTTTAGGAAATTTGTTTCCGTCATTTTAATAATGGGGGTTGGTGGACTGATTGGTGCTATTCAACTTTTACCCTCCGCTGAATTGTTTTTTAGCTCTGTTCGCTCTGGTGTCAATTTTTCGAATGTTATTCGTGAGTTTTTGTTGTCTCCAGCCGCTTTGGTCACCTATTTGGTGCCTGATTTTTTTGGCAATCCAGCAACTAGAAATCATTTCCTGCCGGGAGCGGCTCATTATTACGAGTCCATTTTGTTTGTCGGGATTGCGCCGCTATTATTTGCTTTTCATGCCTTTGGCAAAAAAGGGTTGGCTATCTTTTTGTGGGTATGGGCATTAATTGGTGTTTTGGTGGTTATAAACTGGCCAGGAGCGCGTTTTTTGGTGGGTTTGCCTATACCGCTTATTTCGACCGCAATTCCGAACAGAATTCTTTTTATTCCCGCTTTCTGTCTGGCTATTCTGGGTTCGGTTGGTTTTGATTTTTGGCTAAAGGAGAAGAAGAGATATATTTTTGTGCCTTTGTTTTTTGGATTGGTTTATTTTTTAATTTTCGCTTCGCTGTTTGTTATAAAATCTTCGCATTTTAGTTTTTTTGGATCAGTGGAAACAGTCGATTCACGAATAGCTATTAGCATGAGAAATATGTTGGTGCCTACTGCCGTTTTTGGCTTGTTGGCGACTGTGATTATTTTTTTCAAAAACAAGCAGATGGCAGCTGTCCTTATCATTCTAATTTGTGCTGCCCACATTTTTTATTTTTCCAGCAAATACCTTGTATTTTCGGACAAAAAGTATGTTTTTGGCAACAGCGATGTAATTGACTATATTATCCAGAACCAGGGAGAAAACCGGACGATTTTTGTTGGAGATCATGTTTTTTCTACTAATTTTGCTACTCAGTATTCAATTTACAATCCGGAGGGCTACGATTCTTTAAATAATGGAGTTTATTCTAAATATATTTTTGGTGCTCAAAACTTCGACAGCGGTGCTATTGCGCTGAGGCGTTCGGATGCTGAGCTGGGTTTTAAAAATAATTTGGGCATCGCCTTTGCGGACGCCAACAAACGCAAACTTCTTAACACTTTGGGTGTCAGATATCTTATTTCCAAGGGCGATGACCGTTTGGTTTTAGTGGCTAATGGGTTTAAAAGTGTTTTTGAATCTGGCGATTTGAACGTTTTTGAAAATCAACAAGCATTTCCACGAGCTTTTTTAACGGCAGAACCCAATACTCTTGAGCGAGGGAATACAGGCTCTTTGGGCCAGGCCAAAATTATTTCTTATAAACCATGGCGAGTTGTTGTCCGGGCGGACGTTACGAGCGACTCTACACTTGTTTTGACAGATAATTACTACAATGGTTGGAGAGCGAAAGTTGATGGAGTTAAAGCTGATGTTTCAAGAGTCGGAGCGACATTTAGAGGTGTTTGGTTGTCTGTAGGTCAGCACGAAATAGAGTTTTATTTCGATAGTCAAACTGTTAAAATTGGCAGACTTATTTCGCTTTTCGGTTTGGTTATAACTTCAGTTATCATTACCAGGAAAAAATGGCGAAAAAGTTAGTAGGCAAACATATATTGAAGTTTTTTATAGTCCTAGGGGTAGCAATTCTAGCCTTGGTCGGAGACAGAAATTGTCTCTGCGGGTTTGGTTTGCCAGGGTTTGGTGTAGATTACAACCAGGGCAAGCGTTAAAACAACGAATGGCCAGATGAAGTAAAGGGCGATTTTGTTCACTTTGTCCAATTATACAAAAGCATAAAAAAAGTTGTCAGAGATGTTTGACTTTATACGCTTGAGCTCTGACAACTTTAGTTTGTTAATACGATGATCGATATAGGGCTCGGCCGATCAAAAGAACTACAACTGCTCCGCCGATTGCAACTAAAAATGAACTTAGGTTAAACCCTGAAACGCCAACACCCAAAAGAGTGCTTCCTAGAAATCCGCCAACGATTGCACCGACAATTCCAAGAACTATCGAGCTTATAATTCCACCTTTAGCTGGTCGAGGGTCAATTGCATTTGCAACAACGCCGGTTATGAGGCCGAATACTATCCATGCGAGTATTCCCATTTATTGAATCACCTCCTTCATGGCCTTTATCTTATATTTCGCGGCCTTAAAGAAAATGAAAAAAATGTAATGAAAATGTAATAAGTGGGCTTGTTGCTCGCAGATTAATGAGAGCAGGATTGTTCTGTTCTCAGCCTTGGTTTGGAGCTACTGGTTGGAGTATGCCGATTCTATTGCCTTCGGTGTCGACAAACGCAGCATATAGGCCAATGCCTGGAATATCATCTGGTTCTCCGGGTTTTTGCCCGCCGAGCACCTTGCCACCGGCATCTTGTACTTTTTTCATCGCTTCGTGGATGTCATCGACCGAGATTACAACCGTGGGGTATTGTGCATCTTTTGCTTTCTGAAAAAACCCACCGTTTATTGTGCCTGGGGTTTTTACCATTTGGTTTTCATCGGTGTCTGTTGTATGCACAACAACGTAGTTGCCCATTTCTTCACCCATTTGTTGTGTTTGCCAACCAAATGCCATGGTATAAAAGTCAGACATGCGTTTTCTGTCTTCTGCTGGTAGTTCAAAATGGACAACTGGATTCATCTTGTTCATATTTGTATTATAAGAAAGTTTGTAAAAATTTCAAGTCTTTCACTTTAGGTAGGCGAGTTTTATCATTTTGCTTTCTCATCAATCTGGAATAATCCAAAAGTATTACCGTCAGGATCCATAAAATAACCTTGCCAGCATTTGCCCGGCACGGCAAATTTTTCCAGCGCGACAACTCCGCCGGACGCTTTAGGAGGCCGCCGTAGATTCCAGCCAGTTCAAGGTAGATAAAAAACATCAAACAACGAGCAGTAGCCATTGTTGCTATATTGGCCACATTTTTTTCATTCGGGTAGTTCTTGCAATTAGCTGGACCTACGACCAAAAAGTCCTCAGCTTACCGCTTTTTTGACTAGAGCTTTGATTTTTGCTTCGTCTGTTGGTGTTAACTTTTTTAGCGCAAAAACGACTGGCCAAACGTTGCCTTCATCGAGGTTTGCTGCGTCTTGAAAGCCAAGTGTTGAATACCTATATTTGAACTTAAAGGCTGGTTGGAAAAAACAGACAACTTTTCCATCGCGATTGGCGTAAGCAGGCATTCCGTACCAGGTTTTTGACGTGAGTGAGGGAGCGCTTTCTTTGATTATTGAGTGTACTCGATTTGCCAAGCTACGGTCTGGTTCGGGCATTTGGGCGATTTTTTCAATAAGGGCTTTTTCTCCATCGTTTTTACTGGTTGCCAATTCTCGGGCACGCTCCTGCATGGCTGTCCGTTCTTCGGCTGTGAATGTTTTGCCAGTGGTATTTGTGTTTCCTGAAGTTTTTTTCGCTGTTTTCATAAGTTGTTTTTATTTACCGTTTAGGTACTTGCCGGCAATACTGGGTGCAAAATAAGGCAATATTATAAAAGCAGTTGTAAACAGAAGCTTCATGATTGTAATGGTCAGAGGCGAATCTTTGCCAGGTTGAGCGGTTAAGACTAGCAGGATTCCTATTATACCAAAGGCGATTGATGAGCATACGCTTATTCGGGTTGCTATTTTTTGCATATTTTCGATATTTTAACAAATTAGGACTTTTTTCACACTTGTCATGCTTGTGGGATGTTCTTCCAAGGCTTATTTAGTGATCTTGGGTTTGGATGTATCGCCAAAACCCCACGACACTTCTTCCCCACATAACTGCCCTTTCTCATGTGACTTTTTCAAACATTTTAAGAAGCGCAAAGCCATCTTTTCTTTTTTGTTCCGGCTCCAATTTACTTAAAAAATCTTTAGGATTTTGATTTTCTGGTTTAGTTTTGGGTTCGGCCATACGGGAATTATATTAGAAGAAAAATTTGCTCCCCTCTGTAGACGCGTTCAGGAACAGAGAACAGAACTAGACATTAGCTTAGAAAATATTAAAGTAATATTTTCAACTTTTAATTTACCCTTACTTGCTTGAATAGTTTGGATCCGCTTAACAGAAAACTTCGGAATCTATTCCTTAAGAGGTTAATACGCCTTTTTTAATATACTCTTTTATCAAAGATTGATAGGGTATATTTGTTTCATTTGCCTTTTCCTTGATTCTGTTTAAAAGATATTCTGGTATACGAATAGAAATAGAGCGAGTGGTTGGCTTAAGATTTGGGAAACTCACCCTTTCAAAATCTGAAGGATCAAAATATTCAGATAAATCAAGTCTGTACCAAAATTCTCTTTCCTCATTCTCGTTTTTAAATTTTGGAATATTAAGCTTCTTTTTCATACAATGACACCTCCTTTTTTATCTTTATTCATAAAGCGCAAGCTCTCGCTTATTGATATTCCTAGCTGAAATTATTCTAATTTTTATACCTCTTTTGGTAAATGCAATATAGAGCATTCTGCCTTTCTTAGTTTTCCCTAAAACAATGAACCTTTGCTCATTTTCCGAATGTATATTATCTTTGTAAATTACTTTATCTTCGTCTAAAAAAACTTCTTCTGCTTCTTTATCTTCAACATTCTGTTTTATATTTTTTCCAATGTTACCTTTGTCCCATTCAAACTTGAATACTGTCTTATCTACTACCATGTATATACTGCATATACAACCATAATTTCAGGAAATCAAGAAAATGAATAAAATTCGAGGCTAAAAATTTCGACCTTATATAAGATCCACCCAATAGAAAATGTCAGAACCTATTTTAGTAAATTGTCGATTTATTGAAATCTACGACGATCAAATATTTCAAACGCGCCTATAGTTCCCCCAATAATAACTCCAAAGCCACCCACAGTGCTTAGCACGGTTAAAGCAGTTTTATATGCATCCCTTTCAGCCCTAATATTTACAAAAGAAGTATCGCTCTCAATTTGAGCCATAATTTCGTTAATATGTTGTCTGTCATCTCTAAAATAATTCGCATCATCTGAATTGTTTTTCGATAACAAATCGTCTTTTACCCCTGCAATCTGTTCTTGAAAATAATAGGGTGAATTAACCTGTGCTTCATCTAAATTACTAACTGCATCTCCTCTATTAGGGTTATGCTCTGGTTCTATAACACAACCTCCTTTTGGAAAACAGATTATCGCCGAATCTTCATGTATCAGGTCATTGTGTGCTTGACTCAACTCGTCGTGCGTCCTCAAAATCGGTGTGTGGTTAACTTCTGATCTGGTCTCGACATACTTATACGCAGTAAAGCCTATGGAGGCAGACCATGCTACGCCCAATGTGCCCACTCCAAGTATCATCTTCTTTCGAAGACTCATGCCCCTATTTTTTTCAAAACTAAATCGTTCAGTATTCATGGAGGTAAATATACCAAACGGGAGCTAAATAATCAAACTATGGGGCATTTGCTCCGCGATGTTAGTACACTTAGAACCTATTTTGTTGGGACTGAAGAGAAATTTGTACCTGTATTTATATAATTTTGCTCGCAAGCTGGGACGATTTCAGAACGGCTGACTGGGCTGAGATTGTAGAATATCCTGAAATTACTCTACAGCAAACACAACAATTACTTGAATTGGTCAGCTGACATTTCGGATAACCTTTAAAAATCTTGTACTTACGCTTCGATTTAGGTCATAATCAAATTAATGCCACCAGAAAATCCTGATAGTGAACCTCAACCTTTAACCCAACCACAACAGTCATCCGTACCAAATCCTGCACAAAACTCTTCGACACAAACTCAAATACCACCAATTGATACCTCCACATCCATCGTTCACCCAGCAAACTCTAATACTTTAATCGAACCACAATTTAAAACTCCCAAAAAAAGCTGGTTCAATATGAAAATTATTGTTATTTGTCTATTCACAATCATTTTGCTAGCTGGAGTAATAATTTCAATCTTTTTTTTCTGGAAGTCAAATAATTCAAAAAATGTACAAGCAAATAAGCCGAATGTAGATACTAAGTTAAATAGTTCAGATCAATCAAATCAAGTTGGAAACTTAGCCGTTCCTCTCAAAACCGAGAATAATTCTATCTTTGCTATGATGACTTATTTCGAAAACTCAATAGAAAAAAGATCTATTTTACAAATTAACTTAGATGGGTCTGGGGGGGGAAGATGTCTGGAGTAAACTATACAGTTATTCAAAAGACCAACTAGCACCTCCTCATAGAATGCCTGAATTAAGTAGTGACCAAAAGCTACTATTTTATGTTGAACCTAAAATCTACGAAATAGTAAACCCTTCAACTCTTCAAACTACAACTATCAACTCTTCTTTTGATGGCAAAATCTCTGGCGGAGAAAATCCTTGTGTTTGGAACAATAGTAGTACAAAAATTGCCTGCATTATTTTCACTCAGGATTATAAAAGGAAGCTTGTATTAATAGATGTTGCTAATCAAAAAGAAATTTTGTTGTCTAATGATACATTAGAAAATAAGTTCATTGCCTTTACGTATGCAAATCCAGTATTGCTTGCATGGGACAATAATGATGAAAATTTAATTTTAAAGGAAGGTACAGAACAGGAGGGATTTTCTATTGTAAAAATAAATATAAAAACTAAAGAAGATACAAAAATTCCTGTCGACAAAAATTCAAACTTTGCAGACTATGACTCAAAATATTCCAAATTCAGCAACAAAGTTTACTTTTTAGATAAACAGCTTCAAAATATTAAGTCTTTTGATCCTAATACCTTAGAAGTTAAAACAATTTATACCTCTGGCCTAGGATTAGATGCAAATATTTTACTTTCACAAGATGGAAAGTATTTATTGACAAGAGAAGATATCAATACAGGTTTTAACAGTTTAATGGGTGATACAGGGAAAACCGAAGGTATCACAGATAAAAGCCTGCTGATTAAGATCGATCTTAAGGATAATAGCAATGTTAAGATACCATACCCACAACATTATATTGATTTACCAGGATATGTTTTTTTCTCTACTCAACTTGTAGGCTTTCACAATAATAATGCGATTATTCAAAGAATCTACAATTATGGATTTTCAAATCCTAATTTACCGTTACAACAATTATTATCTTCCCCTGCAAAAGATTATAAACTTTATAGGGAAATTGATTCCTACGACCTTTCAAATAAAAATTTTACAAAAGTTTTTTCAAAAACAAGTGAGGATTTAAAAAGTGTCGATTTTTCAATAGAAGTATTACCGGAAACCTATCTACAATAAAAATAAAATTAAATTTAAACAATTGAACTCGGCTTCGAATCCTAAATTTTGTCAAAATATTGAGGCTAAATCACTATATCAAAATATATCAGCTCCCCTTAGTAGATATGTTCAGGAAAAGAGAAATAGAGTTTGGGTTTAGTTTACAAAATATTCAATCGCTCTTTGAAAACTCAAGTTTTTCACTTATCATCTGACATTATTAAAGGTTTGTTTTACATTCGAAATGTAATTTTACCCTTTGAATAGCTTTGCGAATTTGAATTTAATGAGAGAAATTAAAACAATATTGATTACTAATATATAGAGTGGGAAAGCATACTCGGCAATAGTCCAGTTCTTTATAGTTAGTAGAGTGATTGTCGATAATATCGCTCCACCTAAATATACTTTATAATTTTCTGTTTCTGGAAAGTGGTACGACTTTACAACCGTTGGTGCTGCTGCCAATCCGTCAGCAAGAATGCTAAAAATTATTGCTATATTCCCAGTTTTGGTAATTAACCAAAAAATTATGCCGCAAATCGAAAATAAACCACATACATAATCCAACCTGCTAACTTTCCATTGTGATTTTCTATTTACGAAAGAAGCGATGAAAATAAGAAGCGGGTTAAAACCTACCATAAAAGTCAGTAATGACTGCAAACCAACCCCCTGTTTTATCTCAGCTGAAAAGGCTATTGTGGGTGCGAGAAACCATAAGAACCAAGTTACCTTATTTGGCTTTGTTTTTCCCTTTACAGTATCAATTAAATAACTTAAACCGCCTATAAAACTAATTATTACCCCGAAGAATATGAAGTTTTGGCTAATCACTAATAGAGTAAAGGATGTTCATTTTCCAATTTATTAGTCTGTGAGCTTAATCAAGAATGGAAACTCACGATAAGGTTGATCGAATTTGTCAGAACCCATGTGGCCTTCACCCTCACGAAGAATTAAGGTTCCACCAAGATGCTCCCACATATATCTGCCTTCTTTGTCATCGCAACCCCAAGGGTCATTATCGGAGTTTATAAATATAATGTCTTCAGCGTGACTTTTAATCTTCTCCCAATCATATTTGTCCTGTAAGATTGGCTCTGGTTTAGGATAATCACCAATTGGTCTTCCGTAACCTGAAACAAGTATCGCTTGCTTGATCTTCACATCGATATTCTCCAAAACACTGAGAATCAAAGGACAACCAGCAGAATGTCCGATTAAAACTGTTCTTTCAGAATACGTTTCTGCTAGTGCAACAGGTAGCCAATTTTTAAGATCAGGGTTATCTGCATCGGGAAGTGCGGGTATAGAAACTGTAAAACCCTTTTTCTCAAGTTCAGCTTTGGCATAAGGAAGCCAAAAAGATTGGTCAGTTTCTGAAGTTCCGTGAAGTATAATCGCTTCTTTCATAACAGAATTGTAACAAAAAGTGAGCAAGTGTCAAACTATAGGACGTATGCTCCGCGGGTAGGACTCGAACCTACGACCAATGAGTTAACAGCTCATCGCTCTACCAACTGAGCTACCGCGGAATGTAGTTGTAGGATTTTACCACTCATAATTCATTGATACAAACAGCCAGAAAGCTAAAACCTAAAACTTTAAGAATACGGGGGCTACTGTACTATAATTTTTAGGTTTCATCTAAAAAATCTTTGTACTTTTCAGGTTTAACCGTTTTAATCTTTTTTTATTTTCTGAAATGGGATATTTTATTTTGTCTGTTTATAAAGACAGCATTTTTGGAGATGCGGCAAAGCCTGTACCAAACCTACAGCCTATTATTATCGGAGGCTCTTTGACTTTAGGGCTTTGGCCGATTGCTATTAATCTGAAAAAGAAGTTTTTAATCAAAAGTCCCATAGTTGGAAATAACATATTCGAAATAGTATAATAGCAACAGGAAAGGAGGTACAAGTAAATTTAGTCATAGATTTATAAAAAATAATATGAATGGAACAGTTAAAACAAAAACAGAAAAAGGATTTGGATTCATTTCTCGAGATGGAGAAGTAAAGGATCTTTTCTTTCACTCTACAGATCTTAACGGTGTCACTTTTGATGAACTTCAAGTAGGAGCAGCCGTCACATTTGATGTTGTAGATGGTGAAAAAGGCCCAAGTGCAAAGAACGTAAAACTTGCAGCCTAACTTCTTATAAAGAATACAAAAAGTGCCTCGCATCATGCGAGGTTTTTTGTATTCTTGCCCAATTACTATTTTAGTCCCTGATATAATTTAGTTATGAAACGTGCTAAAGATGTTGAGGAATACATTGCCAAGGCTCCAAAAGAACTCCAAGATAAGCTAAAGCAGCTTCGGGCAACTATAAAATCTGTTGCTCCGAGTGCGGCGGAGAGCATTAGTTATGGAATGCCATATTATTCCTATAAAGGGAGGCTAGCTTATTTTGCTTACGCTAAGCATCACATTGGTTTATATGCGATGCCACTTGTTGTTAAAGGATTTAAAAAAGAGCTAAAAAAATACCAAACTGCTAAAGCTACAATTCGTTTTCCGCTCGAGGAAGAATTGCCACTTGGTTTAATAAAAAAACTGGTCAAAGCAGCAGTTATAAGAAACGAAGAGCTAAAAATGGACAACAAAAAGGGAAAGTTGACAATTTGTAGCCGGGGACATAAGTTTTATAAAAACGCAGATGTTCCTGTTTGTCCAATCTGCTGGCCCGGGCGCTACAAAAAGAAGTCGACAAGATGAGTTTTTCAAAAATTTAGCTTATGCAGCTTAAAGTTCTTTCCTGGAATATTTGGATAAAGGGTTATTTCGACCAAGTCACTGATTTTTTGAAAACGGCTAGTGCTGACATCATTGGTCTTCAAGAGGTTGTAGGCATTGATTCTCAGCGGGATATAATTGGATTCTTAAAAAGTTTAGGCTACCAACATGTATTTGCACCTGTTGAGCATGGTTGGGCGGGCAAAATATATAAGGACGGTCCTGCAGTTTTTACTAAATTCAAAATTAAAAATACTGAAACTTACATGCTCTCTGGAGACGAGCCCAGATCTGCGGTTCGAGCAGAAGTTGCGGTGGGAGATAAAACTCTTCATGTTTTTAGCACGCATCTGGTACATACTCATCAAAAACAGTTGGATGTTCAGGATGAGCAAGCGAGAACTCTTATTAGTAAATTGCCAAAAGACAACACAATTTTGATGGGAGATTTTAATGCATCGCCAGAAAGTTTTGCCATTAAAAATATCGAAAAAATGTTGGTAAATGTAGATAGTACGAATGCACCTACTTGGAGTGTATATCCGGCAGGTTGTAAGGTTTGTAATCCACAAGAAATAAACACTCGACTCGACTACATTTTTACTTCAAGAAATTTAAAAACAAGCGGGTATAAAGTTAACATGTCAAAAGCTTCCGATCATTTGCCAATTTCAGTGACAGTCGAAATATAAGCTCCACAAATCACCCCATAGTTTGACTATTTAGCTTCGAGTAGTATAATTTCGGCGATGGAAAAACAACCTGTGGACAAGAAGGAGCCGCAAGCTGACAAAAGCACTAACGTCAAAATTGTGCAGCTTTCGCCAGACGACTGGAAAGAACTGCGATATCTCAAACATAAATCCCTTATGCAAGAACCCATTGCTTTTGAAGATTTTGAATCCGGCAAAAAAAAATACATTGAAAGAACTGAGCTCCAGTGGAGGGAAAAACTGGACGAGAAAGCATCCTTTAATTTAACTTTTTTGGCAGAAGATAATGGCAACTATGTTGGTATGATTTCTGCGTTGTTGGTGGCCAACGAACACAAGGCTGTTGTTCAGCATATGTATGTAGATGCAGAAGACCATCGGGGGCAAGGGATTGGGAGAAGTCTTCTTGTTTACTTAATGGACGAATTAAAGTGTCGAGATGGCATCCACGAAGTAGAACTGGTTGTTGTAGAAGGGCAAATTGCTGCTCGCAATTTATACGAAAACCTCGGTTTTCGTGAGACTGGTAGGGTGAAGGCCAAAAGAGGGGACAATATGGTAACAGAGATAGAGATGAAGCTGAGTCTTCGAACTAATTAAAGGCTAGGTCTTTGATATAATTCCTATATGCAAAGTCGGGGTAGAAAACTTCACGCGCAAGCTGCTCAAGCCAGAGAAAAAGGCGAGTTTGAGGAGTCGCTCGACGTCAACGATCGGGCACTAATTGCTTATGATGCCGATGGCGACATTTTGGGTTTTGCTGAGGGTCTTAGCTGCCGGGCCATTACCCTAAGAGTTTGGGCAAACCTTACTGACAGCAAAAGAATTTTAACGCTGGCTAAGCATGAAATGATGGCATCGGTTGAGATTGCTCGCCAAAGCGGTCAAAAGGCAGCGCTGGCGGTTCCTCTTTTTACTTTGGCGCAGGTTTTAGAAGATTTAGGTGAATTGCCCCGGGCCGTCGAATCATTCAAAGAAGCTGTCGAAAATATTCAAAATAATCCACCGGTTTTACATAATCGTCCGGCGGTTTTGGCAAACATGCAAATCAATTTGGCAACTTGTGAATATAAAGCTGGGGACAAGTCTGCGTTAGCTAGAGCCGAAGATGCCTTGCGGCAGCTGAGAGCATCAGAAGAGCAAAAATACAACAAGGATGTTTGGCTTTCTGGGGGATTTATGCGAATTGCAGAGATGCTACTGGTTGATGATTTGAACAAAGCAAAAGAATATTTAAAAAAAGCAAATGAAATCATCCTCGGAAACGCTGAGTTGACTGTGCGCAATCTACAGTGGGAACAACTTTCAGCTAATTTTAAATAGTGGCTTGCATCTGTTTATAAATAGGATTTTGATAGTCAATCTTAGGATAAGATTTCAGCTTCTTTAGGTTTTTGCCAAAAACGAGCTTTGGAGTTTTCGTTTTATTAATACTTCTTAAGAATTTTTGCCATTTATCGTATTTGTAGCGAGTTAAATGCATAGTGCCTGTACAAAAATTACTTTTGCATTGGCAAGGGTGGGTGCAAGGATCGCAGGTTTGGTCAAGCGGGCTCAGAAGATAAGAAATAGTTAGTTCTTCTTTTGGTTTAATTTTTCTGAGGGCGAAAAACAAAGTATGCCCTTTGTGGGTGTAGATCCAACAATTTGGTTGGCAAGAATGGTTAACAAGGTGAATACCCGGTTTTTTTAAACTAGGGTAAATGCAGGCGTCGTCTGTAAAATACATTAAAAAGAGACCTTTCTTATCTTTTTCGAGGTCGTATTCTCTAGTTTCAACTATTTGACCCAGATAATCGCCAATTATTGTGCCTGCTCTAATATCTTTTTTGGCAAAAACGCCGAAACCTTTTTCTTTTGTTTTTTTAATCTTCCAAAAGGCATCACTTATTAAAAACATAGCAACAAATTTAGCACATAAGCGTTTAATTTACTTTCTAAATTAAAAATACAAATAATCTCTAAAGTTTTACTTTTGGGTGGTTAGTTTTATTTACCTTCACAATTGGGATAAACCAAAACCAGCTAGTAAGAACAAATAATTCAAGAAAATATTTTGAGGATTATTTGGCGTTGTATGCTTCCTTTAATTTGGCAACTTCAATTTTTTTCATCTTAAGCATGGCTTCCATAACCCGTCCGGCACGTTCTGGGTCGGGGTCCGTTAGCATTTCGCCCAAGTCCTTAGGGATAATTTGCCAGGATAGGCCGAATTTGTCTTTGAGCCATCCGCATTGGCTTTCCTCTCCGCCTTCTGTCAGTTTTGTCCAGAGATCGTCTACTTCTTCTTGACCTTGGCAATCGACAAAAAGCGATATAGCTTCGGTGAATTTAAACAGGGGCCCTCCATTTAAAACCATAAATTCCTGGTCGCCGATTTCAAGAGTGCCGGTCATCATTTTTCCGTCCGGGCCGGGAGAAGTACCAGTAATTTTAGAATTTGGGAAAACAGAAGTATAAAAGTCCATAGCCTCCTGGGCGTTATCGTCAAACCACAAAAACGGGGTAATCTTTTGTTTCATTGTTTGATGATTTTATTGATTAGGATGTGTTGTGTCAAATTGCTAGTATAATTTGTGCATGGACCCAGACCAAGAAATTCGAATCCAGCGAATGGTTGCTGTAAATGAGCAGTTAATTAGTGGACTAAATAGTCTTTTGGATGAAGGGACGAGTTGGGACACTGAACAAGGAATTAAGTTTTTAGAAAATCCGGATGGGGTGTTATTTTTAGCCTTTTCGGGCACAAAAGTAATTGGCTTCTTAACTGCATATCTGCTGCAAAGGTTAGATAAGAGGAGAGCAGAAGTATTACTTTATGAGATTGCTGTCAGTGAACAATTTCAGAAAAAAGGCGTTGGGAAAAAATTGGTTGAAGCAGTGAAAAAATGGGCAAAGGGTAGAGACGCAGACGAAGTTTGGGTGCTGACATATAATTCTAATCAGGCCGCGATGTCACTCTACAAGAGTGCGGGCGGGGAAGAAGACATGCCGGGAACACGAATGTTCTCTTTTAAAATTTAAAATGAGCAAAAAAATACTCCTCTCCATTTTTATTTGTTTACTATTGGTAATGTTTTTTCTAGTAAAAAACTACCCACGTTCTGTTAAGAGTGAAGCTGTACCTGCTACGCCTCAAAGCACCACTTCCTCACAAGTAAAAGGAGCTTCAAATTTATATCCCGACCATGCCCTTACGCCTGGGGATGTATTTGCCGATGTTACCGCCCAACAAGTATGTGTGTCCGGTTACAGTAGTTCTGTGCGTAATGTCCCTTTGGTTGAGAAGAAACAGGTATATAGTGAATACTTAGTTCAATATCCACAGCCCCAAGGTGCTTATGAGGTTGACCATTTTATTTCTCTGGAGCTTGGCGGTAGTAATGATATTAAAAATCTTTGGTTAGAACCTGCAGAGCCAAGGCCAGGATTTCATGAGAAAGATGTCGTGGAAAACTACTTACATCAACAAGTTTGTTCTGGAGCGGAGTCACTGCAACAAGCACAGGCGGAAATATCCACGGATTGGTATGCAGCATATTTGAAAATAAGGAAGTGAACTGAAGGTAATTAAGTAAAGTCTCACCATCGGCTATTTCCCAACATCTTAAATTTCTGCGCGAAGCAAAACTTATGCAAACGCAGAAAAGACACGAAGACGTATTTACACAATTAATACAAAAACCATACAAGAGCTTGATGATTGGGTGGGTACAATGGCAAAACTTTGGGATGCAAGGTTTAGGCGATTGGACAGTCTACTTGCACAAGAGAAAAAGAAATTGAAAACAGAGGAGGTGAATAAATAATGGATCCTACAAACAAAAACAAATTAGTAATTACGCGAGTTTTTGATGCGCTGGTTAAAACCGTTTGGAAATATTGGTCAGAGCCAGAATATTTAAAGAAATGGTGGGGCCCGACTGATTTTAGTTGTCCTGAATCTAAAATAGATTTTAAAGTGGGCGGAAAATACTTGAGCTGTATGCAAGCGTCTAATTCCGAAAAATTGCCGGAGGAGATGAGAGGTCAAAAAATGTGGAGTACCGGTGTCTATCGCGAAATTGTGCAAATGAAAAAGATTGTGGCAACAGATAGTTTTTCAGATGAAAATGGGAACATAATTCCGGCTTCAAGTTATGGTTTAGAAGGTTTTCCAATGGCGCTAGAAGTGACCGTGACCTTCGAAGAGTTAGATGGTAAAACAAAAATGATATTGGAACATGCCGGAATTGCCAACATTGGGGACAAATCACGCAGTGATATGGAGCAAGGTTGGAATCAATCTTTGGATAAATTAAGCGAAGCGGTTAGTAAATAAGTTGCCTTTTACCTAATTCTTACAATTTCGTGTTAATATTTTCTTCCAAAAACAAAGGAGGTGATTATTTATGAAGCAAATAAACGCGTATATACTTTTTGACGGTAAGTGTCGAGAAGCTATGGAGTTTTACAAAGATGCTTTTGCAGCAGATCTTCAGATTCAAACTATCGGAGAATCTCCTATGGGTGAGAAGATGCCAGATGCGAAAGACAACATAATGCACGCCACGTTAAACCAGAGAGAAAAAGTTCTTTTGATGGCCTCTGACATGATGGGTGAG
>JBBQJY010000011.1:0-23355 GCA_038326365.1 Candidatus Curtissbacteria bacterium | reverse complement strand
TGTATTCGTCTGCTTCGCAAATGTAATATTTAGATTTTCCAACTTTAAAGTTGCTTTTCCAAGCCAATACTTTTGCACCTAACTCGCAAGTAGGATCCATTTTTTGGTCTATTAAAATTTGAGAAATCATTGCCGTCGTTGTGGATTTTCCATAACCACCTGCAATTGCTATAGTGAACTTTTTTTCCTGTAATATGTGTCCTTGAAATTCCTGCCAAGTCAAAATTGGGATACCTTCTTCCTTGGCCGCCACAAGTTCGGCATTGTTTGGGTCTAATAACTCGACGGCGGGGGAGACAATAAGTATTGATTTATCTTTCAAGTGATCTTTTGAATGGCCTCGTTTAACTTTAAGTTTTGGGTCTTTTAAGTAAGGAGAGTTGACGTTTTGGTCACAACCATCTACATCGTAACCTGAAGCTCTGGCTATGTTAGCAACGGCTGAAGCACCTGACCCGGCGATTCCCATAAAATGAATGTTTTTATTCAATTTGAGATTTGCCCGAGCCAGCTCAAGCGGAGTATTTATTCCATGCCATTCTTCAGTTGATTCTAATTTATAAGTTTCGACTTTTTGGCCTGCTTTGAGAGCATTTTCAATCAAATCCGTAATATAAAGTTCCCCACTTGCTGTCGAGGGGTTTAATTTTTTTATATTTTCTCCTAGAGATTCTTTATTGAAAAAATAAAGGCCGTCATTTACTTCTTTAATTTCTCGCTGCTTGTTGGTTGCGTCTTTTTCTTCCGTTATGGCTACCAACTTATCCCCTATGCGAACAATTCTTCCCAAACCTCTTGGATTTTCAACATCAAGCGTTACAAACGTAATTTTGGCTTTAGAATCCTTATGCTTTTTGTAGACTTTGAAAATCGTTTCAGGTTTATAAAACGCTGTATCATCCCCGTACAGCACCGCAATGTCCTTGACACTATTTGAAACTTGCCCAAGACCAATTAAAGTTGCGTTTGCTGTGCCCAAAGGTTCCTTCTGTAAAGCATATTTGATTTTTTTGCCAAAAATGTTTTTAAAACTATTGATATTATTGCCGTTAGATACGATAACTATTTCTTGGGGGCTCAAAGCTTCCAAAGTTTCTATCGTTCTTTGGATCATCGGCTTGCCGTTTATCGGATGCAAGATCTTCGATTTTGAAGACTTCATTCTTTTACCCTCCCCTGCTGCTAAAATGATCGCGCTGAAATGTAGTTTATGCATTTTTGCTTAAGGTTTTTATCGCTAATTCCACCTCTGCTGCTTCATCCCAAGGGTACTCGCGGCCTAAAATGTTCATGCTTTGTTCGTGCCCTTTACCAAAAAAGCCGACTGTGTCACCCTTTTGTGCTTTAGAGATTGCAAACCCAATAGCCTCTTTTCTGTCTGGAATTATAAATAAATTTTTGTTTAATATTTTCTTTTTCACTCCACTGGCTATTTGCTCACAAATTTCGAGCGGCTTCTCGTTTCTGGGGTCTTCGCTGGTTAAAACGATAACATCTGAGAAGTCGTCTGCCACCTCACCCATCGGCTTTCTTTTAGATTTGTCCCGACCGCTCGCCGCTCCAAAAACAGCAATCAGCTTACAGCTTGATTTAGTTTTTAAAGTTCTCAGTGCATTTTTTAGTGCGTTAGGGGTATGGGCAAAATCGACTACCGCCTTAAAGTTTTGGCCCATGTCAATTTCTTGCATTCGGCCGGCCGGCGCTTTAAAAGTTTTGAGCGCTTTTTGTATTTTAAACTTTTCAACTCCAAGCGTTTGGCATGCTGCTGCAGCAGCCAAAGCGTTTGACAGATTGTAATCACCTGGCAGATTTAAGAGTACTGGGAAGGATTTTGGATTAATTTGGCCTTTTGTGCTTATTGAGTAATTAATCAACTTATTAGTAATTAATTTACTCAAATAGCTATATGACTTTGAGTCGTCAATATTCAAAACAGATGTTTGAGCTGTTTGAAACAGCTTAGCTTTTGCTAGGGCATAGTTTTGCCAGTTTTTGTGATAATCCATGTGCTCGGTTGTGATATTGGTTAAAACTGCTACTTTTATATCGACAAACCCAAGCCTGTTTTGATCTAAGCCATGGGAGGTTGCCTCCAGCACAAAATAATTGGATTTGGCTTTTACCGCATCATCTAGAAGCTTTTGAACTTGAAAAGGGCTGGGTGTGGAAACGTGATAGCCAGTATTTAACGTCTTTGTGCCTATTTGGGCGCCAATTGATGAAACCATGGAGACTTTTTTGCCGGCAGATTCTAATATATGGCTAATCATGTGCACGGTTGTTGTTTTACCGTCTGTGCCTGTGACACCCACAACAGTTAGCTTTTTTGAAGGAAAATTAAAGTAAATTGCAGCTAAAAGCGCCTGACTGAGGTGATAAACATTCTTAATCTTCTGCCACATAAGTAAGGTTATTATACTTGCTTTTATTTCTGGGCCTGCTGATCAAATTGCGTCGAAGCTAATTTCTCTGCTTTTGCGTCTATTTCTGCCCGATAAGCAGGATCTAGGTCATAACGCCGTGGATTGTCTTTTATTTCCATGAAAATAGCAAACGCTTTGTATATATCTTTTGCTGCATCTATTTTCGAGAAATCAGGGGCTTCGAATTTTACTTTTGAGAAGAAAATGGCTGCTTGCCCGTCAAATTCCGCAACTAATGCATAACTGTCACGAGCTTGACCTGAATTTATGAAAATGCTTGGATCTTTTCGAATTACAGCATTTGTGTATTCCCTGAATCCTAATGAAAAACACCTAATTTGGTCACTTTGGGTGTCCATCCATTCAAAAGTTGCAAGCAGATTATTTTCTTCAGTAGTATATTCGCCTTCTCTTTTTAATTGGGCTCCATAGTAGGTTTGACATTTTTCTTCGTACTGCCCGGTACCAATTTTTTTTGCTTCCTGACCCGTACAGGAAATTGCAGTACCCGCGAGGAATCCCGCAGTCGCTACTATTCCAAGTATTTTTTCTTTCATAATAAAAACCGCCAAATTTGACGGTTTGAGCTTGTGATTATACCAGTAATTGGAGTCAAGTTCAAATTCTATAGGCTCTTTGACACGTTGTGCAGAATCAATTTTGAAGCCAAAAACTTGATTTTTGCTTTCAATTATGTATGCCTGGCCGAGGCTAAAATAGCCGCGCGAAAACAGAACGTTTAGCCTTGTGGACAGGGCAGAACTCGACTAGCGAATCCTTGGCAGTCGAGTTGCAGTGACTGCTGAATTTTAACCATTGGTCTATTTTTTGGCTTTGAAGCTCTGCAGTTTGCGCTTTTTTATGAGTTGGGCTTCTTTGAGGTAATTCTGCAGATCAATTACCGTAATTTTGTTTTTGGATAAGTAGAATAAATAGGCAATTTCTAGAAGCCCTCCGGTGTTTACAACTAGGTTTGCGACAAACCAAAGCTTTTGCTCTTGTCTTGCTGCATGGTAAAGCGCAAAGCCTTTCCAAGCCAAAGACCACAGTGTAAGAATGATAAAAAAAAGATTAAGCTGCCAAGGGCTCGCACTAGCTGCCAAGTTATCTAAGTTAAAATTCACGCTCTGATGATAACACTCTTCAATCTTTAGGTGAAACTCCCCAGTACGTCAGTAAGTCTTTGGCTATTGAAAAGAAAGTAGGAGCTGCGGTTTCCGAACCGAAGATAGAAGACGTTGGCTCGGTAAATCTGACCAGCATAACGAACTTGGGGTTGTCGGCTGGGGCAAAACCTATAAAGCTGGCGATTGTTTTGTTTGGGTCATAGTGACCGGAAAGCGGGATTTGGGCTGTGCCTGTCTTGCCAGCTATCTTGTAGCCTTTTGGCACAAAAGCTTTAGCTTCCCCATTTTCCACGGCATTTACCATCATTTCAGTAATTTGAGCCGCAGTTTTCGGAGAAATAACCTGTTCTTGCCTATCAGGCTTGATAATCTCCTCGGTGTTGTTAGATTTGACCTTTTTCACGATTTTTGGGCTGATCAATTTACCCCCGTTGGCAATGGTTTGCACGGCTTGAACCATCTGCAGCGGGGTAACCGCTATTCCCTGGCCAAAAGAGGCAGTCGCAAGATCGATTGGCCTCCAATCATCTTTGTTTCTTATAGTACCTTCTGACTCTTCCTGAAGGTCTATGCCAGTTTTTTTGCTAAAACCAAACTTATGAATATATTCATAAAACTTATCTAGGCCCAGTTTGTCAGCAACGTATGTCATGCCAACATTGTCGGAGTGTTGGATAACCTCAGTCATCGTGGAGTCTGGATAGTACTTTTTATTCCATGTCGATATCTCGTAACCGCCTATCTGCCTTGGGCCAGTGCAAACAGGACATTTTGTGTTGGGCTCCACTGCTCCAGCATCTATAGCGGCAGACATCGTCACAAGTTTGAATGTAGATCCAGGTTCATAGGTGTCGGCAACGGCAGGATTTTTGTAAAAATCTTCAGAATATTCGCTAAAAAGCTGAGGAGTGTAGTTGGGGTACGAAGCCATAGCTATGATATTGCCAGATTTCGGATCTGCAATTATTACCGACCCCTGCTTTGCACCATATTTTTGTACCGCCTGCTCAAGCTTTTGTTCGGCTATAAATTGGGCTGTTCTATCAATTGAGAGATATAGCGATGAGCCTTTTCTGGGCTCAATCGGTCGATATTTACCAACCAAGATAGGAAACCCATTTGGATCGCTGATTTGACCTAAACGTCCGGCTTTACCCTTGAGTTGATTGTTGTAGTAGCCCTCTAGCCCAAAGTAACCCGTGTCATTGCCCAGATCGTCGGAGCCTACAAAACCCAACAAGTGTGCAGCCATGGAACCTTCCGGATAAAGTCTTTTTGCATCATCTTCGAATCCAAGACCCGGTGTTTTAAAGTCGTCAATTGTTTTTTTGGTGGGTAGGGTAAGTTTTCTTGCGAGTTGAACCCAAAACAGGTTTTTTTGAGAAATTTTATCGACTAGTTCTTTTTCTTTGGCGTCTATTTCCTTTTGTTTTTTGTCTTTTTCGTCGTCTGTCAACTGGGCGGTGTTTGTTGCATACTTTTCGGAAATTAATAGCGGGGCGAGTTTCCTGGCAATCTCCTCGAATCCCGTTTTTAGTTCTTTGGGTTTGGCAAAGAGCACGAATGCTTCTTGGTTGGCAACCAAAGGAAAATTATCATTTGTATAAATTTCACCACGTTGCGCCTGAATTTTAATTTCTTGAGACTGGGAATTGCCAGAAAAGACCGGAGATAAAAATTGCCAGTAAAATAATCTGGCAACTATGGCCAATGCCAGTAAATACAAAGAAAATTGGAATAATTTTAATCTATCCACTTTTATAGTTTAGCAAGAAGAAACCTGAAGCTAAAGAACAGTTACTTTTTGAGGTTTTTTGAACCCTAGTTCAACTGCTTTTTTGGAAAGATTCGCAAATGAAGATTCCTGGGCTATTTGGGCCTTTAGGGTGATATTTTCTCGCTCAAGTCTTTTAATGTTTTGCTGCACTTGGGATAGTTTCTCTCCGTCGGTTGCCAAATTATTGGCAAAAACAAGCTGTGTAAAAAAGAGGCCCGCCAAAATAAAGCCCAATAGCATGAGCATTTTTAGCTTGACACTGCCGGTTTTCACCCGAAATGCAGTCAATATTGATTTTTTATGTATGTAGTCAGGTCTCATTTTTTTCAGCAGCACGTAGCCTGGCACTTCTTGCCCTGCTATTTACACTTACCTCTTCACCTTTGGGGCCGATTGGTAACCTTGTTAAGGTTTGAAGCTGATCATTTTCCTTAAGGAATCGTTTGACTATCCCATCCTCAAGGGAATGAAAGCTAATTACTACCAACCGGCCATTTCGTCTCAGTAAAGGTATTGTCTGCGGTAAAGCTTCTTCTAAATTCAAAAGCTCACTATTTACTACAATCCTTAATGCTTGAAAGACTTTTGTTGCTTCGTGCAATTTTGTCTTATAGCCTTTTTTCCTATACACCTCGTGAACAATTTGGGCCAATTCCTGAGTTGTTTCTATCGGCTTTATTTGACGGGAGAAACAAATAGCGTCAGCAATTGCCAAACCAAGCTTTTCCTCACCGTAGTTCTGAAAAATTTCATTTAGCCTCCTTTTTTCTAAATTATTGACAAGATCATGTGCTGAAATGGGCAAAGTTGTGTCCATTCGCATGTCCAGCGGACCAGTTTTTTGAAAACTGAAACCTCTTTGTGGCGAATCAATTTGGTGAGATGAAACCCCCAAATCGAACAGAATCCCGTCAACTTCTGTAAAATTTAATTCTAGTGCTACTTTGTAAATGTGCGAAAAATTATCATGTACTGTTATCAAATTTTTTAAGTTCAGATCTTCCAAATACTTGATAGCATCACGATCTCTGTCTAGGCCCAATACCTGCGCACCTCGACTCGTTAATTCAAGCGCGTGGCCCCCTCCCCCAACCGTTGCATCTATAAATTTTTTGCCAGCTGTTGGCTCCAAATAGGCAACTACTTCATCTGTTAGTACGCTTGTGTGGTAAGCGCTCAAACTCCCTCCCTTTCCAGTTTTTTCAATTCTCTTTGCCAGGTTTCTTGTTCCCAAATTTCGAAATGATCACCAGCTCCAATAATTATTGGCTTCTGAAGCTCCGCGTATTCCAGGTAATTGCCAGGAATAACAAACCGGCCTTGATCATCGAGTGCGACATGGGTTGCGCTTGCAAAAATGAAGCGACGTATATCTCTTGGACGTTTCTCGAAAAGAGGCTGGTTAAGTTGCTTTCTTGCTTCAATTTCCCACGTAGCGGGTTCAAAGCCAAATAGGCACTTTTCAAAGCCGAAAGATAGTATGATTTCACTATTCGCAAGATAGTCACGTATTTTTTTTGGTAAAGCAATTCTTCGCGAAGTCGCGTCGAAAGAAGGTACGTAGCTGCCCAGAAACATATTTGCCCTTACAACCTCAAGAAAATTTAACTCCCGGGCAGCGATGCTTTCAGGAGTTTTTGATGGCGGTAGTGAAAATCACCATTTCTCACCATCTATATCCATTTTTCACCATCTAATGGTGCGGTGTCAAGGGGTGGGTTTTGCCGTACAGATCCTAGTTTGGTTCGATTTTTAGGTTGTTAAAGAAAAAGCAGCTAGTGGTTAGCGCGCCAAATTTATCCTAGGTTTTCGATTTGAGTGTAATTTGCAGGGAGATTTTGAGCGTTAATGACTTCAGCGTAAGGGGTTTTTTTGAACTCCCGATCATAAGGGCGCATGTCAAAGGGGTTGCCGTAGTCCAAACATCCGGTACAGTGTGATTTTTGCATCTGATCACGTGTTAAGCCTAAGGATTTTGCCAAATTGTCCATTGTGAGATAGCGAACAGACGCCACCCCAAGTACTTTCCTAATTTCTTCTTCGCTCATTACTTGGTAATTACCATCTTTGTCGCGCTGTACGGCTCCTAGCTCATCACGCGAGCCGATATTAACACCCAAAAAGCATGGGTTAATGAACTTGGGCGAAAGAAACCTACAATGAATTTCGCGGATGCCGATTTTCAATAAATGTTCAACAAGTATTTTGTAAGTGTTTAGGCGAACTGCTGTGTCGTCAATTAGGTAGATTGATTTGCCAACAATTGCGGGGGAAACGAAAAACTTTTTTTCAATGTTTCTTGTTCGCAGATACGGGTCGTCCTCGATAAAAGTTCTTTTCGCATAGTCATAGCGTTCTTTGACAAGACCACGGAAATATCGGAATTTAGAAGACGGTAGATTGAGCTCTTGCTTGAGAGTTTGGTAAAAAGCAAATGCGCCTGGTCTGGCAGTGTCGGGAACCGCGACAACATAGTCGATGGCGTCAAAAGTTTCTTTTTTAATTTTCCCTTTTTTGTAAAGATCTATTTCTTGCTTGGCGAGCTGCTCGCCCAAAGACTCTCTGTTTTGCCCTATGACTCCATCCCAGGTTGAGGTTTCGTGTGAGAAGTAAAGTTTTTCAAAGACACAGAAGCTTTGTTTTTGAGCTCTGGTGTAATCAGAAATCGAAACTCCATCTTTGTCGGCAATCAAAAGTTGTCCTGCTTCCAGCTTTTGGCTATGGCGAATACTTATTCTGTCCAAAGCGCAGGTTTCGGAAGCTACGAAAACGTGACCCTTGTCTTGGGTCCAAACTAAGGGACGGATGCCCCAAGGATCTCGCAGAGCTAACAGCTTATCGTCATTGGTTAACATCACCAAAGAGTAAGCACCTTTGACGTCTGCCAAGGCGGTTGAGATTTTTTGTTTCCAGGTCGCCCCGGGTGATGTAACTATTAGCCAAGCCAAGATTTCAGAATCAGAGTCTGATTCGGTTCTTATTTTAAATTTCTTAAGTTTGTTTCTGTGCTTTTTAACGTCAACGACGCTGCCATTGTGACCCAATGCGATCTCCCACCCACCGTAGCTTGCGAAAAACGGCTGAGCGTCACAATTCTGACGACTTTGGCCCTCTGTGGGATAACGTAAGTGAGCTATGGCAATTTCCCCGCGCAAGGAATTTTCCTCGACTACATCGACGGACTTAAATACTTCATTAAACGGAAGCGCTTTTTTGAATACCTTAAGAAGTTTGCCTTTTCCCTTTACTGCTACCCCACCACCATTTTGCCCACGATGCTGGAGTGCTTTGCCCATTTCAACAACAATGTTGGTGGCATTGAGGCCTTTACCTTTTTGAACTACAGCGCCAGCTAACCCACAGTGATCGTAGGGTTTATCGTCAAGTTCAAAGTTTTCTTGCACCTGGGGATTTTCCTTTGTATAAGTATGAAGGTTTGACAAAGCTAAGTCAACAAATTCCGTTGTTGACATACTTTGATCTTTTTTGTACCATTCTGCCAATGACAATTGAATCTGAGCCAAAAAGAGTGGATTTTTTGGGGAAATGTCGCGAGAGCACAAAGAATAATTGGACGAAAGTTGTTTACCCTTCTGCTGTTGTTGGCGCGCTTGTTTATTCTGCTTTGTGGGGAAAAGCGACTGTGACTTATGCCGTAGACACAATTAAAAGAGATGACTCGATAACCGGGCTAGTTGCAAACAAAGGCTCACAACCAGCTACCGATGTGCGATCGCAACCAATTAAGTGTGTTTATGATGACTATTGCCCAGTAGACAACACCAGTTTTATTCAAAATCCTCGATACTACGTGACTCTGGATAACTGCAATGATACAGTTGTGGACTCAGATACCCGAGTTCAGACATGCGACAGGGTGACTTATCAAACAACACAGGCTGCATTTGAAATCGCAGTTAAAGATCAAAAAGTTAGTCTACCATCGGATTCCCGAAAAATAGCGGAAGAATCTGTAACAAAATAAGTTAGAGCTTTATCTCTTTTTTCAAGTCGACGATTTTAATTCTTTTTTGTTTTGCGCTATCGCGATCTCGAATTGTGACCGTATCGTCTTCTAGTGTTTGAAAATCGATTGTTATGCAGCATGGAGTGCCGATCTCATCTTGCGCAAAATAACGCTTGCCAATATTACCGCGATCATCCCAGACCACAAGTGAATCACTTCTCAGATCTTTGTAAACTGCACGAGCTTTTTTGACAAGTTCTGGCTTGTTGGCCAAAAGTGGGAAAATGGCAGCTTTGTAGGGCGCTAGTTTTGAATCTAACTTTAAAATTAGACGCTCGTCTTCTGTGTATGCGTCGGCCATGATCATCAAGAGCAACCTGTTAATTCCGACTGCTGGCTCGATAACGTGCGGCACAATTTTTTTACCGGTTTGTGGGTCCGCAATTGTCAGGTCGGCGCCCGATGCGTCCATATGCTGCTTTAAGTCGTAATCAGTCCTGTATGCCAGACCCCAAAGCTCTTTGAATCCAAAAGGGAACTCGTATTCAAGATCGACTGTTCTTTTGCTATAAAAGGATCTCTCTTCGTCTGCATGCTCGCGCCACCTAAGCTTTTTTTCATCGACTCCCAGAATCTTAGTGACAAAAGTCCACATCGTTTTTTGCCAGGTTTCAAATATTTTTTGCCAAGGCTCGGCCTCCGCGTCAAAGAAGTATTCTAATTCTGCCTGTTCAAATTCAAGTGTGCGGAAGATGGAATTTCCAAGCGTAATTTCGTTTCGGAAACTCTTTCCAATTTGGGCGATGCCAAATGGCAGAGAAACGCGACTAGAATCGACCACATTTTTAAAGTTTGTAAATATACCTTGGGCTGTTTCTCCTCTCAGATACGCGAGCGAAGCATCGCCTTCGATGATCCCTAAAGAAACCGGAAAAAGCTGATTAAATTTACGAACCGCGGTCCAGCTAAATTTTGTGCAGGTTGGGCAAGGTATTTTATTTAAGTTAATAATTTCTTCGAGCTGATCGGTGGACAAACCCTCTACTTTGCCGGTTTTGGTGATTTTCTCGATTGTGCTTTTTGACAAACTTCGGGAAGTTGATTCCAGCTTTTTGGTCTGATCTTTAAATTTTTGAATGTTTTTTTCCAAGTATTCTTCAATCAGGTGATCTGCCCTCATTCTCGCTTTACAATTTTTACAATCGATCAGTGCATCAGCAAAACCAAGTGTGTGACCAGACGCCTGCCAAATTTTTTGATGAGAAATGATGCTGGCATCTAGACCAACAATGTTATCCGTTTTGTGAACGAAAAAATCCCACCAAAGCGATTTAATATTTCTCAAAAGTTCAACACCTAGCGGGCCATAATCGTAGGTATTGGCAAGGCCGCCGTAAATTTCGGAGCCTGGGTAGATAAAGCCTCGACGTTTTGCAAGTGAAACTATTTTTTCCAGTGGAACCATACTAAAGGATTAGCTTGCTAAATTGTATCAAGCTAGGCGCTCTTAAACAATTTTATTTGGTGGAGATGATTACAAATGTAGAAAAATTGTTGATTTTGGCTGTTAAAAAACCGTCTGCAATAACCGAGTCGGGAGAATTCCAAGCTCCGTCCTGAAAGTTGTAGGCATAAAGTTTCAAATTCTTGTCGTCCGGTGCTTTTATCGCGAGATTGCCTTGCTTGCCAAACTTGGGCGCAATAGAAAAGACGCCGTAGACTGGTAATTTAACCTTGTTAACGTCGAATTCTCCCTTGAGTGGCACTCCAACTGTGTCTGCCAAAATAGCGTAATAGTCTTTGGTCAAAGTAGGCAATTTGAGGTCAAAATTGCCGTCCGAGTCCTTGATTTCGTTTTGAGTGATGCCTATTTGGTACAAGTTCCATTTTGATTCGGACTGATACTCGACTTTATCTTTAAAAAGATGGAGTGTTAGCTTGCCTTCAGTTATTCCTTTGTCTGGATTGGAAACCCCTCGCGAAGCGGTTCCAAGCAATATATCTTTTTTATATTTATCTTCTTTGGTATTTACGTCGGTGCCCGTTGCACCTCTTTCTATTTTGTCACCTGGAGAAGTGGGGTTGTCAGCCAGATAAGTTAGTTCATATTCGATATTTTGAAATGCTTGCATGTTTTCGATAGATATTATGATTTCTGCTCCGTTTGAATTTGGGGTTAGAGTGACAAAGGGTTTTTGCGAAATAGGTAGTTCGTCTGCTTTTTTAACTTCTGTTGGAGCATCTTGGGCTTTAGGCCCCTGTGTTTTTTTCTGGAAAATAAAAAGGAAATAGATAGCGGCAAAAATAAGAACGAGAGCAACGGCGGCAGCGATGTAAGTATTTCTTTTAGATTGCGGCATTGATGAACTTAGTGGTTCTAAGTTTTCTTTCTGAAAGGTCTTCAATTATGCTATCAAGAAAAGATAAAAGTTTCAAATAACTTTCGTTGGTTATATTGAGGCTATCTCTTAGGCTTTCAAACTCCTCATTTTCAAATTTTTCCAGCAAGAACTTGGCATTTGAGTCGGTAAGGTTGGCCGTTGAGAAAAACCCTAAGGCTGAAAGAAGTTTGAGTTTGAAGGCGGTGGAAACCAAATTAAAATCTTCGTTTTGGGTCGTTCTTTTAAGAAAATGCAGCAGCAGGCCAAAAACTTGCGGGTTTCTTTGACCTTGGGGAGTTAAGTGGTCGACTAGTTCTAAAATATGATAAATCTTGGCAGTTTTATTGGGAGAAAAATCTTCATGGCCAAAAGATCTAATAAGTTGAGCTTCTGTTAAAATATCCAAGTTCCGGCCATGAGCCAGGTAAATGTGGCACCAAGAAGCAATCTCCACATGCCCCGATTTTTTTGATCTTGGCCTTCTAATTCCTTTGCCAATTGCGGTGACTTTGCCAAAATCTTTGGTGTAAATTGTCAGAAGCCTGTCTGCTTCTTGGAAATTTTTGTGAGAAAGAACTATGCCTTCTGTCTTTTGGTTCATAACTTAATTATCTGCAATTTATTAGATTTTTACAATAAATTCTTTGTCAGTATCCAGTTGAAATATTTCTCGCTTGCCAAATGCGTCAATTTCGTAGGAGTGAAACGGTGTACCCGGCTGTTTTTGAATGAGCAGTTTGTATTGACTGCCGGGCTTAACGGGTACAGTGTATTCAATTTCAATTTTGGCCGTGCCCTCAGGACGCACTTTGATAAAGCCTTCAAAAATTGTTTTTTCTAAGTCTTCGCCGACTGTGAATGGAACGTCTGCTCCGCCTGCTTTGGTTATTTTGGCACCCTTGGGCACATAAATTCTGATCCAATCCTGGTAAATTCCGGCCAAGCAAAGACCGCCTTTGCGCTCAAGACTACAATTGTCTCCGCGCCTGGGGTATTTGTATTCAATTGTTAACTTATTGGTGATTGTGTCTTTATCTTTTTTAACTTGTTGTTTTACTTTTTCCTCAATGTAAAGGTTTGACTTTGCTCCTCCCAGGTTGGCTTCGTTGATTGCCAAATAGTCCCCGTCGTACTGGTGAATTCTACCCGCAAAATTTACCCGCTCGGCGGCCTCTTGAGATTTGACATCTTTGAAATAAAGCAGCAGATCCTTGTTTTGCAAGGCAGAAAGAACTGCAGTTACCAATTTTGGCCAAGAAGACTGGGGTGCACTAAAGGTTTTGGCCATCATTTGCTGCATAAGAGGCCCAATAATTGCTTTCCTGTCACCTTTTTCAAAACCGACCGGCTGGTCCGCATAAAGTTCTAGCTGATAAATTATTTGTGGGCAAGCGCAGGAATCAACTTTAGTCGTGGAGAATTTAGTTCCTCCCACTTCTATTGGTCCAAGTACGTCGAGCATATTGAGGACAAACCGAGTATCGATTGCGATGATGCCATCATAATTTTTTCTGCCGGGAATAGTGTTATACAGGCCTTGGAAGAGATTCATGGAGGAGACAAAATCCGGTGAAATATTGGAATCTCGAAGATATAGCGCATTTTGGTGGAGGTAGGTTTGAAATGTTTTGGGTGCCGGAATTAATTTTCTCAACTGCTCATCGAGCTTGTATATGTCTTCCGAGCCTTCGGTTTGGATGTTTCCTTTGTTTACTTTAAGTTGAGAATAAGCACTGATAAAGCCGCCAGTGGGGCGCAATTCTTTGTCGTTCTGAATTAGAATTATGTAGTTTTTCTCTTTTGTCTGGCCCATAATGTCGGGCAAAACTTCGATTAAGGGTCGTGCTTGTGAAATAAAAGTCTCTACTTGATCTAGGGCATCTTTTGCATTTTTAATTTTTTCTCCAGGCCTGCCAGGAAGGAAATTTGGGTAGCGCCAGGGTTCGATATTGTCAATTTGTTTTCTGGTATCTTTCAGATCTTTGCCCACTGAATCTAACTGGGGAGCTACTTTGGATAAAGTTTCGATAATTGCTGACAACCTTTCTTGGGCCGTACCCCCCAAAAACGTACCCTTTCCCTTGAGACCAAGAATGTCTGCATAAGGTGTGACTGCCGTTGTTAACGTTTGGGCTGCGCTAAGGCCGGAAACAGCTGCACTAACACCCCTTTGAGCGTCAGCAACATACCAGCCTAAAAAAGGAATGATTCGTATAGGCGTGTACAGATAAAGGAGGCCTTTAGTATTTTGAAATTTGCCTTTGGTTTCCGAAATAGCGGCTTTGGCCGTGTCTAAATCTTGAGTTTTTAAAGCAATTGAAACCTTTTTTGCCGAGGCGATTGCTGACCTTACGGACAGGAATGTTAATACGCTGATAAATGCATATACCAAAGTAATAAGGAGAAGGACAGAGAGTATTTTTTTCATAAACCTATACAGCCCCAATGCCAATTAACATAGCAATTGGAGTTTTTATAATTATCCAAACGTCGTAGAGAATAGATTTCCTTTGGACGTAGCGAGCATCCATTTCTACCCGTTGGTCAAAATTAATAAATGACCTACCGGAAACTTGCCAGGGGCCAGAAGCACCGGGCCGAGCCTCTAGTATTATTTTAACGTACTTTGAGGTGTGAGGATAGACTCTTTGCTGGTGGGTAAGCTCGTCTTTTTGATAAGCCCTTGGACCAACAAGAGACATATCGCCGAGGAAAACATTTATAAGCTGGGGCAACTCATCTATTGAATATCTTCTTAAAATTTTGCCAATCGGAGTAATTCGGGGATCATTTTGCAATTTGAAGCTATTTTCCTGATATTCTTTTTTTAATTTCGGGTTTATGTCCAGATATTTTCGAGCATGGACGAGCTGTCCGTTGATTTTATACATGTACATGCTTCGGAACTTAAGCATTTTAAAAAGTCGGCCATTTTTGCCTACTCGATGCGGGGTATAAAAAACCGGACCCTGTGAGGTCATCTTTACAAGAAAAATGAAAAGTAGAATTACCGGAGAGAAAACAACCAGAGCCATGAAGCTAAGCGCCATATCAACTAACCGCTTAATAAAATCGTAAATCATTGGAGAATTTATAGAAACTCTTCTCGGTTTTTCGCTTTTAACTCTTCGATTATTTTTTTAACGTCTTGGGTTCTGTCTTTGGGGCAAATAAGCAGTGCGTCTTCCGTGTCTACAACAACTAAGCCTTCAAGACCGATAGCGGCAACTAGCTTATTCTTTTTATTGCTATAGATTAAACAATCGCGAAGATCCACATGAAGGACGTCTCCTTGAATCACGTTGTCTAAGGCTTTTTTGGACATTTCGTCTTTTAGCTCGTTCCAAGTACCTACGTCTCGCCAACCAAGATCTGCCGATATTACTATTTGGTCTTCCGAGGTCAAATGTGAGTTAACGGCGTAATCTATGGAATTCTTGGGAATCTTTGGATACTCCTCTTTGATGACTTTCTCCTGGTCGGCGCTGCCCCAGGCTTTTTGAATTTTTAGAATCGGACTGTAACCCTGCGGAAAATACTTTTGAACATAAGCCAGCATCTTTTTTGCGGGCCAAAGAGTATAACCAATGTGCCAGAGGTATTCCCAATTTTCCACAAACTTTTTGGCTGTTTCAAAGTCAGGCTTTTCGATTTGCGAAACAAATTCAAAACTTGCCATTCCGTTATTTTTCTTAATCATTTTTCCAACCTGTAGATAGCCAAGGGCAATACTGGGAAAAGTTGGCCGTACACCAATCTCGATGAATTTGCCGGTTTCTTTGGTAGTCACTGTTGCAAGCTCAATTGCCTTTATAAACGACTCTTCGTTTCTGACTACATGGTCGCTCCAAAGCGCAAGAACATAAGGATTATTGAATTTTTTATCCAAAACGGCTGCGGCCAGGGAAACTGCAGCGGCCGTATCGCGCATTTCGGGTTCGATAATGATGTTCTCAAGCGGAACTTCCGGTGCAAGTTTTACAATCCACTGTACGTTATCTCTGGTTGTGACTGGGAAAATTGCACTAAATGGATACTTGGAGGTCAACCTTTTAATCATCATTTCAAAGGTTGACTCGCCTCCAACGAGCGGCTGAAATTGTTTGGGAAGATTTTTGCGGCTCATTGGCCACATGCGTGTACCAGATCCTCCGCAGAAAAGAGCAATTTTAAGATCGATGGGTTCTTTTGACATACTCGTCAATTGCCTTTTTAAAATTCTGAACAAAAATCGCCTTAGTGAACTTCAAAGCGTTCTCGCGGCATACAGACTGATTCCATTTTAACTTAGAATGGGCGCCAATTGCACCTTTTAGGGATTCTGTGGTCTGCCTGGTGTAAAGCAGGCCTGTTTTTTCATTGACTATGATTTCAGCCGCCCCACCGCCACGATAGGCAATAACTGGCGTTCCGCAAGCCTGTGCTTCAGCTATTGCAATACCAAAATCTTCTACTTGAGTAACGATCAGAGCCTTGGCGTCTTGATATAAGTCAAGCAACTCTTCTCTGGAGATATCGGATTTAAAAACGATGTTTTCCCCTGCTAAGCTATGTAGCCTATTTTTGTCCGGACCATCACCAACAATTATTAATTGTTGATCTTTTTCCAAGGCTTCGATTGCGAGATCTATCTTTTTCCATTTAACCAATCGACTAACAATCAAATAGTAATCTTGTTTTGGGTCATCATGCCTCTTTGGGTTAAAAAATTCTGTGTCTACTGCCGGATAAACAACTGCTGAGTTTCTTCCGTAAGTTACTTTTACTTGCCTGGCAACGTTTTCGGAATTGGCAACATACAAATCTACACGTGCAGATGCCGCTTTGTCCCATCTTTTTAACCAGGCAAAATAAGGAGCAAGGATAGCTTTTGCCAAATTTGGCAAATATTGACCTTGCGTTTTTTGATCGTATAGAAATCTCGGAACACTATTTATATAGCAAATGTGTATAGTTTTGGGTTTTGTGATTACAGCTTTGGCAAAACGGGTTGTTGAGGAAAGGACAATGTCAAACTCGTCGAAGTTGAAACTTTCAAAGGCAAGCGGATAAAGGGGCAATGCGGCTTTGTAAAGATGTTGAGCAAGAGGAATTTTTTGCAAAAAAGAGGTTTTTATTCTTTTATCGTCGATTAAGTTAGGAACTTTTGACGAATTGGCGATGGATGTGTAAATAGGAGCCTCCGGATAAATTGATACTATTTCGGCAAATAATCTCTCTGCTCCACCTTTTTGCGTAAAGTCGTCATGGACCAGTGCAATCTTCACCAATTAATTATATATTGTTCGACCTTGTGAAGAACCTCAAACTCGTCTTATATCTATTAATTCTTATTTTTAAAATTTAGGTTTTCAAATCTTCTTTGAGAACTATGCAGTTTTCGAGAGCGAGGATGTCGAGGCCAGAAGCGCGGAATGTGTTCATCGCGTTTTCGGGCGAGTTGACGATGGGCTCTCCTTTGAGGTTGAAAGAAGTGTTCATCAGGACATAGACTCCTGTTTTTTGGCCGAATTTCTTGACAATATTGTAATAGCGGGCATTTTGCTTAGCTGTTATTATTTGCAAACGACCGGACCCGTCGACATGGGTTGTGGCGGGAATAATTTTTTGCTTAGCTTTTTTAACAGGGAATACTGCCAGCATAAATTTGGTGAGGTGCTGGTGTTCGAGGCCTTCCAGTTCAAAATAGTCGTTTGCTTTTTCTGCCAAAACCACCGGTGCGAAAGGTCGGTATGGTTCACGAAATTTTATTTTGGTATTGACAACTTCTTTCATTTCTTCGCGCCTGGGGTCTGCCATAATGGAGCGGGCCCCCAGGGCACGCGGGCCCCATTCTGCACGACCATGAAACAAGCCGATTACTTTTCCTTGTGCGATTGAGTTGGCCAGATAATCGGTTAATTTTTCTTCTGAGACGATTTTTTTGTATTTGATTTTCTTGCTTTTTAGAAACTTTTCGACTTCTTGGTTTGTATAACCTTGGCCATAGTAGCAATGGTCCTGAGTAAAGTTGCGGGGTTTATTAAGAATCGCATGATAAGCGTAAAGAGCCGCACCCAGTGAACCGCCGTCGTCTCCGGAAGCCGGTTGGATGAAGATCCGCTTAAAGGGACCTTTTTTCAGAAGTACTCCGTTGGCAACGCTATTTAGACCTACTCCCCCGCCAAGCGTCAGATTTTCCATTTTTGTTTCTTTATGCACAACTTGGGCAAGCTTTAAAATTACTTCTTCTGTAAAAGCTTGGATAGATGCAGCGATGTCAGCATATTTTTGATTGTCTTGACAAAGGTCATTGTAATTTTTTGGTTTGTCGCCAAAATAAGATGGATAACCCGAAGATTTTGTAAAGAAATATAAATCGCGCGGGCGAGGTGGTCCAAACAACTCGACAAACTTTTGTGAATAAGATTTGTTTGTTGATTTGTGGAAGGAGAAATATTCCATTTTTAGGGCATAGGAGCCGTCGGAGTAAACCCTAACAAGTTTTCTAACTTTATCGAGATATTTCGGGTTGCCATATGGAGCCATTCCCATGACCTTGTATTCGCCGTCGTTTACTTCGAAGCCAAGAAATGCAGTAAATGTGGAATAAAGAAGTCCTAAGCTGTGGGGAAATTTTATCTCTTTTAGAATTTCTATTTTCTTGTCTGATCCGACCCCGTACGTTGTCGTTGTCCATTCTCCAACACCGTCGAAAGTCATTACTGCAGATTTTGCAAAGCCGGATGGGTAAAAAGAAGAGGCGGCGTGGGAGATGTGGTGAGGAACGAATAATATTTTTTTGGGATCAATTTTAGACTCACTGGCTATGATTGAGCGAACCCATAATTTATCAAGAAGCCAAGTAGCCATGGATTTTGAAAAAAGGCGATGAGCTTCAGGATAAAGAGAAAGGGCCGACAATAGTATTCTTTGAAATTTCCAAAAAGGTTTTTCGTAGAAAACCAGATAATCGACATCGACCATTTTTATGTCAGCTTGAGCAAGACAGAACTCAACGGCTAGCTTTGGAAATTCGCTATCGTGTTTTTTCCTTGTAAACCTTTCCTCTGCAGAAGCAGCAATTATTTTTCCATCTTTGATAAGAGCGGCCGCAGATTCATGATAAAAACAAGATATGCCCAGGATGTACATTAGAATTGTCTTTTTGCTTCTTCAAGATTTTGTACAAGGTGCTGCCAATTTTGAAAATTAGAATGTGCGTTTTTTTTGTGGGCAATTTTAAATCTAAATTCATCAGAAAAGAATCGATAATAAACCCCGAGCGGAGCAATAATAATAAAATAAAAGATTGTTAAAATTACCTGGGATTGAAAATTGCCGATAACTTTTGCAATCTTTAGCCATCGTTTCCAGGTTTTCATAAGCAAAATCAGAAGCACCATTTGGAGTATTTTAAAGGAATTGCCTGTATAAGTATAGGGTTTTTTCGGCCATGTTTTTCCATGAATATTTTTTAGCAACTTGGCTGCCCTGGTTTATAAGTTTTTTTTGAAGTGTTTTATTTTTGGATAGTTCGTTGATTTTATTGACCAGATCTTGTTGATTGTTAGGGTCGAAGTAAAGTGCGGCTGTTTGATATATCTCGCGAAGCGGCGGAATATCGGAAGCAATAGTTGGAATTTTTGCAGCCATTGCATTTAGCCCGGGAATACCAAAACCTTCGGAAAGCGAAGGGACGATGTAGGCAGTTGCCCTTTCGAATAATTTGACAAGATTTTGTGTATTTTGAAAATCATGGATGAAGACTTTATCTTCCAATTTTTTTTCTTTTATACTTTTGTTTATTCTTTTGAAGAAAACATTTCTTGGGCAAACAATGACCAGTTTTAAATCACGAATATCTTCTAACGCGTTTAAAACAACTTCTAAATTCTTGTGGGGATACAAGTTACCAACATAGAGCAAGTATCTTCCGTCCCTGGTGCTTTTTGCTTGGAAATATTCTTCCTCTGCAGCTTCATAGGTGACAGTTATTTTGGACTGAGGAATTTTGAAAGTACTTACAACTTCGGCTTTAACGAAGTTTGAAGGCACAATTATCCCGGAGGCTTTTTTAACAGCGTTTTTAATTGTGATCTTATATGCGGTTCTTTTCAATTTGTAAACGATTGGGTTTTTGGTGGTTGCCGATTCTTGTGAAAAGTTGTGATGGATTAGGTCATGAATGGTCACTATGAATTTATTCCTATAAAGAATCGGTACGTTAAAGTGAGGAATATGGAGAAGGTCTAGATTATGCTCTCTGTAGATGCCGGGCATCTTTATTTGCTCTTTGAAAGAGTACCAGGGAACATCGGCAAGAACCTTATTAAAGTTTGAATTTTTTAAATTCAAATATTGCCAATTGGTGCTCGTTAGGAAAATTTTATATTCGTTTTTTTGGTCTATCTTTTCTAAGTTTAGGATGAGCTTTTCTGTATATTGCCCCAACCCTGTACCCTGGGGACCGACGAAACGCGCATCGATTCCTATTTTCATAAATAAAGTCTTAAGATTCTGGCAAGACTTATAAGCTTGATTGTAACAATAACGACATAGGTCACGATGCTGGGGTAAGTTTTTTGGTAGTGTTTTTTATAGAAAATTTCCATAGCTCTGGTTGATTCTCGTAATACTTTGGCTTTGGCTGATTTGTCTATTTTGGAAAGATGCTGGGAATGTTTTTTCATGCCAGAAGAAGCTCCTTTGTAGTGAATTATTTTTGTTTGTGGTGTAAAAAATATCTTAAGACCTGTTTTTTTTATTTTATAGCAAAGATCAAGATCTTCTCCGTAAAAAAAATAATCTTCGTCGAAGTAGTTTACTTTTTGAATAACTTCTTTTGTTGTAAACATAAAGGCTCCGGCGCATGCATCTATCTCGTGCACTTCATTTGCCGAAATATCCTCAAAGTAATATCTGCCGAAAACCTTTGGATAAACTTTGGAAAGATGAGAAAAATGAGCAAAAGCCCGTACAGGGGTAGGAAACCTACGCCTACAGTCACGATCCAACTTTCCGCTTGCCAATTCTACCCGGCAAGTTGCCATACCTATGTCTTTTTGATTTTGGAAAAACGCAATCATAACTTTCAGGGTATTTGGTTCAAGAATTGTGTCTGGATTTAGAATAAGGATGTATTTGCCGGTAGCTTTTTTGAGCGCTTGATTATTTGCAGTAGAGAATCCCAGGTTTTGCTTGTTAACGATTAGTTTAACTTCTTTGAAATGGGCCTCGACCATTGGCACCGTATCGTCTTTGGAATTATTATCTACAACAAAAACTTCTAAATTTAAATCGCCTCTTGCTTTGTCAATAGAGTCTAAGCAATTTTTGAGAAGTTCTTCGGTGTTGTACGAAACGATTACAATTGAGACATCGATTATTTTGAAACACCTACTTCCCTATAAACTTTATCTAAACTCTCGGAAATTTTTTTCCAATTGTAATCTTTGGAGACCAAATTAAAAGCCTCATCGGCTAATCTTTCGCGCAGCTTCGCATTTTTTAGTATATATACTGTTTTTCGGGCAAGCTCTTGTTCATCGCCTGCGATTAAAGCGTGTTTTTCGTTTACGATATTAATGCCTTCAGTTGCCAAAGGCGTTCCCACAATTGGAGTTCTAGTTGCCATAGCTTCTAAAATTTTGTATTTTGTACCGCGTCCGTTTCTAACGGGCGCAAGAAGAACATCGCTTTTTCCATAGGCTAGTCTTATATCCTCAACGCTTTCATCTACCTTGATATCCTCAGATTGATAACCTTTTAAATCGTCCGTGGGATTTCTGCCAACTATCCAAAGCTTTGCGTTTTTTAACTCCAATTTGATTTTGGGCCAAATGTTTATTACTAAAAACTTTGCTGCATCCCTATTTGGTAACCATTTAAAATTACCCACAAAAAGAATTGTGGGATTTTCGGTTTTAACTTTTTTAGTCGCTTTAAAAAACTCGATGTCTACCCCGTTGGCAACGACATCAACTTTTAAGGATTTTTCCGATTTCTCTATAAAATCTTTGTCATCTTTTGACATTGCGGCAAGCCGCTTGGCTTTTTGCCAATAATATTTTTCCCACCATTTGATTTTGGCTACATCTAAATTTAAAAAGGGCTTTAAGAAAAAGAGATAAAAAGGTAAGCCTTCAACAAATCTTTGATAGACAAGATACTCGATAACTTGCTCGACTAGGAGTATCGGAATATCTGTTTTTGGGATATTGGGCATAACATAAAAGGTTTCAGCATGAATAAGATCAAACTTATTCTCCAGAAGCAAGGTGTTAATGTCGCGTTTTAAGGAAAAACTAAGATAAATAGAGACTAAAAACGGGTAAGGGGTGAAAGTTGCAAGCAATATGTTTAGAGGCGACCAAGCTTTTCTTCTCTGATAAATTAGGATGTCTTCGCAAAACGGCTTTAGGCTTTTGAGGTATTGCCTCTCGCGTGGTTCGCGAATGAAAGAAACCAGAGTTACTTTGTGTTTTTTGGAAAGGTTTTTTATGAGATTGTACGTTCTTATCTGGCCGCCAGAAACTAGCGGGTAGGGCAAGTACGGCGTGATCATTAAAACTTTCATGAGACAGGAAGACAGGCAGCGGATAGCTCGATAATGACATACTTGTCAGTTTTTTTAATAATACTGCAGCTGTTTGATAATTTCTTGATGCCGGAGTCTTCAGGTTCGACGGACACAAGGTATTTAGCCCCGTTTTCTATTAATTTTGTCAGCGGTCTATCAACGACCGGGTAACCGTGTCGATTTGTCTGGTAAAGAAAAGCAGTATCCCCGTTGTAAGGCGCGATGACAATTGCGTCTTTGGGCAAAATTGTATCAACTGCCTTACCGGCCTCCACAATCTCCGGACGGTTTATCCAATAAAAACCTTTTACTTCGTAAAATCCGAGAGCGTACATGAGTACCACTAAAAAGACTGTCAAAACTGCTCCGACTTTCGCATTGATTATTTGAGATTTGTGATCTGTTATGGCGCCAATACCAATGCCCATAAAAATCACGAGTGTCGGAATTATTGGAATTTGGTAATAGTCGTGGCGAACATTGCCGGATGCAAAAACAATTAGATAAAGAACAGAAGAAACCAGAATTGAAAAGTAAAAGAGCTTCTCTTTGACTGTTTTCTGAACCAAACCAACAATAAAAATTGCAAAACCACCGGCAGTTAGTATCAATTTGCCTAGTCGCTCACCAAAGATCCATCTGAAATATGCACCTTTAAAACGAATATTGCCTTCGTTTATTAAAAACTGCCAGTTAGGAATACCCGCGGGGAATTTCAAGATCCAAACTCTCCAGGCCAGGAATGGCAACAACACGATTGCAGAAAAAAACCAAAGTCCTGCTTTTTTGAAAACATTCATTCTGTATTTATCAAGCGACAAATAAACGAGAGGCAAAAAGAAAAAGGCCGCAATTGGCCAGGAAAGCAGAGCAATACAGCCAAAAATTGCAGAGATAAAAAGAAACGAGAAATTTTCGTTTTCTAAATATTTTAAAAATGAATAGTACATAGCCAGTACACAAGTGACCATAAATGGGCCAGGTAAAATAGTCGAAGAATAAAAAACATTATAGGGAATGGTTGCAAAAAAGAAAGACGCCGAGGCGGCGACGATGAAGCGGGAAAAATAACGAACAATTAAATAAATTAAGGCTGTGGAAACAAGCGTCATCAATACA
>JBBQJY010000010.1:0-23404 GCA_038326365.1 Candidatus Curtissbacteria bacterium | reverse complement strand
TCAGCACGTTTCCCAATGAACGTGCTGATCTTTCTCTATAATAGTTCGCAAGAATCAAAATGGAAGCAACTTTGGCTATTTCGGAAGGCTGAATGCGAAAAGCGCCAAAGTCGATCCACCTAACAGAACCACGGACAGGGTGCGCAATAAACAAGAGTAGTACGAGTGCAACTATTGTTCCAAAATAAATGAATTTAGAAACATTTTGCCATGAAGTTACTCTTATTTGAGAAGTTATATAGAGAATAACCAACCCCGCTATCCAGTAAGCAAGCTGACTGGCGGCAAGAGTTCTGTTGATGGAATAGATTATAAGTAGGGAGATCAGGCCAATTGAGGATATTTGCGCAAAGAGCAACCAATCCCATTTTCTTCTCATCAGCCTCTTATTATCTCAAGCTTTTTGCCTTTTTCAAGACTAGATGCGAGCGTTTGTTTTTTAATTTCACTTTCAAACTCTTTTGGCCAGTCGGATAGTTTTACCGTGATTTTTTCCGCGAGGTCGCAGCCTGCATCTTTTCGGGCAATTTGAATGTTTCTGATAATTTCTCGCGCCTGGCCTGCTGCCAAGTCCTGGTTTTTAATAGATGTGTCCCCAGTTATCTTTATGATTTTGGACTGACCGGCAAATGTGAGACGTTGAACATTTGTTTCGTCCAACACAATTTGAACGACTGCAGAATCCAGTTCATCTGGTGCTTCGTAGTTTAAAGATTTAAACGGAATTCTGACTTTAAGATTGGCGCTTTTTCTGAATGCGTGAATTTCTGAAGCGAGATTCATGGCAAACTGCATATTATCTTCGAGTTTCTTGTCGATTTTAGTCACGTCTGATTTTGGCCAATTTGTTAAATGGACAGAATCAACCCCAGTTAAATTTTTATAAATATCCTCTGTCAAAAAAGGAATGATGGGTGCAAGCACTTGCATGTAAGTTGTCAAAACTTTCCAAAGTGTTGCGTGCGCCCATTCTTTGTCGTCTGATGACGCAACCGTCGGACCTACCCTATCTCGTTGCCTGCGAATATACCATTGAGATAAGTCGCGCATTAACAGGTCAAATTGATTAACGACCAGCTGGGTATCAAACTTTTCATAACCTTTTTGGGTAATATCGACCACGTTTGCTGTGAGGCGGGACAGGATCCATTTGTCCAATATGTTTTCTGATTCATCTTCAATTTTTTTGGGCGACCAACTGTCGATATTGGCGTAGGTTACAAAGAAATTGTAAATATTCCAAAGAATGAGCATTAATCCCCTAACCTGCTGACGATATGCTTCTTCGGAAATTAAAATATCTTCGCCTTTGGCAACGGGGGAACCCATTAGGTAAAGCCTTAATGCGTCCCCGCCGTATTTTTGGAGCAATTCTTTGGGGTCTGGATAATTTCCATAGTTTTTACTCATCTTGCGACCGTCCGTTCCCAAAATAACTCCGGTTACCATAACGTTTTTGAAAGCTTGTTGGTCATAAATGGCTGTTGAAATTACATGCAGTACATAGAACCATGCACGGATTTGACCTGTGTATTCTGTAATAAAGTCTGGTGGGAAGAATTCTTCGAGATTTAGGCCTTTTTCGAAGGGAAAATGACGCTCGGCAAACGGAGCAGATCCTGCCTCCGTCCAACTATCTAAAACTTCAGGGACTCTTTTGGCGTCCGCCTTGCATTTCGGGCATTTGACGGTTACTTCATCGATTTCTGGTTTGTGAAGATCTGTAATTTTTTGGCCAGACAATTCCTCTAGCTCTGAAATCGAACCCGGCACTATTTTTTCGTCGCATTTTGTGCACTCCCAAACAGGGACGGGGGAGCCCCAATAACGACTACGGGAAATACACCAGTCGGGTGCATTTTCTAGGCTTTTTAAATAACGCCCGTATTTAAAATGGGCAGGAAACCAGCTTACATTTTCATTGGTTCCTTTGAGTTTTGCTTTAAGATTTTGGACATTTACAAACCAAGCGTTTTGTGGCGCATAAAACAGGCGGGTATGGCAGCGCCAACATGTTGGAACCGTGTGAGTGTAGTTTTCTTCCTTATATAATAGGCCTCTCTTATCAAGGTCTTCGTTAACTAATTTATTCACTTTCAGGTAGTACATGCCAGCCCAGTTGGGCACTTCACTCTTCATGATTCCTTCTTCGTCGACGTGCAGGACAATTTGAATATTTTCTTTTTGCATAATGGCAAGATCTTCTTCTCCGTAAGCCGCTATGGTGACGATACCAGTCCCCTCTTCTGCGGTTACAAAATTTCCGCCGATGACTAAAAACGCTTTTTTGCCCGGTTCAATTTCATAGAAGTTGTAGTGAGGAACAAATTTTTTGCCCAGCAAATCTTTTCCTTTAAATTTGCTTACGATTTTATACGGTTCGTCTTTGAGCATTTTTAGGGTTGATTCGGCAAGAACATAATTTTCGCTCCCCTGTTTTACCTTGACGTAAGTAAGGCTTGGATTGACGGCAAGGGCAGGAGTGGCGATCTTGTTCCAAGGAGTTGTTGACCACGCCAAGAGATAAGTGTCTTTTTCCTCTTCCAGTTGGTATTTGTAAGTATCTGAAGGTTCGGTTATTTCTTTATAGTTGTCGCTGTCCATTGCGACTTCGAAATTAGAAATCGGAGTTGAGCAATGCGGACAAAAGAGCGAAACGCGCAATCCTTTGTAGATATGACCTCCGTCGTACATTTGCTTGAAAACCCACATAACTGTTTCCATATAGGGCAAGTCCATGGTGCGATATGCATTTTTAAAATCGACCCAGCGGCCAACGTGATCCACATACCATTCCCATTCGCCAGAAACTTGGTTAACATATGTTTTGCACTCTTCTATGAATTTTTTAATGCCGATTTTGTTTTCGATATCTTTTTTGCGAACAATTCCGAGCTTCTCTTCGACTTTGTTTTCGGCTGGTAAACCGTGGCAATCCCAACCCCAAACGCGACGAACATAGTAGCCATTCATGGTTTTGTAACGAGGGAAAACATCTTTAGGGATGGACGAAAGCAAGCTTCCGTAATGCGGAAGGCCTGTTATGAAAGGAGGTCCGTCTAAAAAGGTCCAGGATTTAGACTTTGGATTTTTGGAAAGAGATTTTTCGAATATTTTATTTTCGCGCCAATAATTGAGGATTTTTTCTTCAAGATCCGGAAAATTGACTTGGGGCGAAATCGGTTTGAATTTTTGCTGTGCCATAGTGGCTATTCTAAAACAAATAGCTAAAGTTCTCCAACTGACCAAAGATCAGCCTCTGACGAGAACCGAGGGTTTTGACTTCTAATCATCAATTTTAATAGAATCCAGTTTATGAAAGAAAGAGGTTACCTCCCTGAACAGTCTATTGATCGGTTTGGTCAATTTCTTCAAGAGTACTATAAGGCACAAGATCCATCAGAAATAAGAAGATATAATGCTTTTATTTCTGATAACCAAACACAACTTAACGATTACTTTGAAAGAATGCCCGGTATGGGCCCGGAAGAGCTGGTAGATTTTTTTGAATTTTCAGGAGCCGACTATAGCGTTCTGATGGGCATAGCTGATGAGCAAAATATACTCAGATTTTTATATTGGGCAGGCGTTGGAAACAGAAAAACATTATCTATCGGATGTGGCTCAGCTGCTCATGAAATTTTCCTTGCTAAGGAGGGCCTAATTGATGAGGAAATTGTTGGGCTAGATTTTGCGCCTTCGCTTACGGCAAGAGCTGAAGAAATCGCCCGAAGAGTAGGGGTGTCAAATATACAATTTGTAAATATAGAAGTATCTAAATTGAACTATGACCGCGATTTTTCCCAAGTCTTGATCATTGATTCACTGCAGTGGATGCTGGCATGGCAAGACTGCTTGGCTAAAAGCCATAGAGCACTGGAAGAGAATGGTCAAATACTTCTTGCATATTCTTTGGTTTCACCAGTTCTAGAGATTAACCCTAATGAAGTAGTTGATTGTGTTAAGAATCTAGGAATGACAGTGGATTTTGCTTCGATGAGCAACGAAAGGGTTTTTGTTTCGGCATTTAAATAAGTCTAAAGCAGCTTGTTGACGAAGAATTCGGCGAGCTGGTTGTGAGCATCCTCCATGATTGGGCCTCGCATTTTATGGGTGCCTTTGTGGATAATGGCAAGACGTTTTTCGCCACCTAAAGACTTAAGGAGCTCTTGACTTTGGGCAAGTGGCACATCAGTATCGTCACTTCCGTGAACAATCAAAGTTGGTGCTTTGATTTTTGGAGCGAGTCGATAAATATCAAAATTGCTCACCTCTTTGTTAAAATCCAAAGCTTTATTTTCTTTTTCATTGCCTTTTGCGCTCATAACTGCGGGATAATCGGATACAGGTGCTTTTAGGCCGAGCGCGAGTACGGGATTTTTTGAAGCGTAAATTAAAGATGTGTATCCACCAAAACTTGCTCCGTATAGACCGAATGCTTTTTTTTCTAGATCATGCACGGCAGACTCGAGATCGTCTTGGCCCTGCAAGGGAGTCAAATCATCTAAATTTCCTTGCGATTGGCCGCAACCTGTGAAATCGAACCTATAAACATTGAGTCCGTTGGATAATAATTTTCTGGCCAAATCATCTGTTGACTCGCTATCTTTGCCAGAGGCGTATCCATGACACAACACAACAACTGGTGAATTTTCTTCTTTGCCTTCGTAAACTGCGGATAGAGTTAAGCCTTTTTTGTTTTTAAATTTTCTTTTTTGACTAAACATGATGATGTCATTCTAACAAATGTTAAAATCGGCTGCATGGAGGCTGGTGAATTTGAAAATTTAGTTTATGAAGCGCTCAAGAATTTGCCGAAAGAATTTAAGGCTGCAATAGATAACGTCGATGTGGTAGTTGAGGATTGGCCGACTCTTGATGTTGCCCAGGGAAGACTTCTTTTGGGCTTGTACCAAGGCGTACCAAAAACAACCTGGGGACGCGGGCAAGGCTTAAAGGTGCCGGATAAGATAACAGTTTTTCGCGGACCGATAAATTTTTTGGCACGAGGAGAACTTGATACGATCAAAAAGTTGATTATAGACACTGTCGAGCACGAAATTGCCCACCATTTTGGGATAAGCGACGCGAGAATAGACGAAATTAAGAATGATAAAAGTAAATAAAAGAGTTTACTTAATGATTTGGTCGGTTATAGCATTGTCTATTGTTTTGTATTTTGCGGGAAAACAAATCCCAGAAGAACCGCTCAGGAACTTTATTAGGTCTGCCGGGCCCCTTGCACCACTTTTGTTTATTGCAGTCAACCAGATTGCTTACATAATTGCCCCAATTTCTTCACTGCCTTTTTTGATAACTGGATTTTACATGTTTGGTCCAGTCACTATTGTTTATTTATATGTTGCGAGTGTGATTGGTTTTGCCATTAATTTTTACATATCTCGCAGGTGGGGAAGGCCATTTCTTGCAAGTTTTACCGACAATGAAACTATGGCCAAGGTCGATAAGCTTGCGCGCGAACATGGCATAACAACTTTGGTTGCCTTAAGGCTTCTGCATGGGGGATTTGGCGATTACGTCTCTTATGCATATGGATTTACAAACATTCGTTTCAAAGTTTATTTTTTGACAAGTGCGGCGGCGTCTTTACCTGGACAACTTCTCTGGTTTTACTTATCCAAAGACAGCAAACAATAGAAAATTTCGTTGTTATAAATTGGATAGTGCTTGGAGTTTCTTTTAGCCTATTTCTTATAGTGGCCTATTTTTACAAAAAACTGGGCAATTATAGATAATTTTAAGAACCCGGAGTTCTAAGCAAAGCCTTGAGAACACCTTGTTCCTCTAAGATATCTGTGTCCTCCGGATTATTTCTAAAATAAGCTGGTATAACGTCGCTTTCCGGCTTTTTAGGTATACCTGCCAAGCTAGCTGTATGTGTTTGTTCAGGACATCTCGTAATGATTTTTATGGTGATTTCAGTTAATATTTTTCGCGCCGGATGACCGACAGGATACGACTGTGCTCTGTCACGCGAACCATTTTGTAACCTTTCGCAACACATGGCCGATAATAATATTATAATGCCTTATAATTGTAAAGTCCCTGGCGAGTCAATTGATTGGTGAGTTATTGAATAATATTTTTACTTTAGAGCTTTGAGGGGCTGGTACCTCTCCTGCGAATTCTTTGTTTTTTATTACTTGTGCGCAGATTTGGTCGCTTTTTTGGGTGTTGACACTTATTTGGACTTGTTCCGGGTAAGATTCCAAGATTTTTGAGTCTGTTTGGATAAGTTCACAGGGATTTGCGGCTGTTACAACACCAGCATATTTGAACTTGTTGTCTTCGTATTTAACTTGGATTTGAAAATTGCTTTTCTTGATAATAAGCTCTTCAAAAGGCGAACCGACCGGGCTAGGCGAGGGTTCTCTTGCTGGTTGGACTTGAGACTTTTTGATCTGAATTTGCTTGGCAACTTGATTTGTTTGGTAAGTTGACCAGGCAAAAATAGCGGAAAGGACCACAATGGCAATTATTGTTATTGTGCTTTGCAAAGGTGTAAGCTTCACGTCAACATTATAACTTGCGGTAAAAATTTGACCAAAGGAAAAATTAGGTATAAATTACTGATAAGCAAGAAAAGGGGGTGATGTAAATGCAATTTCCTATAAATTATTTAGCAGTTTTGGCTGCTGCAGTTGTAAACATGGTTCTTGGTTATGCTTGGTATGGACCACTCTTTGGAAAAATGTGGATGAAGTTAACAGGAAGAACAAAAGAGTCTATGGAGAAAGACAAGAAAGATATGCCAAAAGTTATGATTTCGATGTTTGTTGGCGCACTCGTTATGGCTTATGTTTTGGCGCACTTTGTTATTATTGGCCAAGCGGGGGACGCAATGAGCGGAGCAATGGTTGGGTTTTGGGCATGGTTAGGATTTGTGGCAACAACAATGCTGCAGGACGTGCTATATGAGAAGAAGAATAGCCAGTTGGCCGCAATTAACTTGGGCTACAATTTGGTTGTTTTGGTTATAAACGGAGCAATTCTGGCCGTTTGGAGGTAAAAGATCACGTAAAGTATACAGTATTTTGTGCTTGATCTACCTTTTGTGGTTTTTTGAGTGCAAAATACAGTATAGATTTAACTTTTTGAGATTTTTACCTCGATTTGGGCCTCACTTATTTACTGACATATCCCAAATAATTCCACCTATGAGCGCAATAACTCCTAATACTAAAGCGGTTTGACCGGTAAGAGCACTAATAAGACCAACTAAGATTAAACCAACTCCTAGACCGGATACCGAGTGAGCAAGCGCATGAGGTTTCATGCATTCTTTCATTTTTTTATCCATTATTAATCACCTCCCTACTTCAATTTATACCGAGAGATAATTAATATCAAGATTCTTTGGACTCTGTAGGCCTGATTTGGACAAGCTGGAAGTAATTTCCGTCGGGATCTTCAAACGTCGCTATCAAACCATAACCTTCAATGTGGTAAACATCCTGGATGACCTTAACATCCTCTTTTTTAAGGCGCACTGTTTCATCTTCTATGTTGTCTACCTCGATGTTGATAAATACCCTCTGGGGTTCTTTGTTTTTCCCTTGAATGTCTGAATGGTCGTTTATATATAGTGCGCTGCCATAGACTACTTCCATTTCATAAGCATTTTCGCCTTCTCCCATTTCGTATTCGGATTTGATTTTTAGACCAACAACGTCTCTGTAAAACTCCGCCAGTTTCTTGGCGTTTGCGGAATTAAGCATGACTGCTTCTAAACCTCTGATCATTCTTTTCACCTCCTTTTTCCTTTAAGATGACACTTTATGTTTCTCCTTAGTATTCCTCTTTTTCTTAAATGAAGGAACAAAGTCCGATTAGTTTATCGCGGGAAAATTGAAAAGGCAACAACCTACACTCGACTAAAAGAGGCAATTTGTTAAACTTGAACTGTGCATAAGATACACTTTGAAAAAAGGGGCGAGGGGTCGCCAATGGTCTTTCTGCACGGCTTATGGGGCGGCGGAGATTATTTTAAGAATTTGGATTTGCCTTTTGCCAGTGTTTACACACAATACTACATAGACGAACTAGGATTTGGTAAATCTGACAAACCTGATAATATTGACTATGCTTTGGCAACGCATGCTGCGAGTATCGCCGATATTATTCCGGATGGATCTGTTGTGGTTGCACATTCCTTTGGGTCACTAATTGCCATAGCGCTTGCACACAAACACAGGGAAAAAGTTAAATCTTTAGTTCTTATAAGCCCACCACTTTACAAAAATCGTCCGGAGGCACTCGCCCACCTTTCGACTTCATTTTTAAGCAGGTTAACAATTAAATACCCATTTGTTTCTATGGCACTTTGTAAACTAGGCTGTAGTACAAATTTGTTTTCGCTAGTTGCTCCTATATTTTTTGACGCTAGCTATAAACCATTTATTAGCAGTTGTACAGAACACACTTGGCATTCTTTTTATTCTAGTTTTGTTAAATCTCTTTTGGGGCAAAATTTTGGCGATTATCAAGATATTTTTAATACGATACCGAGCGTTTTAATTTACAGTGGACGAGATGAATATATATCGCACGACTATCTTGATAGTTTGAATGGGGCCAAATTACAAAAAGAGGTTTTTAAGAATTACGATCATCACTTGATATTTAAAAATACTGAAGCACTTTCCACAGCTTTAGCAGAGTTTCTTCTTAGGGGTTAAGAAGCTCAATTATTGCTTTTCCAGCTTTACTGGCTACTATGCTGCCCAATTGCGATCATCAATTTAAGGGTTAAACAAGTGAAAGAATAATGAGCGAAGCTCCTTTTATGCTTTCACAAGGTACTCGCAGGATACTGCTAGAGTCCCTGATTCTAACGGCAACATAAAACTTTACAATTAACTTGAAGGTTTTTTTTGAACCCTATAGGTTGACTACTTAGGCCTTTACTGCTATAGTTCATTTACTTAGTTGAGTAGTTAAATAGCTTTTTGATACTTCAGAAATCCCCGTATCTTTAGACTTTTAATTGAATTCTAATTTAGACACGGAAAGGAGAAAAAATGACAACAAAAAAATTATTTGTAGGTGGTTTACCATATAGTATGACTGCCGGACAGCTTGAAGAATTATTTACTCAAGTTGGAAAAATTTTAACTTTAAACTTAATTACCGATAAATTTACAGGACAAAGCAAGGGTTTTGCTTTTGTTGAAATGAGCAACGATAAGGAATCTGACGAAGCCATTAAGAAATTTAACAACCATGAAGTTGATGGAAGAAAAATAGTAGTTAACATTGCCAGACCAAAAGAAGAAAGACCACAAAATTTTGGTGGTGACTTTTCGAGATCTAACAGAAGCTGGTAAGTAGATAAGTCCTTTATGATTAGTATCAACAGTACCCAAACAGCATGTATATTGTGTGGAAATATGCGCGTTTTTTCTAGACAATGGAAAGAGAAAGTGGATGGACGAGGTAGTGTTGTTACGCACATCGAAAGCGTTTGTGAAGATGTTGAGTGTCAGAAAAAGGTAGATCTAAAATTTTCTGAAATGCGCGAGAAAAGAGCCGCAGGAGAAGAACGAAGAAAAATTCGCATGGCGATTAAGCGCGAAAAAGTAGCAACTACCCAATAAGCTTCGAAATTATTTAAACACCGAAGGGAGGTGAATTACTACATGATTGATGAAGATAAAAAAACTGAAGGAGCAGACGAAAAGCCTGCTGAAGAAGCAAAAAAAGACTAAGCTTTTGTTTAGACTTATGATGGCGGGGTATATTAAATAATAATCCGCCTTTGCTTTTTTTAGTTTTCGGAGGGCTTTGTTGTTTTGCCCCAAAGATGTTTGATTATATTTATTTCTGTAAACAACAAACTTATCAATATGAGTGTGCCTGTAATTACGATTGCATCGATACTATCTCTCCCCTGCTTTTCCCAATAAACATCTTTTAAGAATAACCAAAGAGCGAATTCGTCTATCGTTAGGGCGGCACCTACGCCAAATGCAATTGCAGTTAGATGACGCAATTTTTCATTGCTCCAAAATGATATACCCACAAACCCACTAAGTAACAAAAGAATAATACCGGGGACCATATGGTGGATGTGGAAGGAGCCCTTTTGGTTGGGGATAATATTGGCTCTTTGAAGATGGGTTATCGCCCGAACAATGAAGAAAGTAATAAGGAAACTTGTGAGGATAAGAGACTGGGAAATGGCTCTCTTGGCAACTAGTCTGCTGTATATTTTGCCCCAAAGGTGCTCGATTTTCACTATTACCAGTGTAGCATGGCAAAGTTTTATTAAGTTGATAATCGTTGAGAAGCTTTTTGTATTCGTTGAAGTTCCACAGGTATATGTGCATGAGTTCGCGCTTCTGCATTTTTTTGAATCCATATTCGAACCGGCCGAACGGGAATTTTGGCAATACCCGTTGCGATTTTTTCTGTTAAACCACCACTTAACTCACCAGTTTTGCCCTGTCGAACTGCGCCGTGAATTTTGATATAAGGATAGTAATGTTCACTCCTGGGATGAAATTTTAGAATTTCCGAAGACGGGGAAACAACGAAGAATTCCAGTCCCCTTCCGTAGTGACTTGTTCTACCAAAGTGGTTTTTAATTTCTGCTTTCGTTCTTGATACGTGATCGTCTGTTGTGACTATAGCCGCTGATTCAAAATTGTTAGCTCGCATATAGGCGCAAAGTTCCATGAGATCAGTAGTAGTTGTTATTGTATTTCGGCGAGTTACAATATCTTTTTTTGATATACCAAATTTCTCAAGATAAAATGCGACATTTTCGGAGCCGGGCAGGTCATCGGGTTCATGCTCTCCTGCAAAACTAACAACCTGAGGTTTTCCCGTGCCAAACAACTCATTTTTACTTGCAAGATAATTGTAAAGGTGAGCGGCGACTGCGGCCCTGACATTCATCGTTTTTTGAGATAATCCTTCTTTACCCGGGCCACGATAATTGTCAAAAACTAATATTACTTCTGGAGGATTTACTATCAATCTTGAAGCTTTGGATATCTTTAGTTTTTCTAGTCGTTCCATGATTGCGTATTATACTTGAGTCTATTGTGGCGTGCAAATAAGCCGAACGCTAAGCTCACAACAAGTCTAGTGCACTGAAAATGTTGATTAGTGCGTCGCACAATAGATGTAGTGCGACGCGTCAGCGATGGGTTTTTTTGTAGACAGTTGCCCGGTGGCCTGCTGTAGAAACAAAAACGATACTATCCTTATAATTTACTCTGCAGACTATTCGATATACCCCAATTTTGATTGAATACTGACCAGTCAATTCTCTGCCAAGCGGTTTACCAATTATCGGATTTTCTTTTAGTTCTCGAAATATTAACATTAATGAATCCCTGTATTGTTTGGGAAGTTTTTTTAGCTCTTTGGAAACTTTCGTTGCAATTTCGAGCTTGAACATTACACGCCAAGCTCTTTTTCCAGTTCTTCAAGGGAGATAGTTTTTCCTTCTGCTATTTCTTTTTCTCCTTGTCTTATGGCTTTCATAAGACCCTTGTCCGCAAGTATTTCTTCCGTTTCTTTCCAGGATTCGTATTCGTCTGCAGATATGATAGCTGCTGCTGGTGACCCATTTACTGTAATCACATATTCATCTCTGCGATTTTTTGCTTTGTCTACTAAATCCGCTAGGGCTTCCCTGGCCTTTGAAATTGGTAATGTTTGTGTCATAAGCTATTGTTACAAGATGTTGTACAACTTGTCAACAAATTGAGGCTAAATTAACGAATTTGTCGGAGAAATGTGGGAACGTCGAATTCGTCGTCGTCCATTTGGCCGTCTGTTGCAGGCGGGGCATCCTGGCCCTCTGTAAGAGCTTGCGTCATGCCCATAGAAAGATCTGGTGGAGTGATTTGGACATATTTTTTACGAGTTTCGTCGAAGCCTGTTGCCACAACTGTGACTTTGACTTGGTCTACTAACTTTTCGTCTATTGCGGCACCGAAGATAATTTGAGCATCGGGATCTGCTTGGCTGGTTATAACTTTAGCGGCTTCGTCTACTTCGCTCATTGTCATGTCAGAACCACCGGTTATGTTAAAAAGAACTCCACGCGCGCCGTCGATTGATGCATCGAGAAGTGGCGAGGCGATTGCAGAGCGGGCGGCTGCGGCGGCGCGATTTTCACCCGATGCTGTGCCCACACCCATAAGCGTACTGCCGGCGCTGGTCATGATTGCTTTAACATCTGCAAAATCGACGTTGATTAGACCCGGCATGACAATGATGTCGGAAATCCCTTGGACACCTTGAGAAAGAACAGAATCGGCAAGTTTAAATGCTTCCAGAAGTGAAACGTTTTTGTCCACAACCTCGAGAAGTTTTTGGTTGGGAATAACAATTAGAGTATCTACTTTGTCTTTTAGAGAATCGATGCCTTCATCTGCAACAATCATGCGTCGTGTGCCTTCAAAGCCAAATGGTTTGGTGACGACGGCAACCGTAAGAATGCCGAGTTTTTTGGCCATTTCGGCGATAATAGGACCCGCACCCGTACCCGTTCCCCCGCCTGCACCGTAGGTCAGAAAGACCATGTCGGCACCTATTACCACTTCTTTGATTCGCTCGAGAGATTCTTCTGCGGCTTTCCTACCAATGTCCGGATTGGCACCGGCACCAAGGCCTTTGGTTAAGCCGTCTCCAACTTGAACTTTGGTTTGGGCGTGACTTGCCAGAAGATGTTGTTGGTCTGTATTCACGGCTACGAAATCCACTCCTTGAATTTGTGCCTGGGTGATCATGGAGTTTAAGGCGTTAGTTCCACCTCCACCTATGCCAAGTACTTTTATCTTTGCAAATTTATTGACATCAGGTTTGATTAACATAGTTATCTTGGGACGCTAAAACGCTTGCACAATTTAACACAGCGGATTTTTATTTGCAAGGTTAGGGCGAACCTACGGGAGGACGGATTTTATAAGACTAAAGCCTTTGTTAAAAAGGCCTTTAAATTCTATTTTGCCGAGCATAGGGATCCTGACATCTTTGGTTGTAAAACTCGTTCCGTAAATTACTAAGCCGAGGCTTGACGCAAAAGCCGGAGAGGCAATTTCGTCTATGAGACCGGTTGCTCCTTGGGGCATGCCGAGCCTGACGGGCATGCCGAGTTCTTGTTTGGCTATATCTACAAAATTGGCAGTTGCGGCTCCCCCACCGGTTAGGACAACACCGGAGGGAGTTAAGCCCGAATAGCCGGATTTTTGAATTTCTAATTTCACCATATTTATGATTTCGCGAAGACGCGGTTTGATGATGCCGTCTGTTAAAGTTTTTTTGGAAACGAGGCGGAGGTCTTCTTCTATGGAGAGCGCAGAGATGTCTAAAGAGTCGGATTCTTTTTTGTCGTGAGCTTTGCCCGACTCGTCAGTTTCAACGGCAATTTTGGGAGGTTTGGAGAGAGCAAGTTTAATCTTTTCGGCGGAATCGAGGGAAATTCTAAGACCGATTGCCAGGTCGTTGGTAACATTTCTGGCACCAACAGGGAGCGCGGCTGAATGAGCAGGAGCGCCTTCAATGAAAATTGAGATATCGGTTGTACCACCACCGAAATCGACTAAAATGACGCCGAGTTCTTTTTCGGTATCGGTAAGAACCGAGTAAGAGGAGGCAAGGCCGGCGAAAACCATACCTTCGACGGTTACGCCGACTTGGGAAACACATTTGGCGATATTTTTGAGAGCGGTTGCGGCACCTGTGACTATGTGAGTTTCCACTTCGAGGCGTACGCCCGTCATGCCGATTGGATCTTTGATGCCACCCTGGCTGTCGACTATGAAGTGACGTGGGATGACGTGCAATATTTCTTTAGACGAAGGGAGTGATATAGCGCGAGCGGCTTCGACGACCCTCGTGATATCTTCCGGAGAAATTTCACCTTGAGGATTGGATATGGCAACGACACCTTTGCTATTTTGGGACTCGATATGGACGCCATCCACTGAGACGAAAGCGCTTCCGACGGAATAACCCGCCATGCGTTCGGCAGATTCGAGAGATTGGGTGATACTAGTGACGGCTTCGTCGATATCGACAACTTGGCCTTTTCTCAAACCTTTGGCCGGTGCTTGGGCGACGCCAATAATGTTTGGCAAGGAATCTTCACCGAGTGTGGCGATTACCGTTGTGACTTTTGTACTTCCGATGTCGATGCCGACAATAACCTTATCTTTGGTCATTAGTTGTTTTTGTAGTTTAACACGGGTTGCCTAAAGCGCAGATCTATTTTTGCGATTTTTGCCGCATCTATTTTAGCTTTTGCCAAGATCGACTGTAAAGAGTCAACCTGTTCGGCGGCATCTTTATTTGGGGCAAAGAGGGCAACTGCCTCTTGAGAGCTGTACACCGCGACGTCGTCACCTTCGAGAATCCTAACATTTGCGGGAATAAAATCGGACTTCTCTATTTCCTTGGTAATTTTGAGGGCTTGGAGGACATTAGAGTCAGCAATTGTTTTTCGCTCTTCAACTTTGATATTTTCTGGTATGAAAATATTGGGGGCGGGCGGAGGCACTTCCCCACGAATAACTAGACCAGTCTCTGTGATTGCCAAATCAGAGCCTGCGATTTTGGCAATTGGTATTTGGTTTTGGGCACTAATCTCCAAAGTACTCGGAAAAACCTTTTTGATTTCAAGTCCTTGGATGCAACTAGTTTCCTTTTGAATTTGGGCTTGGGCTTTTTGAGTATTTAGAAAAATTATGTTTTTATTTTTCAGGTTGGCGACGTCAGGAGTGTTTTCATTTATGCAGCTGTTCGAATTCTTGACTTTTATTGATGTTATTTTTGCCGAAGCGACGGTGAGCGCTGAAATTAGGAGAATTAAAATAAGGAGTGATAGGATTTTAAGCTTCATTGATTAACGTGATTATTCTGCTGGCTAATATTTGAGCGCTATTTTGGGGGATGTTTTTCTGCAATTGGTTGGCTTTTTTTTGATACAAAGACATGTTTTTAGTTATTTTGCCTAAGACGACACTAAGAGACTCGGGTGATAAATCGCCCTGGAGAAGAATAACTGAGGAGCCGGCAGTTTCTAGAATTTTGGCATTTTCGAATTGTTCATTGGCTCCAGCAATTGGCAAAGGACAGAGAATAGCGACTTTGGCAAGCACGGCCAGTTCGCAAACGGTGTTGGCACCGGAGCGGGAAATAACAAGACATGCGGAATTTAAAATTGCGCCGATTTCACCGTCTTGTACATATTCGATCGGGTAATAGTTGGCATTTTTAATTTTTTGGGCTTCTTGGTAATCTTCTTGGTTGGCAATACCGGTTTGATGAACGATTCTGATATTTTCTTTTGTTTCTAGTACTTTAAAAATTGTCTGATTTATAAAATGAGACCCGAGGTTACCGCCGGTTATATAAACTAAATTTTTGGAGTTGGCGACAAACGTGGCGAGTTGTTTGTTGATTGTGTTTTTTTGAAATATTGCTCTTCTGATTGGATTTCCGATAACTTCTGCATTCGTGAAATATTTGGCCGTTTGGGGCCATGAGAGGTAAGTTTTTTGGGCAAAGATTGCGTTTATTTTTGTGGCAAGGCCCGGTTGGGCGCTTTGTTCATGAGTTATCGATTTAATACCCAGGAGCCAAGCGCTAAAAACAACGGGTGTTGATAGATAGCCGCCGAAAGAGACAACAAGCGAAGGTCTGATTATTAAAAGGAGAAAAAAGCTATGAGCCAAACCCATAGGAATCTTGAGTATTGAGGGGATTGTGTGTGAAGTGAATTTGCGCTGAAATCTACCGGTTGTAAGGCCGTAGAATTTAATGCCGAGTTTTGGAATTTGGCGGTATTCGGTTGAAAGATTTTTGGAACCTTCGGTTGGGTGTTTGCGACCGATAAAAATAATTTGGACGTCTTCTTTTTTAAATTGTTCAATTAAGGCCAAAGCAGGCGTTAGGTGGCCGCCGGTTATAACAATTTTTTTCATGATTGTCTTTTGATGTTTGTTAGCATACCAATCGTGGTAAGCGAGATGAAGAGCGAAGAGCCTCCATACGAAATGAAAGGCAAGGGAATGCCGGTCAGCGGAATCAGAGCAACAATGGCTGCTAAATTTAAAAGAATTTGAACGGCGAGAAGGCCTGAAAGCCCAGCCGCTAAGACTTTACCTTCGTAGTCTGCGGCTTCTTTGGCAATTTTAATGGCGCGGGTGATGAGAAAAATAAATAGCGCAATTAATAAGATGGCGCCAACGAAGCCTAATTCTTCGGCGACGACCGCAAAGATTGCATCGCTATGAACTTCGGGAATAAATTCGAATTTACTCCGGGACGAGCCAACACCCACACCGAACATGCCTCCAGACGAGAGGGCAATAATTATTTGATTTATCTGATATGAAGCACCTTGAGGGTCGTAAGTTGGATCCATGAAGGCTTTGATTCGCTCGAGTCTGTAGGGATGGGTGAAAAGGGCGACAATTGAAGCTAAAACAACCAATGGAATGGTTAGCAAGAAATGCCAGATAGGAGCATTGCCTATAAAATAGATCGCCACAATTATGGCAAAGAAAATAAGAGCTGTTCCGAGATCTGGCTGTACTACTACCAACGCGGTCACTATTAATATAGGCAGGAAGTAAACGATAAAGGTGTCGAAAATGTTCATTTTGTAATTTTGAAATTTGGCAATAATGTAAGTGGCGTAAAAAACAACGGCAAGCTTGGCAAATTCTGATGGTTGAAAGGTAAAACTGCCGATATTGATCCAGCGCCTAGCACCAAGCACTTGGGTTCCGATGTGCGGAATAAGAACCATGACTAGGGCGACAATTGACGCGATTAAAAAATATCTACTGTATTTGAGTAAACGGTGATAGTCTAAAAAGCTGAAAAAAGTTAGGCTTGTTAAACCAAGGACGGCCCAAATCGCTTGGTTTTTGACGAAATAATATTTGTTGCCGAAATCGCGAAAGGCAGTAACTACAGATGCGTCGTAAATGACGACTAGACCGGTAAGCAGTAGTGTGAGCGTGGCGGCAAGGAGCCAATAGTCAGACTTTTTGTTTTGGGTTTTGAGGCGGGTTGAGTGAATTTCTCTGTTCATAGTGCTTTGACTGCTTGGGCAAATTGATCACCGCGATCTTGATAGTTTTTGAACAAGCCAAAGCTTGATGCTGCCGGTGACAACAAGCACGTTTTACGAGGGTTTGTACTTTTGAAAGCTATTTTCACAGCAACCCGCATATCATTTGTTTCAAAATAATCCGGTAATCTGTGTGTCAGTTTTTTCAACGTTTTAAGAATTATTGCGCCAGTAGTCGGAAAAAGGATTAGAGTCTTTATTCTATAAGCGATAATTGCTTTCGCTAGACTATCAAAATTCAGTCCCCTGTCGTGTCCTCCCAGAATCAATGTTTCAACTTTGCCGTTAAGCGCTTGCAGTGCTGCAATTGTGGCCTCTGGAATGGTTGCTATTGAGTCATCGTAGAATTCAATACCTCTCACTTCCGCTACCTTTTCTAGTCTATGTGCAAGAGGCTTGAAAGAAGAAATTGATTGAGTGATTTGATCATTTGGAATTTTTAGGATTTTTGCAACTGCGATTGAGGCCATAACGTTGAAAACGTTGGCTTCTCCAAGCAGAGGAATACTTTCAAGTTTGATTATGAATTCGGGGTACTCCCCAGCGTTTATCATAATTTTTTTATTCTTTAAAAATACGGGTGCGGTCGCATCACTTTTACTAAAGGCAATTTTTTTGGCTTTCATAGAGGAGATTAAATCGTTGAGGTTTTCACTATCTTTGTTATAAATCAAGTAATCGCCGGCGTCTTGCCACTTTGTTATATTTAATTTTGCCAATTTGTAATTGTCAAAGTCACCATGGTAGTCGAGGTGTTCCGGGAAAATATTCAAAAGGACAGCGATATGTGGGCTTTTATTTAAATTTTCTAGCTGAAAACTAGAAAGCTCAAAAATATAATATTTTTGTCTGTTGTTCAAATCATTTTGTTCGAGGGGCGGGCTGCCTATATTTCCAATTAACTCTGCATTTAGGTTGGCGTCTTTGAGAATTTTATAAATAAGTGAGCTGGTTGTGCTTTTGCCTTTAGTACCTGTAATGCCGATTATCGAGCCTTTGCAATTTTCAAAGAAAAGAACTGTTTGTGATTTGATTTTTACGCTTTCCGCTGTTTTTTTTAAAGATATTCCAGGAGATTTAATAATTAAATCAAATTCGGTTAAACTTTTGAGGTATTTTTTGCCTAGATTTAGCTCTAAGTTTTCATCTTTCTTTAACAGCTGCTGTGTATTACTGGTGAAATCCATTAATTCTTTTTGGTCTGCAATTGTAATTTTTTTATTAGGGAAATATTTTCGTAAAAATTGCAGTGTAGAAATGCCTTCCTGGCCAAAGCCCAGGATTAATATTTTTTTGTCCTCTAGCTCTTTAATCATTTATTACTTTAAGATGATTTTTAAGACTGGCTGGAATAAACTCATCGATCCCCCATTCATTTAGGATATTTTTATTTTCTACAATCTTATCTTTTGCGAAATTTAATAAAAAGGGTAAGGGTCGATCGCTTCTTTTCTTGATAGATAGCCAAAGAGCAGATTGCAATTCGAAGGCAGTGCCCACGCATTCAAATGGTTTTGGTGATCTTTTGCCGATTAAGTGTAAAAGAAGGTCAGTCAGATTTTCTTTTTCTAATAAGTTAGTGCCGAAAACATTTAAAAGAAGGCTCTCTTCCAAAAAAGGATCGAGAGAAATGTAGATTGATAAACATTTAGCGCATTCTCCGCACCAAACATTGTTTTTCTGTCCTCTATTACAGCTTCTAAAATCCGCAAAATATTTGGGGTATTTTGAAAATATTTTAGATATCTGCAACTCATAAAGAGGTCGTAAATAACTAAAGTAAGTTAATTGGTTGGATAGATACTGCTGTGAATAATGCCGAAAATCGTTTTCAAACTCAAAAGTTTTCGAGTATTGGTGGTTAATTTTTTTCTGTTTAAAAAGAGTGTTTTCTTCGTCCGAACTTCTTTCATTGGCAACGACGGTGTATTTCAGGCCAAAAACTATTGCAGTTAAAGCGCTTAAAAATGCCAGATAAGACGAGAATGGCGTATGGCCGTTCCAATATCCTTTTTTATTAAGTTCCAATAGTTTCGGGTCTATCTCTCGCTTAACAACAATTGTTCCAGCCGCCTTAGCGGCTTTTATTATTTTCAGAGAAGATTGTTCGGGATTAAGGGTGAGTGCAAATATATATTTTTTTTGTTCTTTTAAGAGTTCGAGAGCAAGAGCAGAATCTCGGCCTCCGCCGACCAAAACCTGATATTTTTCGTCGTAGTTATTATTGTCCATTTTGAAGTTTGCCCTGCCTGTGGACTGTATTGTCAGAAAATTTGGAAGTGTAAAATCTATTTTGTTCTCGAAGAACAATTCGCCGAGTCCTTGAATGTATAGCTTTTTCCACCAATTTATTTGATTCTCGGACAATAACCCTGCCTCCACAATAATCTTTGGCGAACAAGCTGCTTTCCAATAACTTGGTATTTCTGCGAGGCCCAAATGGAAAATGAAGTTGTCCAGTAATTGTTTGTCAATCTCGTCCAACGGTGGAGAGTTGAGTATTCTTACCTTAGGTTTAAATTCAATGTCGACATCAAGCTTGAAACAAAATTCGATAACTAAGTCCCTATCTTCTTTTTTATACTCGAAGCTTTTATAGATAAAGTTTGGATGTTTTTCTCTTAGATTGTAAAGTTTTTCGTCGGATGCGGCCATTAATTTATGAGTATCAATTAGAAAAACGAGAGCCAAAGGCCGAGAATTGCAAGCATTAGTTGAGCGAGCCAAAAACGAAAAACGATTTTAGGTTCTTCCCATCCTTTGTTTTGAAACCAAAGGTGAACAGGGGCAACATCAAAAACCCTCTTGCCTCTGAATTTTTTGGATAGGATTTGAATGAGAGAAGAGGCCACTTCAAAAACAAATACTCCGCCAATTAATGCCAAGGCGAGAGGCTTCCCAAGGAGCAAACCAGCAACGGCCAAAGTCGCGCCAAATGAAAGCGCTCCGACATCCCCAAGCCAAATTCGAGCAGGCCAAACGTTAAAGTACAAAAACGCTATTAAGGCACCAATCCAGAGACCTAAGAAAGTGGAAAGGGTCGTGTCCACAATGGTGCTTGAAAGAATTAAAAATGCAGCAAGGCAAATTAATAAAAGTCCTGGCGCCAAACCGTCTAGGCCGTCTGAAATATTTACAGCATTTGTAAAAGAAACAATAACAAAGGCGGCAAAGGGAATATAAAGCGGGCCTAGGTTAATTACGTCGAAAAAGCGAATGTTGACGATATTTATTCCAAGTGAAAAGTAAAGAACAAAGGAAATTATGGTCGCCAAAATCATTTGTAGAATTAACTTGTAGCGAAACCTTAGGCCCCAAAATTTGGCTCGTTTAAAACCAAATGTTTTGCGCAAATCGTCGTAGAGACCAAGCGCACCGAAGGCCAAGAAAGTAAAAACGATAATTTGGACCTCTTTATTGAATGGATAAACAGAAGTCCTTGCAAGTCCAAGATATGGCATAGCGGCTGTGACCATCGCGTACAGAACCGTAACAACGGAAATAATAAGCGCACCACCCCCGACAGGTGTACCTGTTTTGTGAGCATGCAGCCGATCAAAAATAAGGGTTCTTGCTTCAAAAATATCGCGAGTTTTTTGTTCTTGTCTTTGAAATTTAAGTTTATACAAAAGATTGATGAAGGGGACCAAAAGAACACTGTTTACAAAAAATGAGAGTAATATTAAGCCTAATATTTGTACCATAATGAGAAATTTTTAATTTCTGTCTTTGTGACCTTATCTTATTTTAGCTTCCCACAGTGGTAACATTCAATGTTTGTCGATTTATGCATAAGTCCCAGGGTAATTCGCTCCAAATGAGCGTGACGAGAACCCTTAATTAGAAAAATGGATTTCTTTGAAGCAAGAGTCCGTGCGAGCTCCAATGCTTCTTTGACGTTTGAGCTGTAGGTTATTTTCCCACGAAAACCTAATTTTTTAGCAGATAACCCAATGGTTTTGGCGACCTGGCCAATTAAAATTAAATTGTTGATTGTAGTTTTGGCTAATTTTTGACCAACTTCTTTGTGAGAAGTTTCGGATAAGTTTCCCAGATCTTTCATTTCACCCAGAATGGCGATTTTTTTTCTGCCGAGACCGAGCTCTATTAGTGTTTTTATGGATTCCTGGGCAGCTTCCGGGGAAGAATTGTACGTGTCGTCAATAATGTTTACGTGATCGGTAATTTTTAGGTTCAATCTGTGCTCAGGCGGCTTCGTTTGTGAAAGTCCCTTGGCGATTTGTTTCAGGGTGAGACCTGCCAAGATTCCGATGGTAGCAGCCGCATAGGACGATGTCAGCTGGTGCTTGCCGACAAAGCGTGCATGAACCGATGCAACTTGCCCAGCATAGTGAATTCTAAACTTGGAGCCATGCAGATTCTGAACAAAATGTGATATTTTGACTCCCTTTTTTGCTTTTTGGCCGAACCATACAACAGTGGCCGAGGTCTGGGAGGAGAGTTTGTGTACAAGCGGATTGTCTGCATTCAAAATTGCGTAGGCGTTTTTGTCCAAGTTTTTGATTATTTTGGATTCTTCCTCCACAACACCCTCCATTCCGCCTAGATATTTTGTGTGTTCGGCAGAAAGAAAGGTGACAACCGCGTATTTAGGCTTGGCGATTTTTAAATAGTGGTCCATGTCGCCGGGATGCTCAACACCGTATTCAAGAACTAAATATTTATCCCAAATTTTGGTTTTTAAAATAGTTTGCGGTATGCGGAATGTAGGGTCTAGGTTTTCTTCGCCGACAACTGTAGGGTATTTTTGCGATAGAACACTATAAATTGCGTTTTGAGTGAGAGTTTTGCCTACACTACCGGCGATGCCAATTATTTCGATATTTGGAAGAAGTTTGAGGTAGCCCTTTGCCAAAGCCGTTTTGGTTACGTGAATTGGTTTTTTCCAAGACTTAACTTCCGAATAAATTTGCAAGTTCATCTCGAAGGGTAATTATACCCCAATTTGATAGGGTAAAACAAACTATGGGACGAGTTCTCTACGAATTGATGTCGGATTCAGATGAACTAAAATATCGTGCGGGATCGTAGAGCATATTTTGGCTGTATTTTCTAAGGAATTGACCTCACTTGCATTTTTTGAAAAAATTAGAACTTCTTCGCCCATTAGTGGATTTTTGATCTTGGTGATGTCAATTGTTGCGATATTCATACTTATTCTGCCAACTATGGGACAAAATTTATTTCTGACTTTTACAAAACCCCTATTGGACAATCGGCGGTCGAGACCGTCATTGTAGCCAATCGGTAAAATCCCAAGGACTGTCTTATTTTTGGCGGTGAAAGTGCCAGAATACCCAACATGGTCTCCCTTTTTTAATTTTTTAATTTGCGCAATCTGTGATTTAAGTTCCAAAACAGGCCTTAACCGTACTTTTTTTGTACCTAAGCCGTAAAGTCCAATCCCAATCCTAGCTAAGTTTGAATAATTTTCTATCTTGCCAATATTTGCAAGACCATCTGTAGCTGCAATATGTTTCCATTTAAGGTTAATATTTTTATCTTGAAATACTTTTTCTGCAATTTTAAAATTTTCAATTTGCTCCAGCGTTAGGCTACTTTGAGGCTCGTCTGCCATAGCAAAATGCGACATGAGTCCAACTATTCTAGTTTTACCAATTTTTCGCGACTGATCGATAAAATTTGCAAGTTCGCTAATTGGAATGCCCATTCTATGCATGCCAGTGTCAACTTTAATGTGGACCTGCGCATTCGGCTGGTATTTAGCTATTGTTTTTAATTGATCCAAGCTATACACAACGTACGCAAAAGGTAATCTTTTGATTTTAAGATTTTTAGGATCGATGTACCCAGTTATTAAAATCTGATTTTTTAATCCAATTTTTTTTAATTGATACGCCTCATAAAGGCTGTCAACGCAAACAAAAGGTGGATTAAGGTGGTCTAATATTTTGGCAATAGATTTTGCACCATGTCCATAAGCATTACTTTTTAAAACTGGTGCTATTGTGATTTTAGAATTAAATTTGCAAAAACTTCTATAATTGCCAATAAGGGCAGATTCTGAAATTGTTATTTTATTAAGTGGGTAGTACTTTTTACCAATTATTGCTTTAATTCTTGCGATCATATTGCAAGCGCGATTATTCTCTCAAGCAGATTTGGATAGGAGATTCCGGCGCTTTGCGCAGCTTTTGGAAAAAGAGAGACTGGAGTTAAACCTGGAATAGTGTTCAATTCCAATGTGTATATTTTATTTCCTCTAATTATCATATCGACCCTTCCAAAGCCACGACAACCGAT
>JBBQJY010000009.1:0-24197 GCA_038326365.1 Candidatus Curtissbacteria bacterium | reverse complement strand
GGTTAGTAACAATTGGCTATCGACTATCTGGCAAGATCTGGGCAAAACAGATTATGCTGGGGTAAGTGGTTCGGTGGGAGTAGACGGGTCTTTTGGTGACAGATTATCTTATGAATTGGGTTTTGGAATCCACAGGCTTGTGGGAATTCTAACTGGCAGCGTCTTTTTTACAGGAGGGAATTTTGCTATCAAGCGCGATGTTTTTGAGAAAATAGGGGGTTTTCGTTCCGAACTCATGTCGGGCGAAGATTTAGATTTGTCCTTAAGAGCCGCTAAAGTTGGTAAAATTCTTTTTGATCGTCGTCTTAAGGTTAAAACTCTGCCAAGAAGGCTAAAAGAAGGTGCTTTAAAAAGTTTTTGGCGATACACTGTGATGTTTTTTGGAATTAAATATAATTTTACGGTACCCGGATTTACAAATTACAGATGAAAATAGCTTTTTTTACAGATACATTTGACCCACAGGTAAACGGAGTAACCGTTTTTTTAAATGCTGTCTCTAGACAGCTGAAAAAAAGAGGCCATGAGGTATACATTTTTGCGCCGCGAATTAAGGGTCACACCGATTTGGAAGACAATATCGTTCGTCTGCCCTCCCTTAAGGTGCTTTCCTCCGAGCCTGAAGCACTAGTACCTGTTCTTGTGCCGTCTTTTGCCTATAAAAAGATGCTCAGTTTAGACTTTGATGTCGTGCACGCTCACGGTAACGGAGCTTTTTCTCTATTAGGCTTGCAGGTTGCCAAGATTAAAAGAGTTCCCTATATATTAACTTTCCATAACGATCACACAAAATACACCCATTATGTTTTAGGGGGTAGGCTAATTAAGCCTAAAGCTGTTGCGCAGATTATGAAGATGTTTGCGAATCGTTGTGACGGGGTAACGACACCCTCTTACAAGATGGAGAAAGAATTAAGAAGGTATGGATTCAAAAAACACATTGAGGTGATCCCTAATTTTGTAGAACATGAGAAATTTGCTATTAAAAAGAGCAATTTTCTTTATAAAAAATTGAACATTAGTAAAAACAATCAGCTTTTATTGTCTGTGGGGCGCTTGACTCGAGAGAAAAATTACGAGTTCCTGCTTAAAAGTTTTACGGAAGTTCTTAAGGTTCGTCGCAATGTACATTTGGTGATTGTGGGTAAGGGACCAGATGATAAAAGACTAGAGGCAATTTGCCAGAAGTTGGGAATTGTTGCAAATGTTCACTTTTGCGGGCAGCTGCCAGTTTCACAAATACCTTCGGTTTATAGAAGCGCAGACCTTTATGTGCACCCCTCTGTTAGTGAAGTGCACTCTATGTCGATTCTGGAGGCAGCAGCAAGCGCTTTGCCTTTCGTAGTTGCACAAGACGAGGCTTACAGGGGCGTTGTCGTTGATGGGGTTAACGGAGCAGTTGTGCCTTTAAATACTAAGAACTTTGCTAAAAAAATAGTGGAAGTTCTGAAAAAGGAGAAAATAATGAAACAGTACGGTACAAATTCAAGAAAAATTGTCGAAAAAAACTTTACAGCCGATATTATCATGGATCGTTTGGTTAATTACTATGATTTGATCAAAAATAATCACGAGCAAAAGAAGAGGAGAATGGTATCTGTTCGTGGCAAATTACCTGTCAGTCGTTCCGAGATGTGGAAAAGTATACAGAAAGTTGAAAATTATCCGTCTTATGTAAAGTTTATGAAAAGAGCCAAGATTGATGGTCCGTTTCGAACGGGGACGACTTGGACAGATTTTTCGACGGTTGCTTATATGCCTCTCCGAGTGCGACACAAAATATTAAAAATAAATGGCAGGCAAAAAGTTGTTTATTTAATTAGGCTTCCCTTAGGGGGAGAAGTTATTCAAACCCTTTCGGTAAATGGTGGTGATAGTCAGGTTGAGGTAGGTCTTGATGCAACGATCTATTTTAAAAACAGACTCCTTGACTACACTTTGGGGCCAGTTCTCCAAAGAAGAACCAATGAGATGTTTGAGGGGACTATTAATAATATGCAGATTCGACTCGAAAATCGCCTGTCTGGCATAGAAGAATCAGATTTAGTGCACAGCTACACGGATAAAATTTATCAAAGAAGAGTTTGGATGCCTCTTGGGGTTTCTGCGATGGTTATTGTCATTTTAGTTTACGTTTTCGGCTTTAATCTACCTACAGAGATTAAAGCGGCGCCGGGCAAGGTTAGAACCCGCGCATTACAAATTAAAGATAAAAGTTTCTCTAGTGTTAAATCTCATTTTGAAAAAATTGAAGACCGCGTAATAAGAGACAGGCCTTAAGCGCTTTCTGGTAACTTCTTTTCTGTAGCCTGGCAATATCGAATCGCGTTTCCCCAAGTTTTGAACCGCCTCCTATAAAAGAAAAAGTGTGTGCTGTCTCCGACTGGAGCTTCCAAAGCGCCCCCAGTTTGCCAGAAAGGTACGTTCACTTTTGCTTTCTGGACAGGGTAGGGTTCTTTTCCCGAGGACTCTTCTGGGTGCATTTCACGCCTTTTCATCGAGTGTGTAACTATTGGCTTGCCTAAATCTTTTTCTACTAGCTTTTTTCTTTCTGGTCCGGTTGTTAGGGGGTCAAGTGTTGCGTTTCTTATGAAGGTGTTTTTTTCGTAGGACAAAGGAGTGCCTCTTACTAGTTTGACTCCAGCTATAAGGGTAGTTTTAAGTTTAGTCAGATAAGTGTTGTCATCTTTAATGCTTTTTTTAGTTTTTAAATATTCAATTAATCTCTTACCTCGACCATCGGGATCTTTTGTTTTTTCGTCAAAAAACATACGATATGCTGTTTCGCCTGCTAGGCCTATAGCTGCTTGGGAACCTTTAATGATTGTGTTTTTGAATGTAGGCTTGTGGTGTCCAGCTGGAATATCTAAGAGGAGTTGAGTATTTTTACGCTGATCTTCTGAAATAAACTTGGCGGCTTTGTCTGCTGTTGGACTCCCCATAGAACCTCCTTGCAAAAGGAGATGAGTGTTCTGGGGGTCTTTATCTTTTAGGGCAACTTCATTTATGAATTCTCCATAAATTTGACCAAAAGCATCAATCCTCGAGATTTAACTGCTTCGGTGAATGCACCAGTTAAGCGACCTCCGAAGCCGGTTGTGCTTCCAAGTAGGTATATTTCTACATTAGGTGGAATTTTGCCATCACGCATGGTGTGGGCGACTTTAGCTATTTTTCGCATAAACCTGTCGGTGGCCATGTCGATTACATCCAGCGCGTGACCTTCTGGGGGCAGGAGAAAGTAACCGAATAAGACGCTAACGTCATTTTCTGCTGGCGTGTCATTGAGCATGGTTGGTTCGGTCTTGGCAAGAATAGATTCGGGATTTTCTTGCGCAATTTTATGGACAAACTCGGGGGTTAGTGTAAGCCTGGAATAGGTAAAAGAAGTGCCTGGATAAGCCTTAGAATCATAAACGGAGAAATTCTCGACCGATTGACGGTCTATTTCCCCAAACACGACATCAATACTCTTGCCTATTTGGGGGTTCTGTTTTTTAACATCTATAGAATTCCGATACAGAGTGTTATTAAAGTAATCCGGGTTTGGGAACTGTCTATATCTACTGTTTGGTCAGGTGCCTTTTTGAATTTGGCTAGGGTTTTTGCTAAGAAAGTTAGTCTATTCGATTGTTGATCTTCTGCTAGTGGCTGTGTTGGTTTCCTTTCGGTTTCTGGTGCGGGCGATGATTCTTGCTCTTGCTCCACCATTTAATCTTAGCAATTCTACACACACTTTTCATTGTGGGCAAATCGTGGTTGATTTAAAGGTCCTCCCAAAACAAAAGCCCACGTCAAACGCGATGGGCTTCTGTTTTGGCGGCACAACTAATTTATGCCAATATTGGTCCCGCTTGAATGCGCGACTACGATTTTCGCCTTCCTTTTGAAGACTTTTTGACTGTTTTCGCTTTTGTGTTGGTTGATTTGCTTTTATTTTTTGTCTGACTAGGTTTTTCCTCTTCGTCATCTTTTGTGTACCACCAGGCGGCAAGAATGACCAAAGCAACAACAACTAGAATAACAAGTGCCGTATTTTTATCAAACGAATTTGTCTGCGAGGCGGTTTCAGCAGAAGAAGCGACTGCAGCACTATTGAAATTAATTTCCACTCTTTGGGCTGGCGTAAGGGACTTATTGTCTTGGGTTACGAGTTCTGCCGATAATTTATGTTCTCCGTAAGCCACATCAGAATAAGTGAAAGTGTCTTGTGTGAGTTTGTTGGAATTGTCGACAGTGGGAGTTTGTTCGTCTAACCAAAGAAGAATGTGTCCTTGAGTGGGGGACTTTGTTTCTTGATCAGTCAGCTCAAAGTTAGTTACTTTAAATATCATAGGAATTTTATTTCCATAGAATGTCTGACCCTCTGTTGGGGCTAATATTTCGAGCTTGGGGCTATTTTCTTGCGCTAAAGTAACGGAAGGGAAAAGCCCAGTTAATAAAACGAGGGTCAAGAAAATGCGGCTTAAATAATTCATCTTTCTAATAGGAGACATTCTATGCTGACGAGTGGTTTTTGTGTCAATAGTGATCTATTTTTACTCGGAAAAGGCGATTTTCGGGGTATATTTGTTACCCGATATAGGTTTTTTAAAAAGGTCATATTAATTTTTTACAATTTTTTATATTTTTGAAATTTGGTCTATTTTTGATAAGCTATGCACATGGATAATGAAAATCGAGATGTAGTTATTATTGGTTCGGGGCCGGCCGGATTGACTGCCGCTATTTATTTGGCGAGAGCTAATTTGAAACCACTTATGTTTGCTGGGATTAAGTGGGGCGGGCAGCTAATGTTAACAACCGATGTTGAGAATTATCCGGGATTTCCCGATGGTATTCAGGGGCCAGATTTAATGCAGCTTTTCAGAAAACAGGCCGAGCGGTTTGGTGCCGAAATTGTTGGGGAAGATGTAACCACTGTTGATTTTAATGCACAACCTTTCAAGGTTGAAGCTGCCGGGAAAAAGTATTTTGCAAAATCGGTTTTGGTGGCAACGGGTGCAGAAACTAAATGGTTGGGTTTGCCGAATGAACAAAAGCTAATTGGTCGAGGAGTTTCTTCTTGTGCCCCATGCGATGCATTTTTCTTTAAAGATAAACGCGTAATTGTTGTTGGTGGTGGAGATAGTGCAATGGAGGAAGCTCTGGTTTTAACTAAATTTGCATCTGAAGTGACAATTGTTCACAGACGTGAAGAGTTTAGAGCCAGCAAAATCATGATCGACAAAGCTCGTGCAAACCCCAAGATTAAATTTATTTTAAGCTGTGAAGTTGTTGATGTGTTGGGCGAGGCCAAGGTGGAGGGCGTGAAGTTGAAAGGCAAGGATGGCCTTGAAAAAGAGCTAGCAATTGAAGGGATTTTTGTGGCAATTGGCCATTTGCCGGTAACTGGAGTTTTTAAGGGACAGCTGGCGCTTGATGAAAAAAACTATATTGTGACCAGGCCTCAAGAAGGACCAACTGGATTCAAGATGACCACTTCTGTTGAAGGGGTTTTTGTAGCGGGAGATGTACATGACGTGCACTATAAGCAGGCCGTTACAGCTGCTGGTTATGGGTGTGAAGCGGCATTAGAAGTTGAACGGTGGATAGAACAATAACAGCTTGTTTATTTGGGGCTGGTGTGTGCTACAAGATCTAAAATTGCAGCAGCTGACCAGGCTTGTTGACGAGTACTTACCTGACCACTTTCATTTTTATATTCTTTGTAACCTTCCTCATCTTTTGTATAAAGCTCGATTGGAGATTTAAAATAATCAATTGGTTTTAAGCTAGCGTTTTTTAGCTTTTGGGCTTCTTTGGTGAATCCGAAGTTAATTAATCCTTCGTAGACTAAACCATTTAAAAATGGCCAAAAACTGCCATTGTGATATGAATCCTGCCTGGGGTTAAAGGTTGGTGAATCTGAACTCATTGTTCGAATGCCTGAATCTGCAACGAATATATCTGGTTTAAAAGCGCGCTCGACTACTTCAGGTAAATATTCTTTTTCGATTATTGATTGATTTTGGCCATGTTTTTCGTAGGAAGCCCACAGAGCCAAAAGTGGGTTGGCGGTAATTGTTTTTATTTGATCTTTGTTGCCATCTATGGCTTGGGCAAAGTAGGTAAGTCCCTCGTCTTTCATTTTGAATTTTTTGTTAAATGTTTTTTTAATCCTTCTGGCAAAGGTTCTTAACTTTAGGGAAAATATAAGATCGTATTTGTCAAAGTAATCGGCCCAAAGATGGGCAGCGAGCCAGGCATAAGCTTGCGCTTCAATTGGCGCAATCGGGTATTTTGGAAATTTGCCGTCTGATTGCAGCATAGACTCGGTTGAATCGGTCCAGGACTGAACTTTCAGGCCACCAAATTTACGACGAGATGAAAATTTATATTCTATGAGATTGTCATGGTCGATGTCGGCATATTTCATGAGCCAATTTAAGCCTCGTCTTGCAGCCTTGATTGATAGAGTTAAGAATTCCTCATCTTTTGTCTGCATGTAATATTTGTAAATGGCAATAAGAATAAGGGGTGTTGAATCAATTGAGTCAAAATTTTTGATTGTTTTGTCCTCGTGCAAAAACCAAGGGAAAGGGCCGGTAACCAAATGCTCGTATTTGTCCCGCCTAAATTCGTGAATAAACTTACCAGGCTCTTCGCCTGTTTTGCTGTTTCGTTCCCTGCCTTGAAGGGATATCAAGGTAAGCAATGTTTTCTTACTTGTTTCTTTTAGAAAATCGTTGGGTTCACGTTTTATGACATTTAAAATTTTGAGGATTGTGATTGCACTATCGCGACCAAAAAGAGCGCCGTAAATTTCGTCTTTACCGGAGGCGTTGATGCCCTCGTCAGTGACGAGATTTTCAAGCGATGCGTGCATGATTTTTCTTATTTTGGCAGGGTGCATATCTCTATGATACGTTTAAAAAAAACGAGGTTCAATAGGCATTAAAATTGCCTAAATTTTTCCGAGTAATTTGTAGTAAAGATATTCGTATTTGTCGACCATGCGACTGGCACTGAAATTTTTGAGCGCATATGATCGGCAATAATTGCTGTCTATTTTTTTGATATTCTCGACTGCCGATATCATTTGTTCGACGTTGTCTACAACGAAACCTGATTTGCCATTTTCGATTAGTTCTGGGATGGAGCCCAGGTTAAAACCGATGACCGGTGTTCCGCAAGCCATTGATTCTATTATTGTTAAACCAAAAGGTTCTCGCCAATTTGTAGGATGCAGGACGCATAATGCTTGAGACATTAACTTGTTTCTTTGATCTTCATCTACTTCGCCGATCCATTTGATTCCTTCGTCTGAGAGTTTTGGTTCAACGTATTCTTTAAAGTAGGGCAAATCTATCGAATCCAATTTGGCTGCGATTACCAATGGGATATCTAAATATTGGGCGACTTCTATGGCAAAATGCACACCTTTTTCTTGGGACAGCCTGCCTACAAACAATAAATAGCCTTCGTGATTTTTAGTGAAAGGGTATTGATCCATGTTCATACCGTGATAAATATTGGCGGCAGTTTTGAGGTCCGGAAGTGGTTCCTTTTGGGCTTTGGAAATAGTTACTAGGTTTACTTTGTCTGCCTGGTAGTAAAGACGGCGGTTTTGGCTTGTGAAAGCCCCGTGGACGGTTACGACTACTGGAGTTTTGGCGAGGTTGGCGGTTGGCAAGCTAACAGGGGAGTTATGGTCATGGATAATGTCAAATTCACCTTGCCTGTTAAATGCGGCGCCAATATTCAAGAGAGTTAGATCGTTGTTACCATAAAGGTTGGCGATCTTTGCCTCTCGAAGAGATCTTGGGTAAATAGAAAACAGGTTGGCAGATGTTTTTGAATCTCCACTGGCAAAAAGAGTGACATTGTGCCCACGAGAAACAAGTTCTTCTGTTATCGCATGAACAACCCGCTCCGTGCCCCCATATTTTTTGGGAGGAATTCGCTCTATAACGGGAGCAACTTGGGCAATTTTAAGTGGATGCTTTTTTCTTAGTTCGTTAAGTTTGGGAGTCATTAGGTTAGGACCTATACATGGTGCAGCATAATAGATCAAAAAATGTAGGGTTTCAAGTAAGAGTATGGTAATGATTGCCGTGCCTGCTTAAAGAAGGTTGTTGACTTGGAGCGGGGTTTTGCCATAAACTACTACTACTTTACTAGTAGTTGGGCAGTATAAGTAAATGAAAAATGTTTAAACTCACTCAAAAATCAGATTACGGACTAATTTTGCTTTCAAATCTTTCTCGCTCCAAAGTGCGTCTTTCCATTTCCGCCGTCGCCAAAAAAAACAAAATATCTGTCAAATTCCTTTCTCAAGTAGCTGGGGAGCTTAAACGGGCGGGAATAATTGCGGCAAAAGAGGGGAGTTCAGGTGGCTACACGTTGGCTAAGGCGGCAAACAAGATCAAAGTTTTAGACGTTCTCAAAGTCTTGGATGGTGAGCTGGTTAAAAGTGAATGTTTTGACGACGACCATGAGTGCATGTGTGGTGGGCGCGAAATGTGGGGAGAGTTGAAAGCTCAAATGGAGGAGACAATCGGCAAAAAGACTGTTGCCGATTTGGCTATATGACCCTGAAGTATAGAAATAATACAGGTGCAGCAGCAATCAGTAGATTCAGGGCATTAATTTCTGAAATTCCAACTCCAGATGTAAAAAATTTAAAAGAACTTCTCAAGGCGATCGCCAGTGCATTTATCGATGATGAACTACAAGTCGAATTTTTGACAAGAGGTTTTTATTGCCTAAAAAGCGCAATAGAGAATGTGTCTGTAAAATTCGAAATTACAAAGCGTCAGGTGGTTGGATCGGGATGGAATTAAGCCGCTCGATGATGATGAAGTTGAAAGCTTTTAAGCGGTCCAAGCAGTAGTGGAGAAAGGGCATTTTACATATATTGATCGATAAATTACAAATATGAAGTATTGGATATTGGTAACTCATCCTACGAACTTTGAACTGATGAAGGCCAAAAACATCGCAGCGATGAAGGCCAAGAGGAAGAGTTTTGCAGAACAAGTGGAGCCGGGAGATAAGGTTGTCTTTTATCTCACAAAGATTGGCAAGTTTGGTGGGGTTGCGGAGGTTACAAGTCGAGCTCGCGAAGAAACGAATAAGATTTTTGAGGAAGAAAAACCGGGTGAGGTTCATCCTTGGAGGTTTGATGTTAAGTTCGAAGCCAAATTAGACGAAAAAGATTATGTGCCTAGCGAAAACTTTAAAAATTCGCTTAAATACTTGAAAAAATGGCCAGCGAAATATTGGAAATTAGGTTTTCAGGGCAATGTTCACGAAATATCAAAAGAAGACTACCAAACGTTGAATGAGGGGCTCAAGTTGTGAGCAAAGAAGGACAAGGTTCTCGCTTTAAACGGACAATAAGTGCCATAGGCAGTAAGGTCTTTCGAGCGAACCCTATGGGTGCACATGTTGATGGTCCGAAATTGAGTGGTGAAGATTGGCTAAGAACTCGTAAATACACGAAAAAAGGCTCAGATGCTTTGAACGGAAATGAAGGAAAGCCTAAGTTTGATCACAAGTGGAAAAAAGATAAGTAGAAATTAAGCGACAAGAAAGGAGAGTAATGATATGACGCAAAATCAAAACAGAATTAATGGACAAAGAAGTCGTAGGTTGTTTTATTGGGGCCGCCAGATAAGAGAAAACAAACCGGAGGACCTGGGTCTTGAGAAATTAGAAATACGCTCACGGAAAGTTGTGGTTATTAAGCAAGCACAACTGAGAAATCCTCATGGATTTGATCAAACGATTGAAGGACTCGCTGGACATCAGGAGAGAGGCTAGTGGAAAGGACGATTCTTTCGCCTGCTGAGGCTTTAGGTGTTGTTGGCAGACAAAGCACGAAAATAGCAGCAGGCATTGCTGGGGGAGGAATAGCGGCCGCTCCTTTTTTGGAAGGAAAACTTGATAAAACTGCCGACCTAGTTGGTGCTGCAGCTTTTTGTTATGCGGCCGTTCGAGTCTACAGGTATAAAAGATCAAAAAGAAGACATGATTCTCAAAGTAAATAATTTAAAAGTTAGAGCTGGCGTCAAAGACATTTTAAAAGGTGTTGATCTGATTATTGGCAGTGGAGAAGTCCACGTAGTGATGGGGCCGAATGGAAGCGGAAAATCCACTTTGGCTCAAGTTATTGCCGGTCATCCTTTTTATAAAATTAACTCTGGAACAATTAGCGTCAACGGCAAAATCATCAACAAATTAACTGCAGACAAGCGGGCAAAGCTTGGCTTATTTTTAGGTTTTCAAAATCCAATTGAAATTCCTGGAGTATCAGTCTTTAACGTGATCAGGAAGGCAAAAATTGGGATAGATGCTAAAAATATTGGTCAATTTAGGAAGGATCTGGTTAGTTTTGCGGAAGGATTAAAGTTGTCAGCAGACCATCTTTCTCGGTCTTTCAATGAAGGTTTTAGTGGAGGTGAGAAAAAGAGAAACGAGATTCTGCAACTTTTGGCACTTTCTCCAAAGTTTGTGATTTTGGACGAAATTGACAGTGGTTTAGATGTCGATGGGCTAAAAATTGTTGCGGAAGCTATCGCCAAATTTCATAAAAAAAATCCAAAATCTTCCGTAATTTTAATCACCCACTACGCGCGAATTCTTAAATATCTAAAGGCTGATTTTGTACATGTGATGACAGATGGAAAGATTATCAAAAGTGGCAAACAAAAATTGGCAACAGAAATTGAAGAAAAAGGATATGAATCTTATAAGAAGGGCTTATATGCCTGAAAGGAGAATTGTATCTTACTCAATTGTGTGAGCTTCCAATGTGTTTGGCTTCGACAAGGCTTTGACTAAGATTTGATCAGATATTATGAGTAAGGGAGTATTAGCACCAAATGACTACAAATACGGCTTTTCTAAGCCGGAGAATTATGAATTTAAGTCCAAGAGAGGCTTAGATAAATCTGTAGTGGAGCAAATAAGTGGATTGAAAAACGAGCCGATTTGGATGCGAGAACAAAGGTTTAGGGCTCTTGAGATTTTTGAGAAAAAAAAGATGCCCACATGGGGTGCTGATCTTTCTACGATTAACTTCGACCAGATTTTTTACTATATAAAACCTACAAATAATCAAAAAACAAATTGGAAAGACCTGCCCAAAGATATTAAAGACACTTACGATGCTATTGGAATCCCGGAAGCAGAGAAAAACTTCTTGGCAGGAGTAACAGCTCAATATGAATCTGAAGCTGTTTATCACTCTTTTCAAAAACAGTGGCAAGACAAAGGGGTAATTTTTACAGACATGGATACTGCTCTTCGTAAATATCCGGATATTGTTAAGTCTTATTTTGGCCGGTCCATTCCCGCTGCGGACAATAAATTTGCTGCACTAAATTCTGCAGTTTGGTCTGGTGGGTCTTTTATTTATGTGCCTCCAGGGGTAAAAGTGGATATTCCGCTTCAGGCGTATTTTCGCATTAACGCGGCCAATATGGGGCAGTTTGAAAGAACGCTTATTGTGGTGGACGAAGGAGCCTATGTGCACTACGTGGAGGGATGCACTGCACCTATTTATTCAACAGATTCATTGCATGCTGCGGTTGTCGAGATTTTTGTCAAACGTGGTGGAAGATGCAGGTACACCACTATTCAAAACTGGAGCAACAATGTTTATAACCTTGTCACCAAGCGGGCGTTTGTAGAAGAAGATGGCGTTATGGAATGGGTCGACGGCAATTTGGGCAGCAAAATTACCATGAAGTACCCAAGTTGTTACTTGGTTGGCCGAGGGGCTCGGGGTGAGATCTTATCCCTGGCTTTGGCCGGGAGTGGTCAGCATCAAGATGCAGGCGGAAAACTGGTGTTTTTGGCACCAGACACATCGGGCGAGATTATTTCCAAATCTGTTTCAGTGGGAACTGGAAGAACTTCTTATCGAGGTTTGGTCAAGATAATTAAAAATGCCGAGCGGGTTAAATGTAATGTGCGCTGCGACGCGTTGATTATAGATGAGGCGAGTCGAAGTGACACTTATCCCACTATGGAAGTTGCAGAGGATAATGTGCAGATTGGCCACGAAGCTTCAGTTTCCCGAATTGGTGAGGAACAACTATTTTATTTAATGAGTCGGGGAATGACAGAAGCAGAAGCAACGTCTTTGATTGTTAACGGATTCATCGAACCAATTGTCAAAGAAATTCCCTTTGAATATGCAGTGGAATTAAATCGGTTAATTAATATAAGTATGGAAGGAAGCGTAGGGTAATGACAGAGTCAGATCAACCGACATCTCTAGTTGCAGATGCACTTGAAATTATTACAGCTGATCCAGAGCTGATACAACAATATCCAGTGTCTTTGGATGTAGAAGTAGCCTTTGCCTTGTATAAGAAATTTAGTCTTTTGGAGATAGCTAAGGCTGTTGGTAATTACTTGACAGACGTGGAAGTTGTTAACCCAAGTATTGATCAAGATGCTCGTTCTAGGTATCAAGAAAGTATAAACAAAGAAGTTTTTGACAAATTAGGAGCCGCTACCGTGGCGGGAAGCCAAGTTAGGGTCAATTTGAGCTTCCGAGAAATTGATTTTTGGGGTCGAGAAAGAGTGCAGATAATCAGACATTTAAGAGAATATGGCTCAAAATCTCTTATAAGCCATGCTAGAGATATGAGGAATATCTTTAAAAGTGCTGCTGAAGGGTTATTTATAGTAGGGGAAGGCCAAACGAGGTTTTGATCGGGGAATTTGATTTGTTAATAAAAGATTTGGAAAAGTCAGAATGAAACAGATTATTTTAAAAAAAGATGAAAAGAGGGTAATACCAATTTTGGTTGAAGAAGCACAAACAAGAATCGATGTGGTTTTGACAGGCGAAAATTCTCATATAGAAATTGTTGGTCTTGTGATGGGCAAAGATAGAGATGAGCGAGCAATGGAAGTTTATATAACTCATGCTGCTCCCAATACAAAGTCCAACGTGAATGTCCGAGCTGTACTTCGAGGAAAATCTAAATTTGATTTTCGAGGAAATGTGAAAATCGAGAATGGTGCGCGAGGTGCAGATGCATATTTAAGAAGTGATGCTCTTTTGTTTGACGACGCTAAGATGGGAGACGATACGCCTGCGCTGGAAATCTTGGAGCGCGACGTAAAGGCGGGTCATGCCGCGACGGTTGGAAAAGTAGACGAGATCATGATGTTTTATTTAATGAGTAGGGGAATATCTAAAAACCAGGCAGAGAAAATGTTAATTGAAGGGTTTATTAACCCTGTGAAGGAGGTGATTTTGCGTGGCAAAAGTTAAAGTTGCGACAAAATCGGAAATTCCTTTGGGGAAAGCGATGGCCGTGAAGGTTGGAAGTGACGAGGTGGCGATTTATCACACTGAGGGTGACGAATGGTATGCAACTAGTGATATATGCACCCATGAATACTGCAATCTGAGTTTCGATGGGGGAAAGCTCAACGGATATGAAACAGAATGTGATTGTCATGGTTCGAAGTTTGATATTAGAACAGGCAAGGTGCTGCTTCCCCCGGCGGTGGAAGATATAAAAACATATAAGGTAACTGCCGAGGGAGAGGATATTTTTGTTGAGTAATATTAGGGCCGATTTTCCATTTTTGGATCGTAAATATGCCGGTAAGCAGCTTGCTTATCTGGATAATGCGTCAACCACTCAAAAGCCCGGAGTTGTCATAAGTGCGGTTGTCGATGCCTACAAAAATCATTACGCCAATGTGCATCGTGGTGTTTACGGTCTTTCTCAAGAGGCAACAGAACTTTACGAAAGTGTGCGCGAAAAAACTACTAAGTTTATTGGTGCGAAATCTTCAAGGGAAGTAATTTTTACCAAGAACACGACAGAATCTTTAAATCTTTTGGCCTACACACTCGGGCAACGTCTTAATGGTGGCGATGAGATTTTAATTTCCGATATGGAGCATCACAGCAATATTGTGCCGTGGCAAATGTTGGTTGAGCGACTTGCAACAAATGGTAAACGGGTAAAAATTAAATATATTCCTATAAATCGTCAAGGCGAACTAGATTTATCGAACTTGGATAAATTAGTTACAAGGAAAACTAAAATATTGTCTCTAACTCTGATGTCCAATGTTTTGGGAACAATTAACCCAGTTTCTAAAATAATTCGAGTGGCAAAGAAAAAAGCCCCAGCGCTCATCGCAATTGTCGATGCTGCCCAGGCTTCGGCCCACATGAAGATTGATATTGCTGCGCTTAGTTGTGATTTTCTAGCTTTTTCTGCCCATAAAATGTATGGGCCGAGTGGTGTTGGGCTTTTGTGGGGCAAAGCGAAGCTTTTGTATGACTTACCTCCATTTTTAGGGGGAGGGGACATGATTTTGTCAGTTACTCGCGAGAAAGCTACTTTTAACGAGCTACCATGGAAATTTGAAGCTGGTACCCCAAATATTGCTGATGTTATAGCCTTCGGACCTGCGATTGAATTTGTACAAAAAGTTGGTTTTGCCAGAATATCTAAAAATGAGATGGATTTGACCAAGTACGCAGTGGAAAGGTTGGCGGGAGACCCATTGGTCGAAATTTACGGACCAGGAAATCGTGGTCCAGTTATTAGTTTCAATATAGATGGCGTTCACCCGCACGATGTTGCATCGATATTGTCTGATTTTGCCGTCGCCATTCGCTCCGGACACCATTGCGCACAGCCTCTAATGGACGCTATAGGAATACCTGCCGCATGTAGAGTTAGTTTTGGGGTATACAACATCAAAGAAGATGTAGATCGGTTCATAGCCGGGCTGAGGAAAGTTAAGGAAGTATTTAAGTTAAATCAAAAGTCAAAGATTAGAATTCTAAATCGAGGAAGTTCTCGACTGCGCTTGGATAGAAATAATCATCGAACGAATGAAATGAGTAGGAAAGCTCAATAGTGGACCTTTATCGCGAAGAAATATTAGAACACTGGAAAAATCCACTAAATTTTGGGGAGATTTCTAACGCTTCGTTGGTTATCGATCAGATTAACTCCTTATGTGGGGATGAAGTCACCTTTTATTTTAAAATTGCAGATAAAAAGATTCGCGATGTGAGTTTTACGGGCAATGGTTGCGCAATTTCGATTGCAACTTCTTCTATGCTTTCTGAGAAAATCAAGGGTAAATCTCTCAAAGTAGTTTCGAAACTAACCGGCCAAGATGTTTTAAAATTTTTGGGGGGAGAAGTAGCGCCGGCAAGGCTTAAATGTGCTTTTTTGTCACTCGAGGCAGTACGAAAGATAGGCACATTAACTAAATAGTTCTATACTTAGCTTGACAAAAACGTGCCTGCTATTCGACCTTGTGGAGAAATTCAATTAAAATTAAGTAATGGCGGATAAAAAATATCGTATAACCATAGATCGCAATCTTTGCATCGGTGCTGCTAGTTGCGTAGCATTGGCTATCAAAACCTACGGCTTGGACGCAGAGAATAAGGCTATTATTTTAGACGAAAATGGAGATTTGCCAGAAGCCATCAAACTAGCTGCCGAGAGTTGTCCTACAAAGGCCATTATTTTGGAAAATGTGGAAACTGGTGAGCAAGAATACCCATAGCTGCCTCAATTAGTAACTTCAATTTCCAATTTTTATAATTTGCTTCCAGAATCTAAAATTGTTAACCTTGTCGCATGGTTATTGAGCAAGATTTCAGGGTAAGTGTGGCGGCAAAAGAAGATTTACCTTTGATAGAAAACGGTTTGAAGGCCCAACATCATGAGCAAAGATTAATGGTTCAGGATAATGGGGAAGGTTGGTATTTAATCGCGTGGGAGGGAGATGATGCTGATGGTCACGCATTGGTTCGGTGGAATGGCTCAAAAAATATTCATTTAAGAAATATTAAAAGACCATATGTGGAAGGAGTTGGGGTAAGGGAAGATAAGCAAAGAAAGGGAGTTGGACGGATGATAATGGAAAAAGCACATGAAATGTTACGTCAGAGTGGCTACAGTTCAGTTGGCTTAGCTGTGGGGGTTAAGAATCAAGGTGCAAGGAAATTATATGAATCATCAGGATATAGACAAGATATGGAGATGGGGACTTTTGATGCTACATGGACATATAATCGCAATGGAAAGTTGCGTCTAGAATGGGAAGAATGCAACTATTTTGTAAAGAATCTCAATGAAAAAGGTTGATTATTTAATAATAGGTGGGTCGGCAGCGGGAACGACTGCTGCAGATACAATTCGAAATTTGCTTCCAGAGGCCACGATTACGATTGTTACAGACGAAAAACACGAACAGTACTCTAGAGTTTTAATTCCACATTACATAAGAGGTAAGGTTGTTCGGGACCAGGTTTTTTTGAAAAAGCCCGAGTGGTATGTTGAGAAAAATATAGAACTATTGGGCGGAATTAAGGTTGTTGGAATTGATGTCGGTCAGAAATTAATAAAACTTTCAGGCGGCAAAGAAATACTTTTTGGTAAGCTTTTAATTACCGTTGGGGGATATGTTATCCCACTAAATATTCCTGGTATTGATGGTGAAAATATTGTTTATATGCGAACTGTTGAGGATGCCGATCAGATTATTGCCAAAGCTAAATCGGCTAAAAGGGCAGTTATTATTGGTGGTGGATTTATCGGATTGGAATTTGCTTCGTGTCTACGGGTTAATGGGGTTAATGATGTGACGATGCTTGTTCGCGAATCTTCTTTCTGGTCGGGTAAATTGGACCAAGTTTCTGGCAAAATTATAGCGGATACTTTAGGAAAGAACGGAGTAAAAATTGTAACCAATATTTTTGTTGATCATTTTGAAAATGGTGCAGTCGTTGCAAACAATGGGCAAAAATTTCCAGCAGATCTGTTTGGAATTGGTATTGGCATAAAGTCTGATCTTGCGTGGCTGGAGGGAACAGAGATCAAGATAAACCGCGCGATATCTACAAATGAATTTCTGGAAACAAGCGCGCCTGGTATATTTGCGGCGGGAGATTGTGCAGAGTTCCATGACGTAATATTTGAGAGACAGCACATAGTTGGTAACTGGTCCAATGCAACAAGCCAAGGTGCGGCAGTTGGTAAAACAATGGCAGGGCAAAAAACGGTTTTTGAAACGGCATCTTCGTATTCAATCAGCTTTTTTGAACCCCCGAATGGTGGTTCTTGTTCGTTTTTAGGAGTAACAGAGGCAGATTATGCCAACGAGGTGATAGCAAGAGGATCTATGGAAGAAAACAAAATGACCAGGATATTTATCAAGAGAATGAACGAAATTAACCGTATTGTTGGGGCTACAATTATAAATGGTGCGATGGATGTTGCACCTCTGACTATGGTCATAAAGAACAGAACAGATGTATCAGCACATATGGCCGAATTGGATAAAGCTGAATTTGATCTGAAGCAATTAATTTCTACTTAAACTTGATTCAAAGCATTAAATCTTAGTAAGCTAATAGTAGAGGTGCGAAAGCACCTTTTTGCAAATAATGAAGATTTACATTGCTGCAGATCATGCAGGTTTCTATTTAAAAAAACAATTGATTCAGTATTTGGAAATAAAAAGTTACGTGGTGCAGGACTGCGGAGCGTTCGAGATGAATGCAGATGACGATTATCCTGACTTTATTATTCCTTGTGTAGAAAAGATAGTAAAAGATCCTGGATCACTTGGAATTGTAATTGGTGGCTCTGGCAACGGCGAAGCAATCGCCGCCAACAAAGTAAAAGGAATTCGTGCAGCAGTTTACAACTCTGGAAAGACGGAAATTGCCAAACTCGCTCGGCAACACAATAATGCGAATGTTTTGTCGCTAGGATCTAGATTTATAACTTCAGATGAAGCTAAACGGGCCATTACTACTTGGATTGAGACGGAATATGAAGGCGGTCGGCACGAAAGGAGAATTAAAAAAATTGAAGACTTTGAAAATAAATAGCCCGAGATTCAATTTTTTCTTTAACCTAGCCTTTGTTTTTGTTTTTTTGAATCTGTGGGATTATTTTTTGAATAAAACGTTTTTCAACGGTATGATTTTAGGCTTATTTATGTTTTTGCCCGCCTTGGTATTGTGGTTTTTTAATAAATTCAAAGGCATTGTTGTTTTAACGCTTATTTCCATATTCGAATTCATGGTTATGCTTATTTTTGTTTGGGAAGGGTTCGAGTTATCGGGGATAAATTACTCGGTCAAATCTCTTTTTTGGATACCATTTCTTTTGGTGTCGGCCCTAAACGCATTTTGGGGCTTAGATATATATTCGAAAAGAACAAAAATTTAATAATTAGCTTCTATTGACTTTTTAAAACTGTATAGTTATATTCCCTTTTGCTTCTGCTAGGAATGTATGTTTTTGGCGATTTTTCTCGAAAGTAATGAAAAGAGCAAAAAAAAATAACGAAGAGACACAGCAAGGTGATTTTGAGGAATTATACAAGTCTGCTGCTAAGTTTTTAGTTCCTTTAACAAGTAAGGATACTTATCCAATTATTGTTGAGCAAGCCAGGAAGCTTGTGGACGCAAAGTTTTGTACGATTTATCTTAAAAGTGGGTCTAATTTAATTAAAGTTTACGCGAGTTCCCCTAAGCTTGTAGATTTTGAAATTAGAAAAAACGGATACACCTGGAGAGCTTTCAAGTCGGGTAAGTCAAATGTAATTTCTGTAGATAAAGTCGAGAAATTTCACCCAAAGTTGAAGGACATGGGCGTCAAGTCTGTCATTTATATACCACTGCTTTATAAAAAAAAGAGCATTGGTGTGTTGTCTGCCGATTCTTTTGAGGCTCATGCTTTCGACAAAACTCAATTGAATACTTTAAGGCTTTTTGGCTCGATGGCGATGCTGGCCATACGCAAGTCGCAACTCCATGACGCACTTGAGGAGTCTTTAAAAACTCGTGATTTATTCATCTCGCTGGCATCTCACGAACTCAGGTCTCCACTAACAACTATTAATTCTTATTCGACTCTGATTGAAAAGACCTTGGCTAAAGGCGTAATGCCTGATTACAAATGGGTAAAAGTCTTAAGAGATGAGGTTGCAAGGATAATCTTGATGGTCAATGAACTGCTTCAGCTGGATTCAATAAAAACTGGCAAGTTGCAGTATGATTGGCAGAGTCATTTGCTTCATGAGGTTTTGAAAAGGGCAGTTGTTAATTTTAAAGCAAAATATAAAGATCGGGAGCTCAGTTATATTAATCGCCTTAAAAACGACAAAGGCGAGGTGCTTGCCGATTTTGATAAGCTTTTGCAAGCAGTTTTGAACGTTTTAAATAACGCTGCTAAATTCTCGAACAATGATACTCCTATTAGCTTGTCACTAAATTTCAGAAAGCCTTACTATATTGTGGAGATTTCTGATCGCGGAAACGGTGTAGCCAAGAGCGACATGGGTAGAATTTTTGAGGGTTTTTATAAGGGTAAGAACTCGACAAAAGAGGGTATAGGTTTGGGTCTCTATTTAACAAAATCAATTATAGAAATGCACAGAGGCAGAATCGATGTAAATTCGAGGGAAGGAGAGGGAACCAGTATCGAACTGCTTATTCCGAGGGCTTAGATGGCACAGGATAGATTGATCCTAGGGGCAGAAGATGACAGCGGGAAGGAACTGATAGGAAACCATCCTGATACTGCTCTTGTTGACAGGCTCGTTGACGTTCAAGGTGAGCCGATTGGAAAGCGAATTGTTCAACAGATACTTTGCAATCCGAGAATTTCAAAAATTATTTTTACAGGTGAGCCTGGTGGTGGTAAAACCACATTGATGGGTCAAATAGCGCATAAATTGATCGAGGACTTTAGCGATAGAAATTTGATAAAGCCGTTATTTTATGACGACGTATTGTACGAAACTGAGCGGGAAGTACGAAGAAAGAATCCCCTAAAAGGAGACCGTGACCAGTGGGAGCTTGTAGACTGGAAGTATTTTAATGACAAATTTGTTTGGCATGTTAAATCTCCAAATAACATACCTCACGGAGTCAGGCAGGTTCAATTTATAGAAGCACCGGCAGTTGGTCACGAGATACCTAAAGATAGAGGTAGGTCTGCTGTTCGAACATTGGTTCGGGAATCGGTACGCAGAGGTGCAAATTCAGATACTATACTTGTTCATCTAAATGCAGATCCGGAGGCTCAAAATTTCGCCAGTCATATCCGAAGTGAGATAGCTGCCACTGCGCCAGAGCGAGTGATAACGATGTTGAGACAAAATAATATAGTTCTTGTAGGAATGCCGGATAATGATAAATCAGGATCAAAAATAAAAAATGAGACTAGGCGAATGGCTGCTGCGGCCTTCATTGAAAAAATAAGAACGGAAATGAATGATCAAGCTTCTGATTGGCTGGATGAATCAGTTGATTCCGATTCGATAATGGGTAGTATCGCATTGCCCGAGAGAATAAAGCTCAAAGGAGCCCATATGGAGCATTATTTGTTTGATACTGATCAATTGGGACTTTCGAAAATGGTGAACGGTTTTAACGCTTTTAATAAGTTCAACCCAGAAATAATTGTTTATCATTATGCGGATCTTTTATCTCACGTATAAGCAACTTATTTCTCAAAAATGGCTAGCCATTTGCCTGTTTTTTAATATTCTGTAATTAAATCATCATTTTCCATACCACTATCTTCATTTTGCTGGTTTTGGTCTTTATTCTGGTCGTCCATTCAGCTCACCTCCCTCCACGTCATCCCAAATTATTGAATTGGGATTAACATTGTCGAATAACTGGTCATTGCCCATAAAGTAGATTTTTGGTCTGTCAGGATGAAAAAACTTGGGTTTAAATTCGCTGTGTTTTATCTCGCTGGTTGGAATTGATTTCTGGGACTTTTCAAATGTTATGTCAATTAAATTTCTTTTCATATTATTAACGAATAAAGTTTGTTCATTCGCTCTTCTGGCATAATAAGGTCTGGCTTTTAAAAAATAACAATAGAGAAGTAAGAAAAAGGTAATAAGTTGGAATTTTCAAACTAGCTAGTTTCAATTGTAAGAAACTGTTATAATTTGCAACCAAATGACCTCCACCATTGTTTTAGTCGAAGACGATAAAAACCAGAGAGAGATTCTAGAGAAGCTGCTAATTGATAATGGCTATTCAGTCCATAGCGTTGGTACAGGATCCGAGGCTATTAAGCTCATGGATGAGTTTAAACCAGATTTATTGTTACTTGACCTTGGATTACCAGATATTAAGGGGGAGGCGGTCTTTGGGGAGGTTAGAAAGAACTACGCAGATCTACCGATAATTTTGTTAACTGCTCGAGGAACTACCAGTGACATTGTCGAGGGTTTTAATTTGGGAGCGGATGATTATGTGGCCAAGCCATATAATATCGATGAGTTACTCGCTCGCGTTAAGGCACGCCTAACTCACGGAAAAGCTTCCAGTAAATTGACTGTGGGCGATTTGGTTTTGAATGAAAAGACTTTTGAGGTAATTCGAGATGGTAAAAAAATCACATTAACTCCGAAAGAATTTAAATTACTTGAATACTTAATGGTAAACAAAGGACAAGTTTTATCCCGAGATATGATACTTTCCCGAGTTTGGATGTATTCGCCTGATATGCAAACGAGAGCTGTCGATGTTTATGTTGGTTATTTGAGACGTAAAATAGACTCGAAGTTTGACAAAAAACTCATACACTCTGTCAGGGGATATGGCTATATGGTTAAGGCTTAATTGGAGTGGTTATGTCCGCTAAGATGTGTGTGTGATTGGTCCGGGATTTCTGAATATTCATCGTAATCGTCTGCGTTTAAGTATTCGTTGGTTGTGGCATTGATTAAAGTTACCAAGACATATCCAACAATTGTATAAATGATGATTGCAAACAGTGCTGGAATGTCCAGAACCGAGCCTGAGTTTAAGTTGAGAGAGCCGAACAAACCTCTAAATGGTGAGATGAAGTAGCCGCTAATTCCATAGACCCAAGAAACAAACGGGGTGGTGGGATTGGCTTGAAAGAGTTCGAAAAGAATTCTGCCTACAAGGAACAGGTTAGCTACCATCAGTAAAAAATTGATTATATTTATGAATAAACTTCTAATTTCTAGTGACATATTTTTCCTTAATTTATATCTAGTTTAACTAACTTATAAACTTGATAAACTGCGCTTTCTTTTAAAATCTTTTTGAGAGCAGTACCTTTCATAGTTTCAGAAAGTATGATAAGACTTTGGTTTTAAAAAGAACTATAAATAATGTAATAATTTAGTAAGGATATGAAGTTACTCGACTGGTTTGATAAGGCTCGTAAAGAAAGTTTTGCCATTGGAGCTTTTAATATTGATTCTCTTGAGATTTTTAAAGCCGTAATCATGGCGGCTGTTCACAGAAAGTCGCCGGTAATTGTGGAGTTTTCGCCGGGAGAGGTGGGTTACTTCGGTATTAAAAATATAGTTGATATGGTCAAGAATGCTCGGGAGGAGTTTGAAATTCCGATCTTTTTGAATCTGGATCATGGCAAGCCTAAAAATGCAGTTGTTGAAGCTGTTGATTTGGGAGGATTTGACGAAGTGCATTTTGATGGATCTGATTTGGATTTTTCCACAAATGCTCGTCAGGCCAAAGAAATTGTTGATTCTGCGCACAAGCGCGAAATTGTGGTTGAAGGTGAAATCAACAAAATTGGGGGTTCAAGCGAAGTTCACTTAGAGGAAATCGATCTTGAGTTGCTTAAAAAATCCTACACGAAGCCCGAGGAAGCACAAAAATTTGTTGAGGAGACTGGGGTGGATATTTTGGCGCCCGCTATTGGAAACGTTCATGGAACATTTCCAGTTGATCCGGATTTGGACATAGATTTGCTCGCTAAAATAAGCGATGCGGTTGGTGAAAAGTTTTTGTCTTTACACGGTGGTTCAGGAATTCCAATTGTTCAGGTGAAAGATGCAATTAGGCGAGGGAAAATTGTAAAGGTTAATGTAAATACAGAATTGAGGGCAACATACAAAGATGCCTTGGAAGAAAAGCTAGCTGAGCACCCGGACGAATACAAGATTTATGATTTGATGCCAGATGTTGTTGAGGCTGTTGCTGCAGTTGTTGAGAACAAGATCGAAGTTTTTGGTTCGAACGATAAGGTGTAGCGTATTTACCTCATCACATTTTTTTGATAAAGTAGGTTTCAGTAAAACTCAGGAAATTTAGATAACTTAACACTTCGAGGAGGTGAATAAATATGAATCTTAAAAAAATAGGAATGTTTGGACTAATTGCAGCTTCTGCAGTTATTTTGGCAGCATGCACTAAAAATAACGCTATCCCAAGTAACTCAACAAATAGTGGTGGCGATAAGTCAAGCGCCGCGGAACAGAAGTCTAGTGATGCTATGGCAGCCGGTACAATTACTTATGCCGACAGCGGTTTTTCTCCCGCGTCTTTAACAGTTAAAGTGGGAGAGACCATTACAGTGAAGAATACAGGGACGACCCCAGTCTCTTTCAATTCAGACCCTCATCCTCAACACACGAGCTTTCCGGAGCTTAACTTGGGAAGAATTGGACCTGGTGAGTCAAAAACTGTAACGCTGTCAAGCGCTAAGACGTACACTTATCATAATCATCTAAACCCAAGCCAAAGGGGGACGATAGTCGTTCAGTGAGGTGAAGCTACTCGAGCGAGTGCCGCTTTTAGCATGGTTTTTATTAGGAACGCTTATTATTGTCGTGGGCGGGGTTATTCTTGTTTCAAAACTTAATTTAACTCAACAGCCACAGGACAGTAAGAAGCCCGAAAAGGTTTCAAAGTCCGTGGAAGGGACTCAAGACTTTGATATTGTGAGTCGTGAACATGTGCAAAGTGGAACTCCAGTTACCTCTTACACCTCTAATCCTCCCAGCTCCGGTCCGCATTGGCCCAACCCTGCTAACAAGGGCATTTACGACAACTCGTTGCCAGATGAGCAATTGGTGCACGATTTGGAGCACGGATATATTTGGATAAGTTATAAACCCGGCGCCAGTGATGATGTTAAGAATAAGCTTAAAGAAATTGTTCAGAAAGACGCTTGGAAGATTATTTTAGAGCCACGCGAAAAAGATGATAAATTGATCGGCTTGGCAGCTTGGGGACGCGTTTTGAACTTGGATAACCTGGACGAAAAAAGAATTAAAGAATTTATTAGTACTTATAGAAATAGGGGACCTGAGAAAACTGCGGATTAAACGAGTGGTTTTTGCTTACTTTCCTTAAAATCATCCAGAAATTTTTTGAGCCC
>JBBQJY010000008.1:0-25606 GCA_038326365.1 Candidatus Curtissbacteria bacterium | reverse complement strand
ATCTTGGCTTTGGCCGCGAGCTTTCTCTAGCTGTTTTCGTGTATTTATAAGTGCCGAATCATAATCCTTTAAAACACCCTGAGAGTTTTTACCCTTAGTCGAAATAAGATAAGCCTCTTTAATTCTTTTCGAAGCGATTATAAAATCAAATTGGGCGCGATCTTTTGCAGAAGGAGTTAAAAATCGGCCAAACATCTCCTTTAGCTTTATCGCAAAATAAAAAGGGTTGTCGGGCAAAATTCTCACGTGGGTTAAATTGCCTAGCGCGTCATTTATTTGGCCGCCTGTCATCTCATTTTGAGCACTGGTGACATTCAATATAGAAAAAAATCCGAAAAACAGTATGAGGCAAGCTAAAAAGATACGCATAAAATTTAAGAACAATCTGTAGCTCCAACCGGAGTCGAACCGGTGTTACCAGATTGAGAATCTGGTGTCCTAGGCCACTAGACGATGGAGCCTCAAGTTCAATGGAATTATATAGGAAGCAAATCTGCTAGGCAACCGATGTCGCAAGTAGAATAAAAAAACCTTTTGTGTTAACATGTTCACTCAATTTAGCCATGGATACAGTAACACCAATTAGACAGCCCTTAAGAATAGTTTACGGAAAAAGCCAATCTTCAGTCGAGACCCATATGATAGAGGCTGGTTGGCAAATAATTTGGAGAAATGGTGAGCCGACAACAAAGGAACCAAACGGCGAAACTCTCGATGATGGGGCAATAAAAGGAAAAAACGCCCAAATTGCAAGAATTAGGTCGGCCGAGATACCATGGAGAGTCTCAATTGGGTCATTTGATATTGGTATAGTAGGTACCGACTGTCTTCTTGACCATCTCGATGAAAACTCAGTTAGAATAAATGGTGGATATGCTTACGGAAGAACTAGAGGCCAAGCGCTCCCTTTCCTAGGGGTTTTTGCAAGAGAGTCTTCGCTCTTCAGCACTTGGGATGATGTGCCCAATGGCACAACTATCATTACAGAAAGACCTCATCTCACCAAGGATGAAGCTGAAAAAAATGGTCGAGCCGCAGAAATATTCTGGGGAGATGAGCGTAATTATCTAAAATTTCAAAACGAGATGGCTGACAAAGGCAAACTAGCAATAAAAATTATTGAGGGTGCCGGTGCGCAACAACTTCAAGATGACGAGCTTCTCGTAATGGTGGGCGAAACTGGTAGACGCCAGAGAAATTATGACCTCAAGGAAATTAGCAGAATCTGCGATGTCGAAACTTTAATTTTGGTAAACATAGAATCTATGAGAAGACCAGCAATTTTCAGAGAGATTCAGCAATTTATGCGGGATTTAGATCGAGTAACCGTAAAATTGGAATCTGATTCAATTAGGTCCGTCGAAAAGGAATCAATTGTTGTCCCGAGACACCTTTCCTCAGGTGAGCGAAGCGCTTGACAAGCATTTTAATTTGGAATAGAATCACATTCCGACACAAGCATGCAACAACAGCAGGGTAGCAAAAAATTTATCCTCACACGGCAAGGTTTAAATCACCTCAGGGACGAATACAATCAACTCACAACAATCCAAAGGCCAGCAATAGCCCGAAGAATACAAACAGCTCGAGAGTTTGGAGATCTTGCAGAGAACTCTGAATACGACGCTGCAAAAGAGGAACAGTCTCTAATTGAGGCGCGCATTTCTCAGCTAGAAGTTGTTCTTCCCAAAGCGCAAATTATTTCTCAACCCCACGCCTCAGATTTTGTTGTAATTGGATCAACAGTTGAAGTCGAAATGAACGACGAGGTCCATGAATTTCAAATTGTCGGATCCATGGAAGCTAACCCTTCAGAGAAAAAAATCTCTAATGAATCCCCAGTTGGAAAGGCTCTCCTAGGTTTGAGAGTAAGTGAAGCTATAGAAGTTGCTTTTGGCCCAGTCAAAAGCAAGATCAAAGTCCTCAGTATCAAATGACCCTTACATCACCTATTGTGAACTTTCCAGTGAAAGATCTGGAATTAAACGCAAACGAAAAAGAAGTTTTAGATATCCTTATTGAAGCTGCCCGTCTTGTTGCGCCAATTTACCAAGAACAAGAAAACACAAAATATCTTGGGGCTAATTTCTATCCTCACGATTTAAATAAACAAGCGATTTTAAAAGCCGCGAAAGAAGATCCAGATATTTTATCTCCATATACTATGGTGCAAAAAGGGAAAGGGAATAAACTTATAGGTATTCCCTACCACATTAAATTTAAAGGTCAACTTTCCAAAATTGCTCGGCTAGTAGATAAAGCAGCATCAATTACAGAAAATCATGCTTTTGCACACCGTCTATCGCATCTTGCACACGCGCTCCTGGATGGAAACTATGAGTTAAGTGATATTTACTGGACAAAAATGAAACCGTACAAAATTGATGTAGCCCTTGGACCAATCGACAGATTAGATGATAGATTGTTTTTCAAAAAAGCTTCTTACGAAGCTTGGGTCGGCGTCATAGACGATGCCAAAACGGAGCGAGCAAAATTTATTCAAAGGTCAATTTATGAAGTACGCAGGAAAACTTTCACCCCGTCTGAAAAAGCTAACTTTTTAGATAAGACAAAATTACGCGTCGATAGGACGTTAATCTTTTCAGGGCTTTTTGCAAGAGGCATGTACACATCGAATAGTTTGCCTGTGGACCCACTTCTGATGGAAAAATACGGTATTATTATCACCTTTTTCGATACTAGCTTAGATGTAAAATTCAAAAATCAACATTTTCCAATTTTTGAAAGTATTTTTGAAGAGGATTTTAAATCAGAATACACGCCTAATTTGCTAAGAGAGGGCTCGTTTCGAAACGTCCTCTTGCATGAAATTGGACACTCTCTATTGCGCTATAAAGACGCAGAAGAGAGGCTGAAAGAACTTTTTCCCATAATTGATGAACTCTCCGCGACAATATACGGAATTAAATGCTGCGGCTCCTTAGTGCTAAAAGGAATTATGAGCGAAAAGGAGCTAGAAGCAATCATGATTATGTTTGTGTGCAGAGCGTTTACCTGGTGGATTGATTCAAAAACCCATCCTTCCTCAGAAGCATTTGCCATCGGTCACGCAGTCGCGCTTAACCATTTCAGAGCGAGTGGGGCTCTGAGAGAAGCAGACGGCATTTCTTGGCCTAATTTTAGCAAAATGTTTCTGGCTATTGAAGAACTATCGGATGACTTAGAAAGGCTCATTTCGACTGCTTCCTACCATGAATCTAAGACTTTTATTGAAAAATATGGGTCTCTTATGATATACTCCCACTTCTCGTCTCGCCTAAAAGGTCTGATTTAAATGGCAACAGAACAACATCGACATATTCCAGAAGGAACTTTTTTGTCTACTCACCCAGAAGGAGGGTTTCCTTATCCTGGTCAAAGAGATATTAACCAGACATTATCCGAGGACGCCATAAAAGAGAAGGATAGATTGTCCAGGGCTATAACTAGAGATGTATTGGCTTTTAATAGCTGGTTAAAAATAAGAAATCCAGACGATTTTTGCGTTGATGCGGATTCTACAACAAAAACTACACGTGTTGAGCCTATAAATGAAGCAGAAGCCTTAAAAAGGTTCAGAGGTCACATATTATCAATAGACCAAATGGGAGAGTTCACTCCTGAGTCGTTTGAGCTTGCTCGAGATCGTCTCGTTGCCCAGGTAGCCTATAGAGAAGAAATAGCCAGAACCAAAAGAGGAGAGCCAAAAACGCCTTATAACGAATATTTAACGATAGTTGACGGTTTCGGCGAGAGGGATGTTGATCGACACGTTTTAGAAGACGGAAGGGACCGCGTAATCAAAGCTGCTATTGAGTGCAACATACCGTTACCTAACAATAACGATGGCCTGATGGAAGGTTTGAGAAAGTATAATGATGACGCATTTTTGGCAAGCCCAAAAGATATAGAAGCCCACTATTGGCTATACGCACCTCGTTTTAGAACTAAATTTGCCCAAGCATTAGATGTTGACTTAAGCAGAGTAGATTATGAATTTATAATAAAAAACAAAGATGAATTTTGGAAATTCTACGAAAGACTGGAAAAAACAGGTAATAAGTTATGGCTTAATAGAAACAAAAGACATATTGGGGAATATAACAGGGGTTTGGTAGAAAGCTATGCACCGCATGAAGATTCCCATTTTGACATTGGTGAAGTAATTCGGCAGGAAATCGCCAGCGGCAAAATAGATCAAGTAGTCGGCTTAATAACGATTCCCGGCCCCGACGCATACTACCTTGAAGGTATCGCATTAACTGCTCATGATTGGGCTAGTTTTAACCTTTCAGATGACGGTAAGCTCGGCGCTTCAATTTACAGGTTGGAAAAAATAGCGCTATTGAAAGGTTTATTTGACGTCGAACACGGAGAACCAGCCAGTGCTGTAACCAAAGAAATCGCAAGATACATTCCGCTTAAAACCTTGGACCATATCGAAGCACTGTTAGTAGAAGGCACAACGGAACCTTTTGCTAGAGCTTTTCAGCCAGTTTACGGAAGATCAGTTCTTGATTTTGAAGAAATTGGAAATAACCTGACTCCAGATAATAGAATTGCATTTATTCGAAGCGCAGTTAAAAATCCAACCAACAGAAGAGGAATTCGAAACAAAGTAGCAAGTCTTTTAGTCGCTTAACTCGCGTTGCCAAAATTACGGCTGTCCCTTATACTTTAGGCCATGGAGCCTATAGATAATTTAAAGAAAATCAGGTTAGAAAAACTGGAGAAACTTCAGCAATTAACTGAGCCCTTTCCCTCAAAATCAGAAAAGAAAAATTCGATTGAAGATTGTTTAATCTCAATCGGCAATAATGTTCAGACTGCCGGTCGGCTCATGGGTTTGCGTGGACACGGAGGTTCTTCATTTGCAGATTTAACTGATGAAACGGCAAAAATTCAACTTTTTTTCTCGAGAGAAAAATTAAAAAAAGTAGAACAGGAAATCCTACCATTACTTGATATCGGTGACTTTATTGAAGTTGTGGGTAAAGTTGATAAAACGAAGGCCGGTGAAATTACAATTTTTGTAGATTCTTTTCGACTTCTTACTAAATCAACTCGGCCACTTCCCTCGACGTGGTATGGCCTAAAAGATGTCGAGGAACGCAATCGCAAAAGGTATCTGGACTTGTTAATGAATCCTGAGGTTAAAAAGACATTTGTGCTTAGGTCGAAAATAGAGTATGCGATTCGAAAATTTCTAATAGAAGAAAAAGGATACATAGAAGTAGAAAACCCGATCCTCCAATCTCTTTACGGAGGAACTCGAGCCAGGCCGTTTAAAACACACCACAACACGCTGGATCTGGATATGTACCTCAGAATTTCAAACGAGCTATATCTCAAGCGATTGATAGTAGGCGGTTTCGAAAAAGTTTTTGAAATGGGACACACCTTTAGAAACGAGGGCATGGATAAAAATCACAATCCGGAATTTACAATGCTGGAAACAATGGAAGCTTATGCGGATTACTTCGACAACATGAGCTTAATTGAGGAAATGTTCGAGCACGTTGCCCTAAATGTTTTTGGCAAGACAAAACTCCCCTATCAAAATAACGAAATAGAATATAAAAGACCATGGAAGCGAATCAAATTAATAGATTTATTTAAACAACACACAGGAGTAGATTTTCATGACATCGACACCTTGAAAAAAGCAACCGCACTCGCCAAAAAATTAGGTGTCACCATAAAAGATTTTATGACCGATGGGGAAATTATTTTAGAAATATTTGAGAAAAAGTGCACAACCGAACTTATCCAGCCAACTTTTGTATACGACTATCCAGCTGATTTCTATCCTTTGGCAAAAAGGAAAGAAGATGAGCCTGCTCTTGTTGAAAGTTTCGATATTTATGTCTCTGGTTTGGAAATGGGCACCAACTATAGCGAACAAAATGACCCTCGGGCTTTAAGGGCCGCCTGGGAAAAAGAAAAAGAAAAGGAAAAAGCAGGCAATCCGGAAACGCAGATAATAGATGAAGATTTTTTGGAGTCTCTGGAGTATGGCATGCCTCCAACCTCAGGTATTGGCCCCGGGATTGATAGGTGGATTATGATCATGACGAATTCTCCCACCATTTCAGACGTTATTCTATTTCCTACCCTTCGTCCCAAAACTTATCAAAACAAAAAATGAGTTTGTCCTATGTAAGTTTTAATAATGAATAAAACTATTCTTAAAAAAATCTTAAAACTTTTCTTAACTTTGCAGTGGGCGAAAGAATTGCCACGTCAAGGTTTTATCGCTATGGGTTTTAAAAGAGCAGAAGCTGACTCTGTAGCTGCACACTCTTGGACGACCGCTATCTTGGCGTATTTTCTAGCGATAGAGCTTCAAAAGGGAGGTCAAAAAATAGATCCCGTCAAAACGTTGAAAATGGCCCTTTTTCATGATGTCGCCGAAACCATTGTCGGTGACGTAGGTACTTTCGTAAAAGGCATGGCCAAAGGTGCTTTTGCGCCCATCGAAGAAGAGGGGTTAAAGTCGCTAGTTGCCGATGTTCCTGCAAAGGATGAGATTATTGCTCTAGTCGCTGAATACATGGCCAGAAAAACCCTCGAAGCAAGAGTGTGCAAAGCAGCAGACAATCTTGATGCTTTGGCCCAAGCCAAAGGTGTACCTGGTGCGCATTCTGCATTAAAATATTTTAAAGAGGTTTACCATATTACAAAATTTAATTGGCACCAAGATGCCGTAGAAATGATTCTAAATGACCAAGTCGAGCCTGAAAGGAGTTGGCAGGAAACTAATGTTAGACATTAAATTCATTCGCGAAAATCCTGAACTTGTTCGCTTAAAAAGTAAGCAAAAAAATTACGAAGTAGATGTGGATGCTTTGTTAAAAGTAGACAGTGAGCGTAGAAAATTAGTCGAAGTAGTCGATAAGCTAAGAACAGAGCGTAAAAAGGCCGCAACTGAAAGGGACCAGGTCCAAGGCCAGGCCCTGAAATCAGGTTTAAAAGAGCAGGAAAATCGCCTCGAAAAGCTTAATCAAGAATTTGATCTTTTAATTAGACAAATTCCGAATATGCCCGCCGAAGACGTTCCAGTTGGCAAAGACGATACCGAAAATATGCCAATTAGAAAATGGGGTGCTCCAAGGAAGTTTGATTTTGAAATTAAAGATTACACGGACCTTGGTGAAAGCCTGGGGTTAATAGACACCGAAACTGCTTCCAAAGTAGCTGGCGCCAGATTCGGCTACGTCAAAGGCGAACTAGTTCTGCTGGAGTTCGCATTGCTTCGGCTTGCCCTTGACTTACTAACGAGCGAAACCGAACTTAAAATATTTTCAGAGGGCTACAACAACAAACCCTTTGTGCCTGTTTTACCCCCTGTCATGATAAAGCCACAGGTATTGGACCAAATGGCTCGTCTTGAACCCAAGGACGAAAGATATTATTTAGAGAAAGACGACCTGTTTTTGATAGGAAGCGCAGAGCATACTTTAGGACCCATGCACTTGGACCAAGTCTTAAACGAGGAAGACTTGCCGCTTAGGTATGTTGGCTTTTCAACCGCTTTTAGAAGAGAGGCGGGTTCATATGGTAAAGATACTAAGGGAATATTTCGAGTTCACCAATTTGATAAATTAGAAATTGAAAGCTTCACCTTGCCTGAGGATTCTCGCAAAGAACAGGATTTTATCGTAGCTATCCAGGAGCACTTGATGCAGCAATTAGAAATACCGTACCAAGTCGTTATGATTTGTACTGGCGATATGGGTGGGCCAGATGCAAGACAAATTGATATTGAAGCCTGGTTTCCTGCCCAAAACAAATATAGGGAAACTCATACTTCAGATTTAAATACCGACTACCAGGCTAGGCGATTAAATACAAAAGTAAGTCGAAATGGGAAAAACGAATTCGTTCATATGAATGACGCAACGGTCTTTGCAGGCAGGCCGCTTTTGTCAATTCTTGAAAATAATCAGCAAAAAGATGGATCAATTGTCGTGCCCAAAGCTCTTCAAAAGTATACAAACTTCGCCAAGATTTCGCCTAAATAATCTTCTTGGCAAATATTTTTTCATAAAATACGTATAAGTAAACAAGCCTCCGATCTGTTCGGGAGGCTTTTTTTATTAACTCGTTATTCCCCCAATTTATTTCAGATGACAACGAATATCAGGCTGATATATAATTACCTACTATGAATTCTCTGCCCGAGAGCAGTACTTTACGAATTAAAAAGCGCAATAGAATAAACAAACTGACACAAAAAACTCATCAAATTTCTCACGAGCACGGTCGAGCTACAAAAGAACTTTGGAGACAAATAGTCACAAAAGCAAAAAAGGGATAAATGTTAGGTATATTAGGAAAATTTTTAGATTCAAACGAAAAACAAGTCAACAAACTTCAAACGATTGTTGACGATATCAATGCTCTTGAGAGCAAATATGCCAAGTTTTCAGACACTAAGCTAAAATCAATAACAGCTGAGCTCAAACTTCGCCATGAGCGAGGGGAAACACTAGACGATTTGTTGCCGGAGGCTTATGCAGCAGTCAGAGAGGCTGGTAAGAGAACTCTTAACCAAAAACATTATGATGTTCAGCTAATCGGTGGGATCGTTCTTCATCAGGGAAAAATTGCCGAGCAAAAAACGGGTGAAGGAAAAACATTAACGGCATCCTTACCCTTGTATCTAAATTCGCTAACAGGAAAAGGTGTTCACTTGGCTACCGTTAATGACTATTTAGCCCGTGTCGGTCTTGGCTGGATGGGGCCAATTTATACAGCCCTTGGGGTAACAGCCGGCTGTATCATGCAGGATAAGGCATTTATTTACGATCAAAAATATCAAGAAAAAACTCAGATCGATTGGCGCCTTCAGCACCTCAGACCTGTGGATAAAAAAGAAGCCTACGCCGCCGATATAACTTATGGAACAAACAACGAATTTGGATTTGACTACCTAAGAGATAATATGGTTTGGGATCTCAAAGACGCTGCCCAGCGAGGTCACCATTTTGCGATTGTAGATGAAGCCGATTCGATTTTAATCGATGAAGCAAGAACACCGCTGATTATTTCAGCTCCTTCTGAGGAAGCCACCGACAAATATTATCAGTTTTCAAAGCTTGTCAAAGAACTGTCTGCAGACACCGACTACGTAATGGATGAGAAGCTAAAAACGGCGAATTTAACAGAGCAAGGTATCACTAAAGTAGAAAAAAGATTAGGTGTTGACAATTTATACGAAAAAGATTTTGCCAGTATTCATCATATACAACAGGCTCTGCGCGCCAAAACTCTCTACCACATCGACAAAGACTACGTTGTAAAAGATGACGAAATCATCATAGTTGACGAGTTTACTGGCCGCTTAATGCAGGGAAGGCGCTGGTCTGAAGGCCTGCACCAGGCCATTGAGGCCAAAGAAGGTGTCGCCATCCAAAAAGAATCACAAACTTTGGCCACAATCTCTTTCCAAAATTACTTTAGGCTTTATGAAAAACTGGGCGGGATGACAGGCACCGCAGCAACAGAAGCTGAAGAATTTTTCAAAATTTATAACCTAGACGTAATCACAATTCCCACTAACAAGCCGACGGTAAGGAAAGATCAAGCAGATATAGTTTACAAAACTACAAAAGCAAAATTTACTGCTGTTGCGGCTGATGTTGCCCAAAGACATGAGAAAGGACAGCCAATATTGATAGGAACAACATCGATCGAAAAAAATGACTTCTTGTCAGCACTTTTAAAGAAAAATGGCATAAAACATCAAGCATTAAATGCTAAAAACCACCAAAGTGAAGCGGAAATAATCGCATCCAGCGGTATTAAAAATAACGTAACTTTGGCAACAAACATTGCAGGTCGTGGTGTAGATATAATTTTAGGAGGTGCTCCGCCGACAGATAAGCTTGGAAGACCTCTCACAAAAGGAGCTGAATACGAAGGTTGGAAAAAACACCACGAAGAAGTCGTAAGACTCGGGGGTCTACATGTTGTGGGCACTGAGAGACACGAAGCGCGCAGAATCGACAACCAGTTAAGAGGTAGGTCGGGCAGACAAGGAGATCCCGGTTCCAGCAGATTTTATGTATCTCTCGAGGACGAAATAATGAGGCTTTTTGGAGGGGAACAAATTGCCAAGATAATGACCGCCTTTAAACTCCCTGAAGACACCCCTATCGAGCATTCTATGGTTTCAAAAGCAATCGAAAATGCTCAAGTAAAAGTAGAAACGCACAACTTCGATATCAGGAAACACTTAGTAGAATACGATGATGTTGCCAATCGTCAGCGAGAAATAATTTACGGAATGCGCAGAGATTTCCTTCTTTCGGCAACTAGCAATGAAGCGAAAGAAAGGCTCAAAGACGATATAACGAATAAAATAACTCAGGAAATCGCCAACGTAGTTCTTGCCAATTCACCAGAATCCGCAAAACCTAACCACGACAAAATTGTCAAAGAACTCTCAACCATTATTCCATTTGATGACAATTCGGCTGAAAATCTAGCCAGAGATGCCAAAAAAATTACAGACTCAGAAAAGCTTTCCGACTTTTTTACAAACATTGCCAAAAACATCTACGAAGAAAGAGAAAAATCCTTAGGCAAGGATACTGTGCGCGAGGTAGAAAGGTTAACAGGTCTTTCTGTAATAGATACGTTGTGGATTCAGCACCTGGATACTCTTGACGATTTGCGCGAAGGTATTGGTCTTAGGGCCGCTGGGCAAAGAGACCCTCTTGTTGAGTACAAACAAGAAGCCTTTAGCCTATTTGAAAAATTAATAGCAAGTGCAGATTATGAAATAATTCACAGGATTTTTAAAGTCCAAATCACACAAGCCCCTCAAATTGAAAAATTAGAAGAAAGCGGAATTGAAGTGCACAAAGAAGCAAAGTTAACTAATGGTGAAAGCGCCCAGGAAAAGGAACTAACGACCAACAGCTCCCCCGACGCAGACCCCGCAGAAATGTCAGACGAGGAATTGGATGCAGAAATAGCTCGACTCGAACAAATCGAAAAATCTGGCGGAAAAGTTCAAACACCTAATAACCCTTTTGCTTCTAACATTTCAGTTACGAAAGTAGAAAAAATTGGCAGAAACGACCCATGTCCTTGCGGGTCTGGCCTTAAATGGAAAAAGTGTGGCCTGATAAATTCTCCGGAACATAAAAATTAAATCAAAAAATCTTAAATTTTGATTATGTGCACGACTCAAAAGGGATAAATCATTATATATACGAGTCAGCAAGTGTTTTATCTAAAATTTAGAAGAATATTGACTGAGGAATTATGGATTTTAAATTTCTTCGACTTTTCTTACAAAGATCCTACTAAAATTAATACAAATTGCGAGACAATGAATACCATAAAGTGGAAAGTTGATGGGCGACAGTTTCTGATAATTTGTCAGAAAACATACCTTTAAATTAAATAACACACAAGTTTTTGTTCCAAAGGGAACTAAAAAATAATTTTTATTTTCTGCAAGGTTTTCAAAAAAAGACAGACGAAAGTCTGTCTTTTTATTCATACAAGCTCTCTTACTTTTTTATTACTCGTTTTTTGTTTTTAATTAACTTCGAAACCTTACCATTTAAACAAATAAAATAAATCAGATGAGGTTTAAAAATACATTGCAAAGGAGGTGGGGCAGAATGGCAGGAAAACCAGGTCGAAGTGGCCGAAAAAGGCAGTCTAGCTCAAACGAGTAAGGCAAGCATTAAAAAATCAGACGAATAGACGGCCCAATCTGCCGTCTGTTTGTCAATTAAGAAAAAGATTGGGTTCAAGACTGCCAGTCCTTCAGAATAAAATACTCTCTCCTAAAACGTAGCTTATTAGTATAATTAGCAAATGGACAATCAACAAAAGCTAAACGAATTGCTCTCAAGATTTGAACAAATTGAGAAGAATTTTGACTTAGTCAAGAAACAAGAGACCGCAAAAGAATTAGCAACTCGTTCCCAGGAAAAAGATTTTTGGGAAGATTCCGGTTCTGCACAAAAGATTATGAAAAAGATCTCCAGTATCAACAGTGAGATTTTAAATTACCAGTCTCTAAAAGAAGATTTGGCCCAGATGCAATCTATTATTGCTCTGTCAGAGTCAGACGTAAATCTAGAAGAGGAAATAACTAAGGAATTAAAAGAGTTGACGACAAAGGTAGATGAGCTGGAAATAAAAATGTTTCTTTCGGGACCATACGATGAAAATCCAGCGATTATTTCTATTCATGCCGGGCAAGGTGGAACAGAAGCTATGGATTGGGTCGATATGCTCTCGAGGATGTACCAAAAGTATTTTGGTAAAAAGAAATGGAGTCATGAAATTTTGAACGAGGTACCAGGAGAAGAGGCAGGCTTCAAGACAGTCTCAATCGCAGTTAGCGCCGAATATGCTTATGGTCTGCTCAAATCCGAGTCAGGTGTTCATCGTTTAGTTAGACAATCGCCTTTCAATGCAGATCAGCTTAGACAGACATCCTTCGCGCTGGTCGAGGTAATACCTGAAATCGAAGAAGACCAGGCTGACATCGAAATAAGGGATGACGAAATAGAATTCGAAGCCTTTAGGTCGGGTGGTCACGGCGGGCAAAATGTAAACAAGGTATCAACAGCAGTCCGCCTCAAACACATACCCACAGGCATCGTAGTGACGTGTCAAACCCAAAGATATCAAGCCCAAAACCGTGAGAATGCCCTCAAACTATTGAAGGCCAAACTTTGGGCAATAAAACAAGAGCAAGAAAAAAAGGAAAAAGATGAAATCAAGGGAGGGCATATAACGCCGGGTTGGGGGAATCAGATTAGGTCTTACGTTCTTCACCCATACAAAATGGTCAAAGACCTAAGAACTCAATATGAATCTTCTGACGCCCAATCGGTTCTAGATGGGGATTTGGACGAATTTATCAAGCATGAAATTTCGCTCTAATCACTATTGCCCAATAGTCGCTATTGTTGCTATAATCGGAGCGAGTAAAAAATAAATATGGAAGACACTGCCAATCTAAATCGACAAACAATACCCCTTCATTCTGTGCCCCAAAAGAGGTCCTTTGGCTTAACAAAAGTCATTCCATTTGTTGCCATAGTGCTCATTATTATTGCTGGAACAGGTACGGGTTTTTACTTGTCCAAAATGGGCAAATCCGCACCAAAAGCCACATCTGTCTCCACTAACTCCGAACAAGTAACTCCACAAGTCAAAGAATCCTTTAGTCAAACCTTCAAAGACCAAGCAGACGGAACTATAGAAAAAAACGACAAATTGGATAAATACGCACAAGGAACACACAGGTTGGTTAGAGCCGGAGGAGAATCACAAACAGCTTATCTCACCTCAACTGTATTGGATCTAGACCAATATGTAGGCAAAAAGGTAAGAGTATTCGGTGAAACTTTTGGTTCATCTCAAGTCGGTTGGCTTATGGACGTTGGAAAAGTTGAGGAAACAAAGTAATTTTCGAACCACCCCATGCTAAAGTTTGATTCTGTCTATAAAAAATTCCCATCTGGCCAAATAGCTTTAGAAAATATTGATTTCACAATAGAAAACGGTGAATTTATCTTTATAGTCGGCTCCTCAGGAGCTGGCAAATCAACTCTCCTTAAATTAATAACACGAGAATCAATCCCATCCAGTGGGCGTATCTTTTTTAACACAGAAGACATAATGAAAATTCCCAAAAGCAAAATACCAATCCTGAGAAGGAGAATAGGTACGGTTTTTCAGGATTTTAAACTATTGCTTACAAAGACGGTCTTCGAAAATGTGGCGCTTCCCCTAGAAGTTCTGTCCAAGAAAGACACACAGATCGAAAGACTAGTTTCTGAGGTTTTAGATAAAGTTGGTCTTTTAGATAAAGCAAATAGTTTTCCACTTCAACTTTCTGGTGGAGAAATTCAAAGAACCGCAATAGCACGAGCAATTGTGGGCAAACCAGAAGTACTTTTGGCCGATGAGCCGACAGGCGATTTAGACCCTAAAAATTCCGAAGAAATTGTTAAAATACTAGAAAAAATCAACAAAGAAGATAATACAATAATAATCATGGCTACGCATAATGCTCAAATAGTTAATCATTTCAAAAAGAGAGTAATCGTATTAGATAAAGGTAAAATAACAAAAGACGAAAAAGAAGGAAAATATGAAACGGAGTAAAGAAACACTTAGGCTGATACGAAGGAGTCCATATCAGGCAATCGCTGCAATTATTGCCATGACGTTGACGTTTTTCATAACATCTGTCTTTGTAGTATTGCTTGTAGGGGGTCAAATAGTTTTAAGATTTATTGAACAAAGGCCGACAATAAGTGTTTTTTTTAAAAATGATGTTACTGAAAACAAAATAAATGAAATCTCTGACAAAATTAAAACAACTGGTCTCGCAAGAGACGTAAAATATGTCACAAAAGAAGAGGCACTGGCAATCTACAAGGAAAGATTTAAAGATCAGCCCCATGTTGTCGAGTTGGTGTCGGCAGATTTTCTTCCTGCTTCTTTAGACATTTTTGTCAACAAACCCCAGGATGTTGACGAAATTTCTAAAGTGATTCAAAATCAGGACGAAATTTCTGACATTGTATATCCGAAAGATGTCACCAAAGCATTGACAAAGTGGACAAAAATTCTGAGAATCGGTGGCCTAGTTCTTGTATCAACCCTTATGATTGTATCCTTCCTTATTATAATAATGGTCGCTGGCATGAGAATTGCCCTAAGACGCGAAGAAATATCCATAATGAATTTAGTTGGAGCAACTAAATGGTACATATCGCGCCCGTTTTTTGTCGAGGGGGTGTTCTACGGTGTCGTTGGAGCAACTCTGGCAAGCTTTTTAACATACGCAATGTTATTGTTTTATTCCCCGAATATTCAGCAATTTTTAGGCACAATTCAAGTATTTCCGATTAGTCCATTATTTTTTATCTATCTTTGGTTGGGAGAAATTCTAACAGCAACCACGATTGGAATAATTGGGGTATCGATTTCTCTTTATAGATATCTGCGAATCAAATGAAAAAAATATTAATATTTTTTTCTCTAATTGTTTTTGTCGCGGCCATTTATTCAAATGCAATCAGAGCGGTTTCGCTTAATGATTGCGAAAATGACCCAGGGAATAGTGTTGGCGACTGTATAAACCTCCTGTCAGGTAAAGTCCAAGAGCTATCAACTCAGAAAAAAACGCTATCTTCTCAAATTACCCAATTTGACACCCAAATAAAAATTACTCAATTAAGAATTAGTGATGCTCAAAACACTCTTACCCAGCTCGAAAAGGAAATCGGTGTTTTGGGTTTTAGAATCGGCTATGTTACAGATTCGATTGATAAATTACAAAGCCTCGTTAAGCAACGAATTGTCGCAACTTATGAACAAAGTTATGTGTCAAACGTCGAACTGATTTTCTCTTCAGAAAACTTTTCCGATGCAGTCTTAAAAATGCAGTACTTAAAAAAAGTACAAGAAAACGATAAAAAAGTTTTAAATAATTTACAAGAAACCAAATCGAATTATTCAAATCAGAAGGATGAAAGAGAGCAGAAACAGGCTGCGATAGAGGATCAAAAATCGAAACTTGAGACGCTCAAAACAGGCCTAGATAAGCAAAAAACAGAAAAGCAATCCTTTTTGGAAATTACCAAGAACGACGAATCAAGGTATCAGAGATTATTGGCTCAAGCAGAGGCAGAGCAAGCTATCGTTTTTGGAGGGGGCAGCGATGTTTTTATGCGCGATGTCAAGCAAGGAGACTCAATTGGGAATATTGCTTCCCATAGTGCAAGTCCTGGATGCTCCTCAGGAGCCCATCTCCATTATGAAGTCCATAAAAATGGAAGTCTAGACGACCCCAATAACTACCTAAGATCAGGTGCAAACTATCAATACTCCTACCCAACTTCAGATTTTTCGGTCTACGGCTCAATCAACCCCCATGGTGATTTACCATGGCCTCTCAATGAGCCCGTTACCATCAATCAAGGATTTGGTTCTCACAGCTTTGCAAAAACTTTTTACGCAAACGGGGTCCACACTGGCATAGACATGGATAGCTCCTCCACAACCGTCAAGGCCGTCAAGGACGGAAAGTTGTATGGTGGGTCTTACAATTGCGCAAACGGAAAGCTTTATTATTCGAAAATTACCCACTCAGACGGTTTAACAACCTGGTACCTCCATATGATCCCCAATTGACAAAGTTTGTTAAAAAATCTATTTTTGTTTCGTGAAGAAAATAGCACTTCCCTTTTTAATTGTAATGGCGTTCTCTTTGGCGCCGGTCAAGCTGTCCTTGGCAGCAAATATTAAAATAAATGAATTTTTAGCAACTTCCACAACGAGTGAAAAAGAATGGATTGAAATCTATTCTGACAACCAAACTGATTTTCATAACTATTATTTTAAAAATAAAACGGGGATTAAAAAAACAATTGATTCCACCGAAAATTGTGGAAACTACTATGTCTGGGAACTATCTACGTCATCCGGGGAAGTGTATTTAAATAATACTGTCCCGGAGTCAATATTTCTGTACGACACTGGAGATAATCTGATAGATTCCTATGAGAATTGGACCGCCCCTAGCCATGATGGAAAAACATTGAGCCGTATACCTGATTCAAGCGGTAATTTTAGTGAAACCGAATCAAGTAAATGTGCTAAAAATCAAGCCCTAAGCCCCACACCATCGCTTTTCGCCAGCCCCACACCATCTCCGTCACCTGCAGCTAGCTCTCCAACTCCTACGCCAGAAACGCGCCTCAAGTCGTCACCAAAAATTCCCCCTTCGTCGAGTCCAAAAACCAGCCTAAGCGGTCAAGGCAATGATGTTTTAGGGGAAACTACATCGTCAGCATTAGTGCAAAATCCAGAATTCAACCAGTCTCCACCCCCGCAGGATTCGTATCAGTCTCCGGTCAGTCCAAAAGCGGCAGCAATATTTATTGTATCCGGAGCAGTATTGATTGGCATAGCCTTCTTTATATTTATATGGTACAAAAAGAGCCAAGAAAGTCTTAAAATAAATAAAGAGAATGACAGGTTTGAAGATAACACAATCGAAGAGTGAAAAAAGTAATCTTTTCTTAAATTGGCTGCCGGTATTAATTTGGGCAGCAGTTATTTTTTCGTTTTCATCTCTTAAAAATGCCAAAGTTAGCGACTTCGTTCTTTGGGATTTTATAGTAAAAAAAATAGCTCACGTTTCGGAATACGCAATACTTTACGCCCTCATTTTTCGAGCCACTAAAAAAAATTGGACATTAGCTTACTTTCTGGTTTTTCTATATGCCTCAAGCGATGAATTTCATCAGCATTTTGTACCGGGCCGTACAGCTACTCCGCTAGATTTGGGTTTTGACCTATCTGGTGCTAATATAGCAACTTATATTTTATGGAAGTTAAAACAAATTCGCCGAAAGAAAGCCAAAAAATAGCTCAGGAGTTTGCAAAAACTTTAATGCCAGGAGATGTCATAGCACTATACGGTGAGTTAGGTGCTGGTAAGACTGTTTTTGTACAAGGGATTGCCAAGGCGCTAAAAATCAAGCGAAAGATCACCTCGCCAACTTTTGTATTCATGCGGTCTTACCCATTCACCTTTAAAAAAGAAGATTTAACTTTCTACCACCTCGATTTATACAGGGGAGAAGAAAAAAGTGATTTTAAAAATCTAGGACTTGATGAGATATTTACAAATGATTCCATTGTAGTTTTGGAATGGGCAGACAAACTAGGCAGCTATTTACCAAAAAGGAGGGTTGATATTTTTATTGAACATGCAGGACAAAACAAACGAAAAATTAAAATCAGCCGAATTAAATAAAGCAGTAAACATATTAAAAAAAGGTGGTGTAATTATTTTCCCTACGGACACAGTGTTTGGCATTGGTTGCCAATACAATAACCAAATAGCACTCAAGCGAGTCCGTAAGATTAAAGGCAGTAATCAAAATTTTCCAATATTGGTTGCCAGTATAGAAGAAGCTGAAAAAATAGTGGATCTTAATGAACAAGCCAAAGTACTAGTCCAAAAATACTGGCCAGGCGGTCTAACATTAGTTTGTAAAACCAAGGATGGAGACAAAATTGGGGTCAGAATGCCAGATTCATCAAGAACCTTAGAGCTTATTGAAAAATTGGGCGCACCGATTATTGGCACATCAGCAAACTTTCACGGAGATTCAGCACCCAAAACTTTTGAGGATCTGAACTCTATTTTGACAAAAAAGGTTGATTTTGTACTCTCGGGCAAATGTCAAAGAAAAAAAGAATCAACTGTGATCGACACTACAGTTAGGCCAAATATTATACTTAGACAAGGAGCAGTTAAATTATGATTTTAACAATAGATACAACAGATACTAAACGAACTTCATCGGCAATTCTGGACTCAGACCTTCAAATGAAAGCAGAGCTAGTTGAAGAGCAGGAGTTTGGTTCCCAAGTATTACTTCCAATGATTCAAAAATTATTGAAAAAGACCAAACTAACGCTTGATGATCTGACAGAAATTAAAGTCAATCCTGGCCCTGGCTCTTTCACTGGTACAAGAGTTGGTGTTTCTATTGCAAACATATTAGGTTTCGCACTAAAAATCCCTGTCAATGGCAAAAGGGGTAAAATAGTCTTACCGATTTACGAAAAAAGTAAATTCGACTTATGAAAGTTTTAGTAACAGGAGGTGCCGGATTTATCGGCTCTCACGTAACAAAATTGCTTCTAAATGATAATCACGAAGTACTGGTTCTTGATAACCTTTCGAAGGGTAAAAAAGAAAATGTCGACAAAAACGCAGAATTAATCGTTGCAGACATTAGTGACTCAAAAAAATGCCAAAATGCCCTAAAAGGAGTCGACGCAGTCATACATATGGCCGGTTTGATAAGTGTTCCAGAGTCTGTAAAAGACCCAATCTTATACAGCAAAAACAATGTTCTTGGGACAGTCAGTTTTTTAGAGTCCATGAGGAAAGTAGGAGTTAAAAAAATGATTTTCTCATCTTCTGCTTGTGTTTATGGCACACCAGAAAAATTGCCTCTTTTTGAAGATGCACCGATTCATCCAGACAATCCCTATGGAGCAACGAAGGCTGCTGTCGAATCTTATTTACAGACTTATAACGCTGTTTACGGATTCGATTGTATAATTCTAAGATACTTCAATCCATATGGACCAGGAGAAGAACATAATCCGGAAACCCACGCAATACCGAATTTTATCAACGCGGCATTGAATAAAAAGCCGATCCCCCTGTACTGGAATGGAGAGCAAATCCGTGACTTTATATTCATCGAAGATTTAGCGCGAGCCCATATAGATGTTTTAAAACTCACAGGCCATCAAGTTTTTAATATTGGTACTGAGACGGGTATTAAAGTTAAAGATGTCTTGTATAAAATTTTTAGAATATTAGGGTACGAGGTATTGGTAGAAAATTTAGGCCCAAGACAAGGTGACGTTCTTGCAAATTATGCGTCTAGCAAAAAAATTGAAAGTGTGATCGGCTGGAAGTCAAAAACTTCTCTAGAAGATGGACTTAAATTGACAATTGATTACTACAAAAAAACGTTTGACTAATTGTGGCTAAACACATATAATTACCAGAAGAACTGCGCACAAGTGTGCAGCCGATAGTTATGCATTTGCAAAAAAGCAGGTGCATATTTTTTTAGGGTCAAAAATGTCAGTAGAAAGTAAATATCATTGTTTAAAATCCGGAAATGATTCTAAACCTGCGTTTGTGCGCAAAGGAAGATCCAGTGTGAGGAATTTCCGGGATGAGTACGGCAATGATCGTGCAAGGGCTCATATAAGGTGCAATTTTAAAGGTGTAGGATCTGTAACTGTTTTTGAAGCACCTCATCAGCCTGAAAGACTTCATAACAACGATGTTGCCGTTTTGATAAAAGATTGGGCAGAACCAAACAGCCTTCCCTTGATTCAGCTTACAGCCGACGCAATTCCGATCAAAAATAGCCAGTATGTCGATGTTATTGCAAGGAATTCATCCAGGTTGTTAAGAATTGCAGGTGTTTTCGACATCGAAAAACCTTTGAGGCTAAGCACGGTAAAAATAATTAGACCCAAAGAAAAATTGCTAGTGTCAACTGACAGAGAAAGAAAGGCATCGAAAGAATTAGCGGGAGTCTTCACTATTCGCTGATACACTTTGCCCCAATTGACTTAATTTTCCCAAAGAACATATAAATATTGTGCAAAGATTTTTGGCCTGCTAAAGACACTGCCCAAAGCAAATATCAAATCAGCTAAGGCAAACCGCCTGTTGCGTTTTTTACTGTCAAAAAAGAAAAGACGGCAAATTTGATTAATAAATATCGCAGATTGGGCGGGAGACCCTGTCCTAATTCGCTCTCGCCCTTTCTGTGTATCTGCTAGATTTAGCAGCATAGACTACCTTAGTCTTTATACTCGACCAAATTCTATATTATAATGAATTCAGCCAATGAAAGGTGTTATCCTTGCAGGCGGTCTAGGTACTAGGCTGTATCCACTAACCCACGCGACAAACAAGCATCTTCTTCCTGTGTTCGATCAGCCAATGATCTACTACCCAATCCAGACTCTCACCCAAGCGGGAATTGAAAGTATACTAATAGTAGTTGGAGGCCCACATGCTGGTGACTTCATCAGGGTCTTGCAAAATGGTAAAGAGTTTGGCATAAAACATCTAGAATACGCTTATCAAAACTCTGGCGACGGTGGAATAGCAGACGCTCTAAAGCTCGCGGAGAGTTTTGCAGACGATGAAGCAATAACCGTAATTTTAGGAGACAATTGTACTGACACCGACATTACAAATGAAGTAAAAAATTTCAGGGAAGGATCTGTAATCTTTCTTAAGGAAGTTGAAGACCCCCAAAGGTTCGGAATTGCGGAAATTGACCCGAACAACAAAGATAAGGTAATTTCTATAGAAGAAAAACCCAAAAATCCGAAAAGCAATTTAGCTGTAACTGGAGTCTACATTTATGATAATAAAGTTTTCTCGTATTGTAAAGAAATTAAGCCGTCCGCCCGAGGCCAGTTAGAAATAACAGACGTAAATAATATATACATCAAAAAAGGAAATCTTAAATGGGCAAGTTTATCCGGATTTTGGTCGGATGCAGGTACTTTTGAAAGTCTCTACAAATCGAGCGTTTTCTGGGCAAGAAAAATATTGGGTCAAAAAGAAAAAGAGCTCACAACATTTTAAATGAAAGTTCTCGTAACAGGCGGGGCTGGTTTCATCGGTTCAAATTTTATTTTATATTACTTAAAAAAACACCCAGCACATAATGTAATTAATTTTGATAAATTAACTTATGCTGGTAACTTAAAAAATTTAAGGACCATAGAGGATCATCCTAACTACAATTTCATAAAAGGAGATATTTCCAACATTCGTGATGTGGAGGAAGCTACAAAAGGTGTAGATGTTATTGTTAATTTTGCTGCAGAATCTCATGTGGACCGATCGATTCTTGACCCATCACCCTTTATAGTTACGAATGTCTTAGGAACACAAATACTTTTGGATGCCGCTCGTGTAAATAGAGTTAGCCGATTCCACCATATTTCCACAGACGAAGTATTCGGTGCTCTTAAATTAAAATCAAAAGAAAAATTTTCGGAAAAAACTAATTACAAACCCACCAGCCCGTATGCTGCTTCAAAAGCAGCCTCCGACCATATTGTTAGAGCTTATTTTGAAACTTTCAGGTTACCAATCACAATTAGCAACTGTTCAAATAACTACGGGCCTTTTCAATTTCCAGAAAAATTAATTTCCCTTGCAATTACAAACCTGCTAGAGGGTAGAAAAGTTCCCGTGTACGGAGACGGTCTTTACGTTCGCGATTGGTTACACGTTGAAGACCATTGTGCGGCTGTGGATTTAATAATTCAAAAAGGAGAAGTGGGTGAAACTTATTGTATTGGCGACAATAATGATATCTCGAATATAAAAGTTATTAAATTGATTTTAAAAACGTTGGAGTGTGAAACAGACATGCTTGAATCTGTACCAGACAGGCCCGGTCATGACAGGCGCTATGCCATAAATGCTGATAGAATTAAAAAGGAGTTGGGCTGGAGGGCAAAGTATACATTTGAGGACGGTTTACGGTCTACTGTCGCCTGGTACAGAGATAACAGACTGTGGTGGCAAGAATTAAAAAATAAAGAGTACAAGAAATACTATCAAAAGCAATACAGCGGTAGACTAAAATGAACTATAAGTATATTGACTTGAAAAATAACAGTGACTTAGTTGAAGGTGTCGTAATGAGAAAATTAGCTTTGCACAAAGACGAGACCGGAAATCTTGTTGAAACACTTCGCGAGGATTGGAATGACGTTTATAAAAATGATTTCAAAATGCAATATATCTCAACGACGCCATCCACTATAGCTCGAGACGAGAATAAGTGGCACGCCCATAAATTTCAAAAGGACAGGTTTATTTGTATTTCAGGGAGAATAGTAACTGCTGTATTTGATCCAAGGGAAGGATCAAATACAAAAGGAAAATTAAATTTATTTGTAATGGGGCCACAAAAAGAAGACGAAATGTATATGGTTATAATCCCAGAACACACTTATCACGGTTTTATGGTAATTTCCAAGGCGTCGGGTCTTCTGCTTAACTTTCCGACTCAATTATACAATCCTCAAGATGAAGGTAGAATTGATCACAATAAAGAACTCAGCTGGCAGAAAGTAAGAGCAGACTTTGATCTTTGATACATCTCAACAAGTAGCTGTAATTGGCTCGTCCTCTATGGTTGGTTCTCGGTTTTGTGATCTTACTAAAAATATAAAATTAATTAAAGCGGATCTAAATGGAGAATTAAAAGTAGACCTAACAAAGCCGGACTCCTTACAGGTATTTTTTAAAGAAAATGAATTTCATGCTGTAATTCTGTTTAGTGCATTCACTGACGTTGATCAAGCAGAAATCCAAAGGGGAGATACGAGGGGAATTGCCTGGAAGATAAATGTAGATGGGGTCAAAAATATTGTGGACTTATGTAAAAGTACGAAAAGAAAATTAATTTTTATTTCAACAGACTTCGTATTTGATGGGCAAAAGGGGCCTTATTCTGAAGATCAAGAAAAAGCAAAAGATTCTGAGAATGTTTCTTGGTATGGTTTCACAAAAATAAAGGCTGAACAATTTATAGAGGAGAATATAACCGACTATTTAATTGTCAGAATTTCCTATCCATACCGAGGTCCGTTTAAAGAAAAAGAGGATTTTGCAAAACAGATATTAAAAAAATATCAAGAGAACAGTTTGTATCCGATGTTCTTCGATCAAAAACTTACGCCAACTTTTGTAGACGATCTTGCAGCGGTTATAGATTTTTTATTAAAAAATGATTTAAAGGGTATCTATCATGTCGCTAGCCCAAAAGTCACCACTCCATATGAATTTGCACTTAAGCTTCTAAACAAATTCGTTGGCAAAACACTATATTTAAAAAAAGGATCAATTAAAGATATTCTCGGAGGTAGCAAAGCGACACCGAGGCCTATATTTGGTGGCTTAAAAACTGATAAAATAAGACAATTAGGTTTATTGCCCACTCCTTTTGATCTCGGCATCGATAAAATTTACGATCAATCAAATGGAAAATTGATTTAAGAATCGCAATTTTTTAAAATCATCAAATATGAAGATTTCTATTATTGGCGCAGGTTACGTTGGTCTAGTAACTGCTGCGGTGTTTTCTGAGTTAGGGAATGATGTTTGTTGTGTAGACATTTCAGTCGAAAGAATTGCTGGTTTGCAAAAAAATAAAATTCCATTTTTCGAACCAGAGCTAGAAGAATATGTTAAAAGAAGTCTGAAATCTAATCGGCTTACTTTCACAACAGACTACGCTGAATTAAAAGACTCAGAGATCATATTTATTTGTGTTGGCACCCCCCCCGGCCAAAATGGTCAAGCTGATTTAACATCCTTGTTTAGCGCGCTCCGCCAAACAGCTAAAAACATTAAGGATCACACGCTAATTGTCATTAAAAGTACTTTTCCCATCGGTTTCGAAAATGAACTGGAAACGCTCGTAAAAGAGAACACTAACGCTGATTTCGAATTTGCAGCCTGTCCGGAGTTTTTAAGAGAGGGCACCGCCATGCACGATGCTCTAAATCCAGATCGAATAGTTCTGGGTACAAATAGTAAAAAAGCCCAAGAAGTTTTACTAGTTCTGCATGACCCACTTCCGGGGAAAAGAATTATTTGCGACATGAGATCAGCTCAACTAATAAAATATGCCGCAAACTCTTTTTTGGCAACTAAAATTTCTTTTGCAAACGCTTTGGCCATTATCTGCGAAAAGACTGGTGCCAACGTCGAGACGGTTTTAGAAGGCGTTAGCGCCGATAAAAGAATCGGATCATCATATTTCAAGCCGGGTATAGGATATGGCGGGTCTTGTCTGCCAAAAGATGTCATGGCTTTTATTGCGCAAGCCAGCTCTGTTGATTATAATTTCGAACTCTTGAACGCTGTAAATTCAATAAACAATTCTCAAGTAGATTATTTCATAGATAAAATTAGAAATGCTGTAGATCCAAAAGGAAGGCAAAAAAATTTGGCGGGTAAAAATCTCGCAATTTTAGGGCTCTCTTTCAAACCTGAAACCGACGATTTGCGAGAAGCCCCCTCCATAAAAATTATTGGTGCGCTCCAAAAATTAAAAGCAAATATCACCGCTTACGACCCAAAAACTATTGAGGCTGCAGGCCGAATCCTCAAAGATATACAATTTGCAACAGATGTCTATTCTGCGGCCAGGGGCAAAGATGCAATAATCTTAGTTACTGAATGGCCGGAGTTTCTGGAAATGGATCTGTCCAGAATTAAACTACTTTTAAAAACACCGATAATCATTGATGGCAGAAATATGTTTGATCGACAAAAAATGAAAGACTATGGTTTTCAATATCACAGTGTAGGTCGATGAAAAAAGCGCTTATAACAGGAATTTCAGGATTCGTTGGTAGCCATCTCGCAGAGTTTCTTACAAAAGAAGGAATTAAAGTTTTCGGAATAGCGCACCCAGATTATTCAAAAATAAATTTAAAAGATATAGAAAAGAAAATTACTGTTTTTTCTTGTAATTTACTAGAAAAAAGGGGATTAGAGCAAACGATAATGAAAATTGGACCAGTGGACTACGTCTTCCATCTTGCCGCATTCTCTTCGCCGGCCTTGAGTTTTCAAAATCCGAAAGAAACGCTTGAGAACAACGTGATTTCAGAGCTCAACCTACTTGAAATATTAAAGGATCACAAATCAAGCTCAAAAATATTAATTGTAGGGTCCGCGGATGAATATGGTGAAATTAGTGGAAATAAATCCTCGATCGATGAATTGACGCCCCTCAACCCAGGATCCCCATATGCTGTTTCTAAGGTTGCTCAGGATCTTTTGGCCCAGCAGTACTTTACCCACTTCGGATTAAAAATAATAAGAGTACGGCCATTCAATCATATTGGTCCCAGACAATCTGCTATTTTCGTAGTCCCTGCTTTTGCCTCACAAATTGCAAAGCTTGAAAAATCAAATGGCGGTGTTCTCAAAGTGGGAAATTTAAAT
>JBBQJY010000007.1:0-27797 GCA_038326365.1 Candidatus Curtissbacteria bacterium | reverse complement strand
CTTTGTGTATTACCCAGACGTTGTTCACGGTAGAAAGTTTTCTCTGAACTTGGGAAATCCGTTTGTACAGAAAGTATCGGCAAGTGTCAATGTTTTTCCAATAGCAACGAAATCTTACAAGATTACTTACGAAAGTGGCTCTAAGCTTTATTACGCATTTATAAGCGGAAATACCCTCGACCAATTTGTAGAGAACAAAAATGCTGCTCAGCTCGCTCTTAAGAACGCATTAGAAGAAGAATCGCTTTGCCAGGAAAAAATCATTTTCTCTTCTACAGCTAGACTGGTTATCCCCGAGGCATACAAGAATGCTTCGAATTGTAGATAGTTCTCATTTTTTAATTTTTAAACCTAAGAATTCTAGATTGTCGATTGGGGTTTTGCCACGACTAGGAGTCTTTTCCAAGTCGTACCTGGGGGGTAGCACGTTTGTAAAACCAAAATTTGATCGCTGGTTTTGAGGGCTAGATATGAGACATCTTCAGGTTCGGTAATTTTTTTCTCAGTTACTTTGTAGTCGAATCTTTTGCCATTGAAAAAAACGACGATTTGATCGTTTGGCACAAGATCGTTCAGTAGATAAAAAACAGCATTAAAGCGGGGAACGTTAAAAATGGTGTCAGTTGAGTGGGCGAAAAGATAAGTAACTCCTGGCTGGCCTGGAAACGATGTACCAAGAGCGTGGGCGACTCCTCGTTTGAGTGCGGCATCATAAACGGCTTTATTCGAAGTGTCGACGTTGGGAATAATTGGTGCGTCAGCGCCGATTTTTTCCACAATAATTGAAAAGTTAGGGTCCTTCGGGGTCAGAACTTTAATATTGGTGTCGGTTTTGCCAAGCAAGGAACCGAAAGATTGGCCTGATGAAGTCGTTGCTGATGCTTCGAACTTTTGTCCGGTTATGCCATCTATTGCATGCGAAACAAATGCACTGCCTATTGGCCAAAAAGTAAAACTAATGGCAATTATGGCTCCTATGGCAATAAAGTTACCCAGAGTTCTAACGATTAAAACTTTTTTGTCGATTTTGTAGCGCATGGTGCCCGAGACGAGAGTCGAACTCATAACCTTTCCCTTAGGACGGGACTGCTCTATCCAATTGAGCTACTCGGGCAAGTTGTCCAAATTATAACCCGCCAAGATTTTCTAATCCAGAAGATTACCTGAGGTTGATTGCATAGAGGTTAGTTGGAGTTCCGTCTGGTTGAGTTAGGGTAGTTAGAATAATTAGTCTGGTTGCCGAAGGGTTGGCAAAGACAAAACCGTTTTCAAATTTTCCTGAGTAAATTGTAGTTTTGTTGGTGCTGTCAGCTTCGATAATCGAAATGATATTTTTTTGAGCAATGACCAGATGTCGTGAGTCGGGAAACCAAGAGATGTTTATAAAGTCGGGAAGATCGGGCAACGTAAACTCTTTTTTGAGTTTTAGATCGTAGACTTTATATTTGCCATCTGCGACTTTGTATAGAATTTTATCTTCATCGGGAGAAAATTGTAAGCCGTTAGGGAAGTAATTTAAGCTTAGTGGTTTTGGGGAGGGAACAATTGCGACTAATACTTTTTTTAACAAAGGAGAAGGGGACGGACTGGTGGGTGGAAGTTGGGCGGCTTTGGTTGCGTCTTTGACTTCATTTGGAACTTGAGTTGCCGATGTTTGGGCACGATCATCTATTTGTTGTTGCCAAGATGCAACTGTAGAGGCTAGTGATCCGGAAATGTCGTTTGCTGCTTGTTCGGATTTGTCGGAGTCAATCAAGAGATTGGCAATGGCCAGTCCATTTGCCTCTTCGAATCTTGCTATCAAGTTTCGACTGTCCGGGCTCCAAATAAACTTACTTTTTGAATAGTCGACAGAAGCTGTGTTTTTGGCGAGCAATTTTGTGTTTTGCCGGAATGGGATTGGAGAATTGTCCATTAAAAGCAGATAAAGGCCACCGCGTTCTCCCGAGACGCCGTAGACTATTTTGGCGCCATCTGGTGACAAAGTGGGGTTAGATGCACCGGTAGTAGTTAGCGGTTTTATTTCTGGCGCTTGCGGCAACAGGAGGGCATTTATATCGGTGACTAGATCGGCTTTAACCTCAACATCTTTTTCCCAAGTAGAGAAACCGTCTTTTTCTATTCTAATTTTGTAGGTTTTGGGGTCCAATAAGTCGATATTTGTGTTTGTTGCAGAGGTTAGACGGCCATCAAGAAATATGTGAGCGCCGGTTGGAATTGAATTTGCGGCAATTAATCCTGTCCTGTCGAGGGTTCGATTCTTGAAATTAGGCTTGAAGCCGCGGGCCCTGATAATTACACCGACCGTTACAAGAATGATAAGAAGCGCTGCCAATAATGTAAAAAGAACTCTATATTTTGCAAGACGAGGCATAAATTGGCTTTGTATGGTGATTTTAGCAGAGAGGGCACGGGCAAGCAATATAAATCTGGGTTTAATTACATACAAAACTTGTTCTGACAAGTATCAGCAGGAGCGAAATTAGAGGGTTAGCAGAATTCTTAACCCATAATCATTTACGATTTTATCTTATAGTTTGTATTCGAGATTGACAGGGTGATTCTTGATCGTATAAGCTCAAAGTATGCCAGTTTCACCGGTTGCAGGGGTTCCTCCTCTTTCTACATTTGCTCAATTCGATAGGCGAATGGCCAACTTTACACCGGTTTATATCGCTCCTGGTTTAACTCACCAAAATTTTTACCGAGAGAATGGTCAAATGATTTTGGCGGCTATGGTAGCCTTGTTTTTGCTGATATTTGTTTTTTTGAACGCAACAGGTATTATCGGTACTTCTTCAATTTTCAGGCCACTTTAAGGCTCGATTATCCTTGACACATATCTCGCGACTCGTCTAAACTCAAATTAGAGGAAGTAAATCTTGTGGACCAGCCTGCCCAGAGTACTGCCGATAGTTCTCAATCTGCCAAAAGTAGATCTTCTAGTGGAACCCATATTTTGTACGCAATTTTAGCTGTTCTTCTTTTGGCCGGCATTTTTGGTGGCTACATGGCTTATCGTACGCAGACTTTGGCGGCAATTGAGGTTAACGGCGAAAAAGTATCGCGCCAATTTTTTAATCATAGGGTCGAAATTCAAGAAAATTTTTATAAAAATGTTAGCCCGGATGAAACGAAATTTAAAACTGTAAAACGAGATGAGGCAGACGCAATCGTCAACACGATTTTGATGGAGGAAGGTCTTCGTGCCAAGAACGCAGCGCCTACTGAATCAGAAATTGATCAATTTACCCAAGAAAGTCGTGCAAGATATGAAAAAAGTGCTACTAGTTCCGCGGCAATCAGCTGGGACGCACTTTTGAAGACAAAATATTTAATGACACCAGCTGATAAGAAATACGTAGATAAGCGCGAATTGCTAACGCAAAAAATTGTGAAGATGCAGCCACAAAAACATATGTCTGGAATATGGCTAAAGCGTCCTGGTCCAGGAGATGGTCCCAAAGGTGAGGAATTTAAAGCGGCTGACGAAGCTGTAAAGGCAAAAGCTGATGATATTTTGGTGAAGGCAAAGTCTGGTGTTGCTTTTGATAAATTGGTTGCTGATTTTTCTGAGGATCCAATTTCTAAGCCTAAGAATGGTGATATTGGCGATTATCCTCCCGAATTCAAGGTGGGGGAAATACCTACAAGTACATTTGCATCGATGGCAATTGTGCAAATTGCTTATGAAAAACTCTCTGTAGGTGAAATTCAAGTTTTTGAGTACCCGTCCGGGTACGCAATTTTGAAAATAGACAGTGCCCGAGGGGATTGGCCATACAAAGACCTCAACGATTTTATTACCCAGAGTAGAACAAAAGCGGATTTAAAAATTAACATGAAGTTGAATTGATGAAAAAGTTGTTATTCATTTTTGGGTTTGTGGTATTCGGGTTTTTTGTTGTATCAGCAGTGCATGTTTCAAATGTTCAGGCTAGCTACATTAGAGCAAACGATCCATATTCGCCTTTTCCATACAGAGACGCTTATCGCGTGGATATTTCCGTAACTCTTAAGGACAGCGTAACGAATAACAAAATTTCCGGAACTGTTCACCTTTGGTCGACATATCCCGCCTACTCATGTTCTAACTCAGTTCAAAGTACAATTGACGTCAGAAATTTTGCGAATCCGAATACTGATGCGGCCGTTTCCTGCGCACACGGAATTTGGGTAGAAGCATACGGATCCAGTAATCATTATGATTTTGCTGCTTATTGTCTGCAGTGCAATGGTTCGGATTGCAACATCCTGGGCCACAACGGTCAAACTATTTTCTACACCATATATATGGATCCGCTTCCACCGTCAAACCCTGCGCCGCCGATTCCATCAGCAACTGGGGTAGATGGAGTGCCAACTGGATGCTTATCTTCAGGGAGCCGCTATGGTGGTGGTTTGAACTTACGTTGGAATGGGACTCCTGACACAAGCAGTTACACAGTTCATTTCACAAAAGACGTTAGAACCGGTGGTGATTTTGCGATCAAGTCTGGTATAGGAGGGTCAAGCACATCTGGCTCGGGAGGTTGGAATAATGGGGCTAATCCAAACGTGGTTTGGCTATCCGGTGGAAATCTCAGCTTAAGCCCAGGACAAACATATTTCTTTGCGGTTTCCGCGCAAGGCCCAGGCGGTGACAGCGGTTTTGATTTAAATGGCAGCAGTTTTCAAGTTGGACCAGTGCCAATTTGTACGGGGAGCACACCTACACCTGCCCCAACTTCTTCTCCAACAGGTTCACCTCCAGGCCGACCGGGAGGATTTAACATTCAAGGGCTACCTGCTTGTAAAAATACACCCTATGGTTCAACTCCTTACGGAAATCCAGTTAACCTTACCTGGTCTCCAACAGCGAATACGGATCACTATGCCGTGAGGTTTACGGCAAATGCAAGGACCAACGGGGACTTTGGAAACAAAACTGTATTTACAAATTCAGCAAGTGGAGACGGGGGATGGTCACAAGGCAACAATGCCGCTGTCACCTGGATAGATGCGCCCAATAATGGAAACTTAAAACTTCAGCCTGGTGTCACCTACTTCTTCATAGTCGAGGCATTTAATAGTAACGGAGGAAGTGGGATTGATCTAAACAGCAGTTTTCAAGTTGGGCCTGTGAACACTTGTACAGCTGTGAACAATCCGCCAACAAACGGAACTTTAACTGCTGCTCCGGCTTGTGTAGATTATGGTACGAAATATAGATTTACAGCTACATATAACGACTCGGATGGCGCAAATACGATTCTATACGCCTACATTCTTATAAACAGTACGCCCGATGGAGTTGCCGCAACACCACCTACTGGAGCCTTTAAAGCTTATCTTAATAACCAAACTAATGAAGTTGGGGTAAGAAACGCGGCGGATACCCTGCCTTGGGACATGACTGGTAGTACAAACGGATTTGCGACATTGGATCGGACCACGTCTAGCAAATCTATTTCTGGAAATACTCTAACAGTTAATTGGGATATAACTTTTGCAAATACATGGGCAGCGGAAAATGCGAAAATTTACTTGAAAACCACTGATGTGGGAGGTCTTGCCACAGGTTATGAAGACAAAGGAGATTTGACAGTTCCTTGTACGCCTTCTGATCCTGACCTATTGGCTGCTGCGCCTAGTTGTACATTAACAAGTGGCAAACCTGAACTTGGGTTTACTTTTCGTGATACTTCTAACAATGAGGACGTTTTTTATCTTGATGTTAACTCGACCCCTTGGACTGCACCTTCCTTTACAAAGACCTTGACGCGGACTCCAAGTCAAAAAACAGGCACAGGTTTGGTTCATTATGCATGGTCACCCGACACAAATACTTTTGCCAGCCCGATGGATGGTGGGCAAGTACCAGCTGCAAATACCAAATACTACTTTAGGGTAAGGGCTCACAGGAATAATGCCGGAGACAGCAATTTTATATACACAACAAATGCAATTTCTGGATTACCTGTCACTACCTCGCCTCCCGGAGTGCAGGTAAAAACCGAATCCTCCTGTGCTCAGCCAAATTTTGATCTTGCGATAGGAACGGTTAACCCTTGGCCGCCTAAGCTAAAGTGGGATATAAATGAAACTGCGACTTTTAGTGTGGTTGTTCAAAACAAGAGTACCTCAGACGGCGCTTCGCCACCCACCAAACTCTATGTTTTTCCAAATGGAGGGGAGCCGGACTGTACCTCATCACGCCCAGTTTTAATACCACCCAAAGATTCGGCCAACATAGATCAGTCTTATGATGTACCAATAATTCCTCAGGGAGGTTCGGTTACGATACCAGTTAGTTTTAAAGTTAGCAGTACACCACAATCAAGCCAAACTTTGTATATGTATGTGGTACCGTCGTGCAATTTTGCACCAAATCCGGGCCAGGATCCGGACTTTTCAAACAATAAAACTCCAGGGCAATCTTACGCAGTTGTTGTTGAAGGATTTTTCCAGAGTTTGGGTGGAGATGTGGGAGTTGGGGTTGGAAGCAAAATAAGCAATTCTTTCGAGGCCAATTCTGTCCCAGCGTATCAATCGGACTACATGATGGTTGGTGATAGCTTTTTCCAGTCGCATTCTGCAAAGCCTTGGGAACTTAAGGGTTACGGTCAGAATCAGGGTCCGGTGGGGGCTTTGACGGATTATCTTTCCAAGAAATTTTTGAAAGATGCCGATATGCATAAGGACTGTAATTTTACTTCTGGTTTTCATCATTGTATGGGTGGAGATTTAATATTCGACACATCAAATACGGCGCCAAGTGGAAGTTCCGTATTTTTTGTTGATCACGATTTAAGAATCAAAAAGAATCTAAATCTTGCGCCTGCAGACACAGCAGTATTTATAGTAAGCGGAAATATTATTGTTGATAAATCTGTAACTCAGGCCAGCGGAGTTTTTATAACCCACGGCGATTTCTCTGACACTGATCAGAATGCAGATCCGGACAACGGACTTGATCCAGGGGCGAATCCTGCCTCAAAGTTGTTAAATGTTAGAGGAGCGCTTTACTTAGACAACGGTGGAGGAAGGATTCGTTTTAATCGTTTCTTTAAACTGCCGGTTAACAATTCATTGCCTTCAGTAAAGTTTGTATATGATCCGAAATATTTGGTCAAAATGATAGATTTGATTGGAGTCAAGTCTATCAGTTGGAAAGAGGTAGCTCCATAAATGCCCAAACTGCCTGTTTACGAAAATGAGCGAGACTTTGAGATCGCCCAAAAAGGGGCTTGGAGCCGTGGAACAATAGCACACACTAAGCCTATTATTCATAGGAAACCGATTAAGATCCCAAAAAAACCAATAATTATTTTAGCGGCCGTTATTGTTTTGCTCGTGGGAGTTTATTTGGGTGTTAGGACGTTTGCACCAAACTTATTAGAGCTTGGAAAAAAGCCCGTAAAAGTAGAAACCAAAGCTTTTGAGTTTCCTCTTGATGCTGCTCAAATAAAGTACCCGAGCAATATTTTGCGAGACAAATTCTTAGCCAATTTTCAGGCAGCATCCAACGAAAATAATGAAGAAAAACGTTATAAGTTTCTCGAGGATAACTTTCTTCTTTTAAGGGGGTTTTATACCTCTACTTCTTCTTCGGAATACCGACCTCAGTTGAAAACCTACAAAGAATATATGCAAAAAAATTATGCAAAAAAAGTAGAAGCAAATTCTGCTCTTTATAACGTACCTTGTATCGACAAACTATGTGGAGAAGTGAAACTTTCTGATGACGTTAAACAGATTCGAGATCATGTAATCGCCGACAAAAAATTAAATGCAGAAGTTAAAGACGCAATATTGCGTAATTTTAATGCTATAGGTGTAAATAGCGATAGAGCCTTTCAGATTAATATGTACATGGCTACGCTTTCTATGCTGGTTTCTGAATTTAACAGGACAAACGACCTTGGTGTAAAAAAGATAGACCAGGATCTCGCGGCATATGTTGTTAAAACTTATCCAGAAGTTAAAATCCCGCCAGGGCTTAGTTTATGACCAAGAGGCTTATTGTCATCTTTTGCTTCCTATTTAGTCTTTTTATTTTAAAAAGTTTAGGTGCCCCTGAAACTCGCGCTGCAAATTTGTCCGGTAATTTACTAAACAACTCTGGAAATATCAGCATAACGGTTACTGTTAATTTCTTCAAACCCGGACACATATTTGTTGGTTCTCAAAGTCCAACGATTAGTCCACATGCGCAACTGACCGTGACATGTATTAACCCTGGATGTGATGGTGGTGGCGATAATCCTCAATATAGCGCTGAATGGTCGACTCCCTGTCAAGCGCCGGTTGCTGTTAATTTAAACGGTTCTGGGGGAAATTATACATTCGCAAGCGACCCAGATGTTCATTGCAAAACTACCAATTCATCAATAACGGTAATCAATACTACTTGCAGCAATACTTCTGTGGGGCATTTAGATTGGGTTATTAATGGAACTAATCCAAATATTTCTGTTATTAAAGTTTATAAAGCGATTGGCTCTAGCCCTGACAATGATCTGAGTCCAGTAACTTTGGCCCCGACGGCAACTGGCACCGACTTGACGTTATCTTCGGCAACTTGGAATGTTAGTGTTAAGGCTTTTCCAAACGTTCCAGACAACGATCCTGATCACAGCACATCTACTCAAGTTCAATTAGTATGTGGTACAGGGGGAGTGACTTTGCCGACAGGACTGGTTGCTAGTCCAGCTTGCAATAACAGCACGCCGAGAGTTGATTTCACTTGGACAGGGGCAAGTCCAGGAAGCTTTAATTACACAGTTGAGGTCACCTCCAATGGCAATGATCCGGGACCGACTGCAAATTGGAGTGTTTTAGGTGGCTATGCTTCGGTTAACGCCAGCCCTCAACTTACATCAAATTACGCCACTACAACACTACCTTCAAATACAGCTTATTGGTGGCATGTAAAAGCAGTTGGAGGAGCTCCTTCCGGAAATTATGTTTCTAACAGCGGAAGTCAATTTATTATGCCCTCAAGCTGCCCGGGTGTGAGTTATACCCCAGCTACATACCCGTATGACGCTGTGATTACCTGTGCTTCGTCACAAGATAATGGTGATTTTTCAAATGATTACCAAGACGATTATAGCTTTGCCGATCCTCAAAGAGTAAAAATTCAATGGAATAGGGCGACACCTACTGCATCAATTTCTACGGAATCTCTTGATTGGGGAACAGACCCCCAATTTAATCCAGGTAATTACGCGACTATCAGTTCGTTGACTGTAAGCCTTGATAATACAAAAGCACTGAAAATAATTAATTCACCATTTACTGTAGGCACGACTTACTATTTTCGGGTAAACACAAAAATGAATAACAACCAGACTTACACCTCGTTTGTGCGCCAGTTTAAAGCACCGACAAAATGTTTTGATGCGACTTTGGCCAATAATGCGATAGTTTTAAGTGGATTTACTTATTGTGCTGGCAATGCGGGTATAGTGTCACTCAGCTGGGTACTAAAAAATACAGGTTTAAACAATACTAGTTCGACAGCTAGATTTAATGTAAATCCCCTCGCCGGTTCTCCAGCGAATGCCCAAGGTCTGTTTCAATTGTCTTACACGGGAATTGGTGGCCTCTCCGGTACTTATGTTGTTTGGAAAGACAATTCAGCTGTGTCCAATACCCTTAACTTGCCAAGTCCAAGTTGTGGTGGCGTATTTTTCGACAATCCTTCAGCTCTTAAATCGAGTGTTCAGCCTTGTTCAGCTGGTAATCCTTCTATAGCTTTTAGCTTTATGAGTAATGATGCTTTGTATCAGTATTCGTTGGAGATATCTAGTGAACCGTTTACTAGCGATACGGGCACTAATTCTCACAATACGTCGGGCTATAAAATATTACCTTCTCCTGGCCAGGGAGTGCAACAAAATTTCACTTGGAATATTTCTTCTCAGCTTACCGGTGGTAATGCAAATCCTCCAGGTGGCAGTAATTTATATGTTCCTGTAGATGGTAAAACATATTATTGGCGGGTAAGAGCCATTAGTGGGGAATATGCCGGGCCTTATATATATGAAGATGGTTCTGGCGGAACGACATTCCCGACAGGAGCTGCTGTTGGTTTGATTCCGTGTAACCCAAGGTACGATTATGCCATTTCTATTGTTTCAAATAGCCTGAAGAATTCTTCTGGAACATCTACATCGTTTTTAAATGCAGGAGAGGCTGCAAGTGTGGACATAACAGTTACCAATGTTTCTAGTCAGTTTATCTCCACCGCACCTGTTTTGGATGGTCAGCACAACCATATTTTTGGATATTTTTACTATAATGGTGGTGCTTCGCCAGATTGTGCGGTGGGCACTTATCAATCAACTGCTCCCCAGGATTCATCGCATAATGATATGGAAATTGATGTTTTTGGCGGGAAAGATGCGATTGTCCAACCACACAGGGACTCTGCAACAAATACGATTGATAGTGTGGCTGTCCCAGTGCAAGGTTCAGGTTACTCGACGGGAGCGATTTTAACCATCCAAGGTGGTGGAGGAAACGGCGCTGCGGGCGTGGTTAATACGGATAGTGCAGGGCATGTAATTAGTGTGACGATGACTTCAGTCGGTAGTGGCTACACCTCTACACCGACAGGAACAATATTTGGAGGTATTGCTCCGAATGCTTCTGCAACGGTGACGATGAACTTTATTGCCGATTCGACAAGCAATACGTTTACTGCTTTTGCTTATTGGATTCCAAGTTGTATTGTGGATGGCGGAACAGAAAAAGACTGGAGCAATAATAAATCTAATTCTATTTCTTACAGTGTAGCTGTTAATAGATTTTTTGAAACTCAAGGTGGAGATGTAGGCGCGGCTGGCAAAATAGATGTTGGCGTAAATTCTGCGAATTTGGGAAGCCAAGTCAGCTATATCACAGTCCCATCTGGTGGTTCTGGGTATCAATCGGCCCCTGCTGTTTCGTTCAGTTCGGGTAATGCAAAAGCTACAGCTATTGTTTACGGTGGACAAGTCAAGGCTGTGCAGATTACTGATGGTGGCACAGGTTACACTCCTCTTCCGAGTAGTCCTCCAAATGTGATATTTACTGGAGGGGGCATAAATAACGGTCCACCGACAACAGGAGCTGTAGCAACGGCCACAGTTTCACCCGGAACGCCCAAATTCCAAGCGGATTACATGATGGCGGCTTCTTTCTTGGGACAAAATACAGGTGTGAACCCTGGCCCAAATCCGAAAGGTTTTAAGCTGAATTCTTATAGCAAAGCCCAAGTTCCTGGAGGAGTTTACAGCTATCTAGACTCAAGATACAGGGCGAAAGCATTAGCGGGTGTTGCCAATTGTGGACCAAATAATAACCAGAATTTTGGATTGAATGTGTTTATTTACTGTAATGGAAGCATGACAATATCCGCTCCAACGCAGCTTATCGGTAACTTTGTATATCTAATTGATGGCGATCTAAATATTAATTCTGATTTGACTTTGCCTGCAAATGGCGCAGATACCGCTGTTTATATTGTTAATGGGAATATTAATGTAGACACATTTGTGAAGAATATTCACGGAATTTTTATTGCCAGAGGTGCTTTTGTCGATTGTGTAAATAGTTGTTTGGTTAACGATGCTTCCTTTACTTTGAATATTCGAGGGGCAGTTTACGCAGATGGTATAGGACTGGTTAATCAAGGTCAAAAGACAATAAATCTCAGCCGATCGTTTATTGGCAATAACACCAATGCCTCAAGCCCAACTGAAGTTTTCGTTTATGAACCTAAATATCTTATCAAGCTCCCAAACTTATTTACAGTTTCCGGTGTTGGTTGGAAAGAAATCTCCCCTTAGGCAATTTTCAGCTTTACTTTTACTATATTTGATCTATTTAATGTCCATTTGAGTCGACGAAACTTTTATTGCCTCTTGATGAGCTTGTTGCCTGGTGATTAGAATGCTTGTCGCATGCAGTTGCCCTTCTTTTCTTCAAAACGTCTTGGAATTGACCTTGGAACTTCAAATTGTTTAGTTTGGTCTTCTGGTGAGGGCGTTGTTGTGTCCGAACCTTCGGTTGTCGCTATAGATTCGGCGAGCGGTAGAGTTGCATATGTGGGTGATCAAGCTTATCAGATGCTTGGTAGGACAAATAGTGATTTAGTCGCACAAAGGCCTTTAAAAGAGGGTGTCGTGGCTGATTATCTAGTGTGCGAGGCTATGCTTAAGTACTTCCTGGACAAGGTTTTAAAGTATTCGAGGATAAGCAGGCCGGAGGTAATGGTCTGTGTCCCATATGGTATTACTCAGGTTGAGCGACGTGCGGTTTTAGAGGCTACGCTTTCTGCCGGTGCAAAAACGGCTTATCTAATTGAAGCTCCTCTGGCTGCTGCAATCGGAGCAAAACTACCTATTGATGCACCCTACGGTTCGATGATCGTCGATGTGGGCGGAGGACAAATAGGTGCGGCTGTGGTTTCCTTGGGTGGAATTGTTGCAGCCGGATCTGCAAGAGCGGGGGGGGACAAGTTCAACGACGCAATTATTACCTACGTTCGCAGGATTCATAATTTGATAATCGGTGATCGTATGGCAGAAGAAGTTAAAGTTAAAATAGGTTCAGCACTTTCTTCTGTCAACAAGAAAACTTTTGATGTTAAAGGGCGCGATGCTATAAGCGGAATGCCTAAAAGTACAACAATAGACTCAATGGAGGTAACGGAGGCGATAAATCCGGTGCTTGGGGCGATTAGCGCTTGTGTGAAGTCGGTTCTTGAGCAAACTCCACCAGAGTTGGCTTCGGATATTATCGACCGGGGAATTGTGCTTTGCGGGGGCAGCTCTTATTTGAGAGGATTTGATAGATATTTGAGCTCACAAGTTGGTGTCAGTGCTCATGTCGCAGAAGATGCTCAACAGTGTGTTGTATATGGTACGGGAATAGCCCTTGAAAACATAGATAATTGGCGAAAAATTGTGCAAAGAAGATAGCCGCATCTGACATCCATTTGATCTACTTTGCATCTATTTAGGTCACGTAACTGAAAATTAATAAATTTAGAAACTTTTTATGTTAATTTGCCAAATAAAAAAGGGATAAATTGTTTTGATATTTTAAATTCCTTACCAAAGGTCTTCAACCACTAAGGAAACGGACTGATTTTTGTAGTCTAAGGTAGGATTTTAGGACGCTTGATTATGGCAGCCCCTTGTGTGGGTTGCCAGGTTATGTGTTTGTAATGTTTAGCCTATTAAGACAGATTAAGTATCAATATTATTTTTGATAAGTTTTTCTTTGAAAATCTACGACTTTAATAATCTAGTCTTTGGTTTTTTGACCTAAAAGCATCAGAAATTTGTGTTTTAGTAGAGCTCTATCCCAATAGCTCGAACCCAATTTGCGAAATTTACAGCAAAATGGGCGTAAACATCTCTACCTATTGACCCAACTTTTTAAAGAAGAAGCTTTTCAGACGCGATAGAGACGTTGGCAGTTCAAAAACTATTTTTTAATTTTGTTGAATTTAGTATTTAATTCGGAGCGGTTGATAAATAATACATAAATATCATCACGGCTGTGATTTCTACAAAACCTGAAAGATACACAAGTAAGATGGTCTTTAGGATCATAATACATCTTTGTATATAAATAGGTAATATTTATATATCATTTAGCTTCCTACAGGCATAATAGCTGCGGATAGTTTAAAATTATATTGCAGGCAGGGAAATTATGAGGCGATTATCGGACTTTAGAAGTCTTTTATGAAAAAGATTGATATAAGCAGCAGGGATAAAATAAATATATTTGGTGTCGATGTGGACGACATTTCCCAAAAAAACGCCATAAAAAGGGTACTGGCCTTGGCGAAGGGAAGAAAAAAGGGAAATTACGTAGTTACCGTCAACAGCGAGTTTGTTATGTTGGCCCGAAGAAATACCGAATTTGCCAGAATACTGGCAAATTCAGATTTAGCCTTGGCAGATGGCTGGTGGATTGTCTTTTTGAAGCTAATTTCCGGTGGTTCGGTGCAAGAAAGGGTAACGGGTGTTGATCTAGTGGAAAATGTGTGCAAAGCAGTGATTGATAAGCCTATTAGAATAGGATTTTTAGGTGGTTTTGGTAACGTAGCAGCAGAGGTGAAGAAGCGCCAAAAATCGAAGCTAAATAGCCTCAAAGTTGTCTTGGCTGAATCTGGAGACCCAACTCTTGAAGCTGATTTGAGGCTAGAAAAGAGGTTTGGGGAGGTTGGTAGGGTGGACGTTCTATTTGTCGCATATGGCATGGGTAAACAGGAGTATTGGATCGATAGAATGAGAAAAAAACTAGATGTTGGGGTATTTGTTGGTGTCGGTGGGTCGTTTGACTATATTGCGGGTTTGAAAAAAAGAGCTCCAGCGATTTGGCAAAATTTAGGGTTTGAATGGTTATGGCGTTTGATGATGGAGCCAACTAGAATTTGGCGACAAAGAATTATCCCAATATTTTTTTTGATGATTGTTGGAAAAGTTTTGACAAAATTTATTTTTCCGAAAAATAAATGAATAATTGAAAAATCAGAAAAATTTTGATAATTTTACTAATATGACCTGTAGTTACTTTTTTAATGCTTTAAAATTACATCTCATAATAGTAGCTGCATTTTGAGTATTATAGACTGTTTTATTTGAATCCTGTTCAAATAATTAACTTGTAAAGAAGAATAAACTTGTTCAAAGTTGTTTTTACCATAAATTATATAGCTATTAAATATAACCCTCTAGTAAATATCGCTTTGATCCAATGACTTAGGGGTGCTAAACTAAATTTATGGCAAAGTATGTGCCTGATATTACCACTGATCGCTGGGTAATCGTGGCTGAAGGAAGAACGAAAAGGCCTTCCGACCACAAACTCCAAGCTCCTAATGTAAACAAAATTTGTGTTTTCTGCCCAGGGTTTGAGAGGATTCCCGGAGAAGAGCTTTTTAGAATTGGGGGCGGCCAACCATATGAGCGTGGTTGGAAGGTGAGAGTCATAAAAAACAAATTTCCAATAACAGACTTTCATGAGGTAATCATTCACTCGCCTGACGATATGATGGACATTGATCAGTTGCCAATTGAGCAGGTTGAGGCGATTATCAGCACTTATAGGGCTCGATTTATTGCAAATCAGGACAGAGGGCATGTAATAATTTTTAACAACGTTGGTGAGGCCGCGGGTGCGTCGATTCGCCATCCACATTCTCAACTTGTAGTAGTACCCAAACAAATTAACATTGACACGCTTGAGCTGGAGCCTATCGTTAACCTGGTGCAGGATAAAGGTAGTTTTGTGGTTTTTTGTCCGGATTTTTCTCAGTGGCCATTTGAGATTTGGATTGCGCCCAAAACAAGTGGAAAGTTTTTTGGCGAAATTTTAGACTCCGAAGTTGCTGAGCTGGCTTTTCTTCTTAAAGAAACATTGAATCGAATGCTTTTCCATTTGTCTGGTGCCAAGCACGATCATCCGGGAATGCCCATGATAGCTTTTAAAGCGGGCCCTGCTTACAATTTTTATATCCATCATGGGCGGGACTGGTATTTGAGAATAGTTCCTCGATTAGTTCACCGAGCTGGTTTTGAACTAGGTACGGGAATTCAGGTAAATATTGTGGATCCAGCTGATGCGGCTGAGGCGCTTAGACAGGAAATTCCTGAGGCTTAAGAAGCTTGGTTTAAAACTTGCCGGATAACCTCTTTTGTTTCTTCCGGACCATTTATACTCACATAGTCTATCGATGTTTTAGTGATGGCAAAATCATTACCGCCGGGGAAAATGGCGTCTCCTACGAAAAGCATATCCTTAATGTCTATTGAAAGGTACTTTTCCATTTGCATGAGGCCGTACGCTTTATCGATACCTTTCTTGGTGACATCAATAGAGGTATAACCTGCTGAGTGAACTTCAAGATCTGGTACTTTTTCCTGAACCATTTTGGCGATTTTGAGCTTCAAGGGGGTATTTTCTTCCTTCCATTTGTTTTTTAGGTTGACTCCTTGGTCCCCTAAAACTCTAACTACGTCTTGACCCAAGGCCGACCAGGTTACCTGCGTGCCTCTGTTTTCGATAATTTTTCCATAAGTTTTATCGGGCTTATAATTTAGTTCATTCGTGACTTGCTCAAACGCGGATATGACCGTGTCAATTTCATTTGGCGTTAAGTTGTGAGAATAAACTTGTTTCCAGCCGTTCTCGTATTTATAGAAGATTGTGGCAGTTGTTGGAAATAAGAACAAGTTTTGGAGAAGATTTGCAGGCGTTTTTAGGTTATCGAGCAGTTGTTCATGAAACAATTCGAGTTTGCCACCGCCAATTACAGCCACCCTTTTTTTTGAAAGCAACTGAGTTATAAGTTGGGACATTTCATTGTCGATTGTAGATTTGGTGGGTGCGAGTGTGCCGTCCAGGTCAAAGATAACAAGCTGCTTGTCCTTTATTTCTTTTAGGTTTGTTATTTGCATCAGGTGATGATCAGCGGCTGTCAAAATATTCTAGCATATCTATTTTAAATAGAATAAAGGTCTGCGGCTTAAAAGCAATAAGGGTAACTGATCGTAGTTATTTGTTGTGAGGAGTTTATAGACTCAATATTGTGCTTTGTTATTTAATTAATTTTACTATTGAATCGTGCACTAGGCCGTTGGACCAAACTGCATTGCCCGAGGTCATTGAGTCTTTTCCTGTGAAGTCTGAAAATTTACCGCCAGCTTCCTCGACCACAATTTTGGTAGCTGCAAAGTCGTGGAGGGCACCATGGGCCTCAAGTATTGCGTCAAGGTTACCTTGGACTAACATCTTGAAGGCAAAATTGCCATAACTTCTTGCTGCCATAATTTTTAAGCAAAGATTTTCTAGTTGGTTAATTTTATTCATGTTGATGAACCTTTTTACCTGCCCATGAGAGATATACACATCACTTAGTTTTTTTACTTTGGACACATGAACTCTTTTACCGTTTAAAAAAGTCCCTCTACCTTTTTCTGCCGTTATCAGGTCTCCGTCCATAGGCATGTAAATTACGCCAATTATAGGTTGGTTTTCTTTTAATACGGCTATATAGACTGCCCAAAAAGGTATTCCTTTTACATAGTCACGAGTTCCATCAATAGGATCGATTATCCACCTATAAGGAGATGCTGATTTTTTGTCTTCTAGCTCTTCTCCATGAATGCCGTGGTCCGGGTAGTCGCGGCTGATGATCTTTCTGATTACCTTTTCGGTCTCCCGATCCGCTTCTGTTACTGGGCTAGCGTCTTTTTTCCACTCTACTTTGGGCAGATTGTAGAAATATTTAGTTGCCAGTTCGCCGCCTTTTTTTGCCGCTTCGATTGCAGTTTTTAACATTGTTTGTTGAGTATAAGGATATAAGGTCGCCTTTTCAATTGAGCAGAAATAGGGGATCTAATTTACTCATTGGTTGAATTAAGTTTTTCTTCTGCGGATTTTATGAATTGATCTATATTTGCTTCGAATTGTTGTTGAGTGTGAAGTTCTGCTAAATTTTGTTTGTCTTCTAGTTTTATTTTTCTCATCTTCCTTCTTTTTAAAATTCTGTACCAAGGGATTGTGGCCAGTACTTGATCTATTGTTGTTAGACGGCTTTTGATAGTCGCTTCGCGGCGAAGTAGTTGAAATTTATATGGATCCTGGTTTTGGGTAGAATGTTCGGGTCCCATGGGGCAATTATAAACAAAAAGAGAAAAAAATAATAAACTTTTGAACTTAAAAGCCCATAATGGCGATTTTGCGGGCCGTTTTCTGTTTTTGTTGGATAACTTGTAGGATTAAATTTGAGGATTATTGGCTAAGAGAAGAATCGCCAGTTTTAACTGCACCCAAAAGCCAAAGAACAGCTTCTTTCTTGTAACGGCGGTCACCACGGGAGTTTATCCTGATTGCTGGCAATTTACCTCGTTTACCCCAGCGTTTAACTGTAAGGGGAGCGACGCGAAGTATTTTTGCTACTTCTTTTACGGTCAACAAATCTGGCCAATCGTCTCCAAGTGCCATTAGATGTGTTTGGTTGTTGGAAAGTTAAAAGATAAAAATCTTATTTTTGAGGGTATCATTTTAGAAAGGCAATAAATCAATTTCGGACTTCAATATATCAAAGTAAAATTTGATGTACAAGTGGGCAAAACGCTAGAAAGGTTTTGGAGTTTGACCTTGGAAATTGTTATTATTAATATTAAGAGGCAAATGAGTTTGTTTACTAATAAAGTTTGGCTTACAGTTTTTGTTATTGGACTCCTGGCATTGTCCCTTTTGTTATATTTGTTCTTTTCTGGCAGCTTAAATAAAGCCGAAGCTGGTCAAATTGTTCCTGACACCCAAAACGGTGAGGTAATTGTTGTTGTGGGCGAAAGTGGTTTTAAGCCTAAAAATATTGTGCTCCCCGTGGGTATGCAAGTTAAATGGGTAAATAGCGGCAAGTCTAATCATTCAGTAGCATTTGGGCTTGAAAGTAGTTTGGAGAATTTGACTAGATTAAATCAGAATTTAGAACCAGGAGAATCTGTTACATTTAAATTTGAAAAACGAGGGAGTTTTAGGTATTTCGATATCAATACTAGCAATGATGCAAGGATTGAAGTGAAATGAAAAATGTAAACGAAAAATCGAGAGTCTTTTTGATCGCCTTGAGTTTGCTCCTTTGGGGTTTTATCGTTGTTTTAGCAATATACGTATTGGGTTTTGGTAACCATTTAAAACCCAGGGCTGCTGGGCCCGATGTTGTTGCAGCACCAACAGGCGGTTTAATTATTGGAGATGGCGGGCAAGGTGTGGCGAGTGCTGAGATTACCTTGTCAAAAAATGGTAAAAACAATTACATATTCTCAGATCGAGTTGGTGTTTTTGTTATCAAAAATATTGATCCTGGAAGCTACGAAGTTTTAATAAGGGTTGCAGGGTACAAAATGTATAAAGGTGAAATAATACTGGACGGAAAAAATGATCACACCTTTAAACTTTCACTGACTAATTAAATAAAAAAAACGACTAACAGTCGACCGTTTAATGGTTTAAACAGGTGTGTGTTAGTCGTTTAATTATTTAAGTTCAACTTTTGCCCCTGCGGCTTCAAGTTTAGTCTTTGCTTCATTTGCTGATTCTTTATTTACACCTTCCAAAACTGGTTTTGGTGCGGAATCTACAAGTGTTTTTGCTTCTGCAAGTCCGAGTGTTGGAACAAGTTCGCGAACTGCTTTAATTACTGAAATTTTATTAGCACCACCATCTGCTAAAATTACGTTGAAAGTAGTTTGTTCGCTCGTACCTTCATCTGTGCCCGCTGCTTGTCCACCACCGGCTGCTATTGCCATAGGGGCTGCTGCGCTTACCCCAAATTTATCTTCGAGGGCATGCACAAGGTCTGCAAGTTCTAAAACTGAAAGCTCCTCGATTGATTTAATTATCTTCTCAAGAGTCGCGGAAGTTGTTTTTGTAGGTTTTTCTTCTTTGGCTTCAACTTTTGTTTCTTCTTTTACTTCAGCTGCTTTTTCTGCTGATTCTTCGGCTTTTTGGGCTGAATCTTGAGCTACTTCTGCTGCTTGATGTGTGTCTTCTTGTTTATTGTCGTCGTCTGCCATATTAATCACGCTCCCTTCTGATCTTTAATTTGCGAAAGTGCATAAACTAGGTTTTTGAGATTAGCTGAAAGAGTCGCGACAATGCCATAGATTGGGCTATTTAGCGCGCCAACAACTTTAGCTTGTAGAATGTCTCTGCTGGGAATTTTTGATAGCTTTTCCAAGGAACTTGTATCGAGATAGTCGTGACCAAAAAATCCAAATTTAAATGTTGGAAGAGTCAGTAGTTTATTGCTGTCGGCAACTTCCTTAATAGGTGCAATCTCATCATCGTAGGCAAAAATGGTCGCCGTAGGGCCAGTGAGATATTTTTCGTCATCTTCATTGGAGATTTGATGTTTTGTGGACTTTAAAGATAGGCGAATGAGGTTGTTTTTTTCTACGAGCATTTCTCCACCGACTGATTTTATTTTGGTGCGAAGCTCGGCGATTTGGTTAGCTGTTAAACCGCGATAGTCGGCAAATGCTACGGTTTTTGCGCGACCTAGCTTTTCGATAAGATCTTGGACTTTATCTTCTTTAATTTCACGAGCGCTTTTGATGTGCTTCTTTTTCATATTTTTAACTTTTGGGTCAAAGAAAAGGCCTTCGGAGTGAAGACCAACAGAAGAAGGTTTTTTTCTCCTTGCCTACGCGTCGGAGAACCTCGCCTGCGCAGCTTATTAAGTACTTAACTGTAAGTACCGCTTGCGGTCTTTGGACATTGGAAATATAACAGCTCAATTGTATTTGTGTCAAGATAATCACGAAAAAAGCCTCAGACTTGGCTGATTGTGCAGGCCAAAATATGAGGCTTTTTAAAAACTACATAGATGCTTCTTCAGTCTTCTCTTCGCTGTCGTCTCCGTCTTTCTTTTCTTCTTCTCCATCCGTGTCGTCTCCGTCTTGCATAGTTGTATCATCGATCATTCTTTTATCACCTCCATTTCTTTAACTTTCGCCGCGCCAGAAAACTTTATCTCTGGACAGTGGGGAAAATTGGTAGGGGAAAGATAGCAGTAGAGGTGGGGCTTTGTCAAGCTTGACAAACACCAACAAACAGTTAATTTTATAGTGTTTTTAGATCTGGACTTTTATTCCGGGACTCATTGTAGAAGAAAGTGTCGCGCTTTTTATTTTTGAAGCTCCTATAACGCTTATTAGAGCGTCCAGATTTGCTTTAAGATCTTCCTTTTTTTGAGACAACTTGCCCAGAGGGGTGTGCAAGACAGGTCCTGATGGATCTGTTTTAAATTTATATTCAGAAAAACCAGTACCGCCTTCTAAAAACTTCTCTATATTTTCTGTTATGGTGCCGTTTTTGGGGTTTGGCATCAAACCTTTGGGACCTAGTATCTTGGCAACTTTTGCGAGGGTAGGCATAAATTTCGGTGTGGTTAAAACAACGTCAAAGTCACGCCCAGGTTTTAGGTCGGAATTTTCTATTTCCCCAATTGTTTTTTCACTTCCCCAAATTACTGATTTTTTGGTCTCTATTTTTTGGTCGGAAAAAATCAAGTATTTATTTTCCTTTTGTTTTGATTCCAGATGAGGGAACTTTACTGAACCTTTTAAATTTTTGTCAGAAACCGTGAGATGAATTTCTACTGTAGGATCAAATTTTGCGTAGGAAGTTTTTTCAAGCAGTTCGAGTGCTTCTGCAATAGAATAATTCTTGTCTTGGACAATGTCCTTGGCATTCAGGTATTTTTTACCTCTTGGATGAGTATTTTTTTTGTTGACTTTAGGTTTGGGCCCGGAAGTTTTTTCAATTTCTTGGGGATTTTCTACGGGACTTGTTTGCTCAGCGTTTAGCTCAGTTGTTACTGCTTCAGGTTCGACAGCTAGTGTGTTTTTTGTTTTTTTATCACCTTTTTTTAGATTTTCAAGCTCGGAGAGTTTTTCGGCATGCTTTCTTGCCGTTTTAATTTCCCCCTTGGAAGATGAGAGATCTATAACTTTTATTCTTGTTGTACCCATGTTATTGGTCGAATTCAACGCCCATACTTCTGGCGGTCCCTTGAACTATTTTAATGGCGGCGTCGACGTTGTTGGTATTGAGATCTGACATCTTTTCCTCGGCAATTTTTTTAGCTTGATCGACTGTTAATTTGCCGACTGTTTGTTTGCCAGCAGTTTGAGCGCCTTTTTCAATATTGAGAGCTTTTTTGATAAGCACAGCAACGGGGGGTTTCTTGACAATAAACGAAAAAGTTCTATCTTCGTAAACTGTAATAACAACAGGAAGTGGCGTGCCTTGCTGTTCGCGCGTTCTATCATTGAAGGCTTTGACAAAGTCCATAATTGGAACGCCTTGTGGTGAGAGGGCTGTACCCACAGGAGGTGCGGCGGTTGCTTGACCGCCTTTTAGGGTAAGTTTGATAAAAGTTTTGACCTTTTTTGCCATAATCTTTTTTTAAAATTAATGAGTTAGTATAAGCTAAGTCGGTTTTTATTTCAATATTTAGGTAGCTTCAAGCGCTTCATAAAAGGTTTTTGAAAGATCGGCAATGTTCTCAACGGCGTCTGCTGGGGCGGGTGTTTCGGATAGGAAAACGAATATATAGTTATTTTTTTTACCCAAAACGATGCCGGCGTCGTGTCTAAAATTGTCTATCTCGCCTGTTTTGTGGGCGACTTTTACGCTATCTGGAAGATATTTGGGAATTCTGTCATTTATGCGTTGGCCGAAAAGGAGCAGTTTCATCTCAGCTGAGGCAGACGGACTGACTGCTGTGTTTGTATATATTTTTTCCAAAATTTGTTTTGTAGCTTCGGGTGTTGTTTCTGGCAATTCGTCGGTTGTTAAGTTAAACCCTGAAATCCCTTGACTGAATAGGAAATCTTCGATGTTTTGCCAACCAAGTTTTTCTGCCAGAAGAAGTGCGGAGTAATTGTCCGACATCGTAATCATCGCACGAAGGGCATTTTCAACGGTCAAAGATACCGTTTCTGTGCTGCTGGAGTCGTCTCCAATTTCTGTTGTGAGCATTTTGTCTAATGTTATTTTGTCAGATGAGAGCATATCATCTTTCTGTAACTCGCCTTTTTCAAGCGCGTCGTAGGTTTTGTACAACACAGCAAGTTTATAAAGGCTGGCACTAGCAAAGGTATCTTTAGGGTTGATTTGGTAAATAGCATTTGTCTTTAAATTTTTCAAAATTATCCCATACCTGCCCGGAAGTTTTTCCACCTCTGTTTTAAGTTTGTTTGTAATCGCTGCGTCGTCTTTGTCTACTTTTGGCACAGGGACTAATTTGTTGATGGATGTAAAAAAGGGTTGGGCTGTTTGTACTTGTTTTGGTTTAGTGTAAAAAATAACAAATAGAGCTGCCAATAAAACAACTGTTGCCAGGAGAAGTTGAAGTTTGGGAAATTTTTTGTTCCGAGGAATCCTTTTTATATAGTAAGCTTGCACTGACTTAATCTACCAGGCAAAGTTGTCAGTGACAATCGGGAGTTTTAAAGTTTAGCAACTTGCAAAAAATCCAGTTCAACGGGGGTTTCGCGGCCAAAGATCGAAACTAGAACTTTTAGTTTGCCTTTTTCTTCGTCGATTTCAGAAATTGTTCCTAAGAACTCGCTAAAGGGACCATCGGTAATTTTGACGGCTTCTCCTTGGCCGAAAGCCGTTTTGAATTTAGGGGCCTCGAGACTCATAAAGCGTTTAATGGTATTAACTTCTTCTTCCGGAAGTGGGGTAGGTTTGTTGGCAGTACCTATGAAACCGGTTATCCCGGGTGTAGTCCTAACAGCAAGCCATGTAGTATCGTCAAGAACCATGCTGATTAGCAAATAACCAGGAAAAATCTTTTCTTTGATGGTCGACTTTTTTCCTTCTTTTATTTCTATTTTGTCCTGCGTAGGTACAAGAATATCTATTATTTTGTCTTGGAGCTTTTGAGACTCTATTCTTTGTTTAAGGGTTGCGGCAACTTTTGCTTCGTGACCGGAATAGGTATGGACGACATACCAATGAGCTTTGAGTCCCGCAGAGTCAGTATGCTTGTCTGAGGGGCGGGCTTTGGAGTGTAAATCTTGATCCTGGTCTAGTTCAGTATCTTTTTCTGGAGTAGTTCCTGCAGTTTGGACTTCGGCTGGTTCACTATTTGGCTGCTCTTCTGTTTTGGAACTTTCACTTGAGGTCTGTTTTTGTTCTGAATCGACATTTGTGTTTTCGCTAGCGTCTTGTTTATTTAAATCAGCTTCAGGTTCAGCCGAGGAAGTATCTTCTTGGTTGGTATTTTCAACGGGAGATTCTAGCTTTTCTTGCGGCAAGTTATCTTGAGTTTTTTTATCGTCTTTGTCCATGTTTATCTTAATTTAAGAAAAGTTTCTACAACTTTGGCAAAAAGGGCATCTAAGCCAGTTATATATGCTCCGATGGCAACCGATACGATAACTACAACTAAAGTTAGGCGTAGAGTTTCCTGCCTTGTCGGCCAAATAACTTTATCCAGCTCAGCTTTTGATTCTCTGAGATATTCAAATGGGTTAAATGCCACAGCAATATTTACCTTCCTGTCAAAGGTTGCTGGTAATAATAGCAGAAATAATAATTAAGAATCAATAGTTAGGGGATTTGATTTTGAACAGTAGGGTGCGCGATAATTACTTTTACTTCATGAAAAAGGTTAGAAAAGCCGTAATTCCCGCAGCTGGTTTCGGAACACGATTTTTGCCTGCTACAAAGGCGATGCCCAAAGAAATGTTACCGATTGTAGACAAGCCAATTATTCAGTATGTGGTTGAGGAAGCCGTTGAGGCGGGAATCGAGCAGATTATTTTGGTTACCGGTTGGCATAAAAGAGCGATTGAAGATCATTTTGATAAACATTTTGAGCTTGAAGCTCGCCTGGAAAAAGACGGCAAGGTCGAAATTTTGGAAGAAGTGAGACGTATATCGGAGTTGGGCAACTTTGTCTATGTACGACAAAAAGAAGCTTTGGGCAATGGGCACGCTCTCTTGGTCGCGCGAGAAATTGTGGGTGATGAACCAGTTGTTATGCTCTGGGGAGACGATTTTGTGGCGGCTGAGCCTTCTCGAACCAAACAAATGATTGCGGCTTATGAAAAATACGGCACATCGATTCTTTCGGGTATTCGTACAACCAACCCGGAGGACACTAAGAAATATGGATACGTTGGAGGCAAAACTATAGAAAATGGAGTAATCGAAGTTGATAAGTTTATAGAAAAGCCAGGGCCAGAAAACGCACCAAGTGATTTAGCCGTTGTTTCTGGCTTTTTGTTTACTCCTGATATTTTTGATGCTCTTGAGCGGGCGATTCCAGATACTATAGATAAAGGTCAAGAGCTCTATTATGTAGATGGAGTAAATAACATGATGAAAGATGGGAAAAAAGTTCATGCAATAGAGATTGAAAACGGTAAATATTATGATTGCGGAAGCAAAATTGGATATCTTAAGACTGTTATTGACCACGGATTGAAACACGCGGATATTGACATTGAGCTCAAAGAATACCTAAAGACACTCGAGTTGTAGAATCTTCTATTCCCATTTCGTTTAGGTTAGAATCCAATCTGATCATGAAGCATTTGGCGATTTTAAAAAAATGGGCAGTTGACGCCATTTTTTCCGGTGAGAAAAAAATCGAAGGCCGATTTTCAAAGATCAAAATTGATCCTTTTGGCCGTGTTTCTGCTGGAGATTTGGTCTTGATGAAAATACCAGGCGAGAAAATTGCTGGACAGTTTGTAGTTGATCGGGTTATTTATTTTGATCATCCGAACGAAGAAGAAGTAAAAATGATTAAAAAAAATTATGGAGAGCGCTTGGATGTGCCTCAGGCATTCTGGCATGAGCACGAGACTATTAATTTTGTAACTCTTATGTTTATTAGATCGGCAACTAAATTTATAGTTGCCCCAGTTGTTAAAAAAAAGGATCTCAGACCTTGGGTGGTTTTGGCCGAGGGCAATTAGCGTTTTATTCTGATTTTGGGTTTGTCTACACCAAACGAATGCAATTTAGAAGCCATTTTTTTTGATTGAACCAAAACGATATCTGCCTGATTCAATAGAAGTTTTGTATAAAATCCCGGTACGGGCGGATTGGCAAATGCTTGGACCCAAACGAATTTTTTTCCAAAAAGTCGGGATATAATTATTGCAGTCATTTGGTGGGGCAACGTTTTTTCGACAAAAACAACGTCCGCTTTTTTATTATTGTTTATTTTTCTCAAGATTTTTTTAAAGGAAGTACTTGCTCGTATATTGAGCAAATTTTTGGAAGAAAACAGTGTAAACGTTTTTACATCTGCCACACAGACCTCACAGGCATTTAAGCCAATTTTCTAATTTTTGACAAGTAGTCAAAACAGATAATTTTTCAAACATTTGACTTTTATTTTAAAAAAGGAATAAAATTTATTTAGAAATTTGAATTTCTTGGCGCATGGAACTTAATCTTCTAATTTGATGTTTCCCAAATTATTTTTGAAAGGAGTGTGATAATTGTGACTAATAAGTTATTTATTGGCAACGTGTCTTACGAAATGAGCTCTGACGATCTTCGTGAGGCATTTGCTAAATTCGGCGACGTTGTTGATGCTAACATTGTTATGGACAAGAATTCTGGAAGATCTCGAGGATTTGGTTTCGTTGAAATGAAGACTGAGGATGAAGCAAAAAAAGCAATGGAGGGGCTTAACGGCCAAGAGATTGGAGGCAGAAAGATTTTTGTTTCAGAAGCAAAGCAGAAACAAGAGGATCCTCAAAAGTAAAATTAACTAATGAGACTGAATTAATTTTCCGTCTGGATTTAGTTCGATGAAGTGGTGCGCTTGGCCATTTCTTAATTCGGCACATTGATTTTCTGGCTTTTCGTCTACAGCTTCCCTGGGCTGGTGTGCGATATCTAGTACCCAATCGTTTGCTATATTTCCAAGACAAGGGCCGCTTGACATGTCTAATCCATCTTGTTTTTTTTGTATATATAGATTCAGCGCATTTTTGAACGCTTCTTCACTTCCTTTGAAGTTGGGAGCAGGTGTTTTTAATAAATCGGTTGTTTGGCTGTCTTGGTTTTTCGTCGGTGCCATCGCCTGTTTATGAAAGAAACCTAAAAAGACTAAGCTAAAAAGTAGAACAAGTGCTGCGGTTATAAATATTATTTTGTGTTTTTCGCTCATTTATAGTATTTTACTCTGTCTGGGAAATACTTAGCCTAAAGCGTGATAAATTCACTTTTTTTGCCAATTAACTTTGGTTGATCTGCTTCTATATAAATTAAATCTTCGATTCTGACACCACCCCACTTCATGTACAAACCAGGCTCCGTGGAAAAGACCATGCCATTTTTAAGCACGCCTTTTGACTTATTTGAAATTGACGGTTTCTCGTGTACTTCAAGACCGATGCCGTGGCCCAAGCCATGGATAAAGTACTTATCTAATTTTAACCCCTTGAAATAGTCGTTTGCTTGGCGGAAAACTTTTGGGGCCTTTACGCCGTTTTTAATTTTTTTGATAGACTCCTGTTGGGCGGTGTAAACATGGTTGTAGGTGTTTGTTTGAATGTTAGATGCCTTGCCAAGGAAGACGGTTCGAGAGAAGTCGGCACAGTAATTTTTATATTTTGCTCCAAAGTCGAAAAGCAGTGTATCACCTTTTTTGATTTTTCCAGTATTTGTTTCGTGGTGGGGAATAGCTGAATTTGGTCCAGAGGCAATGATAGGCTCGAAGGCGTTTCCATGTGAGCCTAGGGATTTAAGAATAGTAGTCAGCTTGTCTGAAATCTCAATTTCTGTTTGCCCAATGTTAATCGTTTTTAATATTTGATCGAAGCCTTTTTGGGTGATGATTTGTGCTTTGGAAATGTATTCAATTTCTTGTGCAGACTTAATTTCTCTTATTGTTTCAATTGCATTTTTCAAAGGAGTTAACTTGCCCTCGAGGTATTTTTTAAATTTAAAATACTCACCCACTGTAAGATTATTTGTTTCGAAACCTAACCTTTTGACATTAATAAAAGAATCTTTAATAAATGTCTCGTATTCGTTTCTTTCTGCGGCAATTTTAACTTCAAGATTGATTGAAGATAGCTTTTTTGCTTGCGCTTGATAGAGTTTTGCGGTTATTAAAATATTTTTGGATTCTCTTAAAATCAGCAGCGCTTCTCGCTCTGTTGGCGAAATACCTTTGAAGCCCGCGAGATAGAGAACGTTTATGGGATTTGTAATCAGGAGGGCGTCAATCTTATTGTCTTTTAACAACG
>JBBQJY010000006.1:0-32875 GCA_038326365.1 Candidatus Curtissbacteria bacterium | reverse complement strand
CAGGAAGAGGTAAATTTGCCCGTTAAGAGAAAGCAAGTTGGATCGTGACCAAAGTAGGAAGGAATTCCCCAGAGAGCAACGGCAACCGCTGAAAATACTGCCGCTTCTAGAATTTTTTTAGCTTTTTCTAGATTTAAGTTTATTAGCGCTGTTATAAAAATAACAAAGTAGGCAAGCTGCGAAAGAAGCCCACCGTTTAGCCTAGTCGGATAGCCGTAAATGGAAGTATATTTATCAGTAGAGGTTATTGTTGAAACTGCTTGAATTATTAAAAATAGAGCAAAAGTATTCACAACAAAATTGGTTGGAATTTTGATTTGTTTTTGGGTAATGAATTTAATTGCGGTCAATGTTAAAAGAAGCAGTGCCAACGTGTAGACGAAATACATTTTAGGAACTTCATAAAGCTCAGATGTTTGAGTTGTAAAAATTAGAGGAGTAATTGTGGCTAATGCCAGGAAAATATAGTAGATAATCTTGTCCAGCAGTGCAGATTTGTTCACGATTGTTTCTTGATACTAACACTTCGGATAAAATTTTCAATATTTTGCTTCTCAATAAAGCCGAAATTATGTATACTTCTTGCGAACTTTTTGATGATCCCGGTTATTGATAATATACTTGGTTATTTTTCTTCTGATTTAGGTGTGGATCTTGGAACAGCGAATACACTAATTCATGTTGCTGGTAAGGGAATTGTAATTCGTGAACCTTCGATCGTTGCTCTTCATAAAAAAACAAAAAAAGTGATTGCTATTGGAACTGACGCCAGAAAGATGATTGGTAGAACACCGATTAGCATTTCGACTGTTCGACCACTTAGAGATGGCGTAATTTCTGACTATGACACAACTCTTGCGATGCTTTCTTATTTTGTTAAAAAGGTTCATGAGAAGCCGGGTCGCAAGATAACAATTGCCAGGCCCAGAATTGTTCTGGGTATTCCTTCGGGCGTGACTGAAGTGGAAAGACGAGCACTTTTTGATGTTGCTTATGAGGCAGGTGCCCGCGAAGCGTATTTAATAGAGGAACCTATGGCGGCTGCAATCGGAGCAGGTATAAATGTAGAAGATGCTCAAGGGTCCATGATAGTTGATATTGGGGGTGGAACAAGCGATATGGCTGTAATTTCTCTGGGAGGGATTGTTTCAGGAAAATCGCTCAAAGTTGGTGGAGATGCCATGGACCAAGATATTATTAATTACGTGCGTTTTCGATACGGTTTGGCGCTTGGAGAAAAAACTGCCGAGGATGTAAAAATGCTTTTGGGTTCTGCTGTTTCCATGCAAGTTGAGAAACAAATGATGGTTCGCGGACGAGACTTGGAGAAAGGATTACCAAAACAAGTGAAGTTAACGTCGACGCAAATTCGTGAAGCGTTGGCGCCGACTATTCGAACAATAGTGGAGGCTGTGCGAGATACGCTGGAGGATGCGCCTCCAGAACTTGCCTCGGATATTTCGCAAAAAGGGATAGTAATGTGCGGTGGGGGGTCATTGATTTATGGTTTACCCAAGTTGATTTCCCAAGAAACAAAAATGCCGGTCACGGTAGCTGAGGATCCCCTTTATTCTGTCGTTGTTGGCTGCGCCAAGGTTCTTGGAAATAAACCTCTTCTTAATAAAATCAGTTTTAAATACGCCAAAAGCCAAATTTCTTAGCTCTATGCGCAAACATTTGAGAAAAATGAATATGCCTGGCATCGATTCATCGATGTGGACTGATGGTAAATCTCGCTGGCGAAGGGGAGACATTGAAGACGATGGGATAGTCAGTTCGGCGGTTTCTCATTCGAGGATTTATTTATTTTATTTGGTTTCTTTTTTAATTTTGTTAGTTTTTGTGGCGAGATTATTTGTTTTAACGGCTGTCGCTGGAAGTAAAAATCGAGATCTGGCAGACAATAATCGAGTAAAACTTATCAAAGTTGAAGCTCCTCGGGGTCGGATTCTTGACCGCTATGGCAAAGTGCTAGCACAGTCAAAAACAGTATTTTTGTTGAAAAAAGGTGACGGTACACGAGAGGTAGGTTCCGATGAGGCCAAAAGGTTAACTCAATCTGGTCAAGCGGGAGAATACTTTGAAGGCAGTGCCGGTCGAATCGTTCGAGATGAGCAGCGAAAATATTGGTTGGGTGATGCGGCTGCGCATGTTTTGGGCTATACGAGTGCTGTTCAAGCAGAAGAAAAGGCAAAGGATAAAAGTATAGATACAACGAACTCTCGTGGCAGGCTTGGTATTGAAGCAGTTTACGATTCTTTTTTGACAGGGAAGGTTGGAAAAAAGTTGGTTGAAGTGGATGCCAGTGGAAACAATATTTCTTTGATTGGGGAGGAAGAAGCAAAAAGTGGGCGTGATTTGACGACAACAATCGATGGTGATCTGCAAAAAATTGCATACGAATCACTTGCTAAATACACAGGTTTAACGGGAGGTCGTAAGGGGGCAATTGTTGTTGAAAATCCTCAAACTGGAGAGATTTTGGCCCTAGCGTCCGCGCCTTCTTTTAGTCCGGAAAACATCGCAGCTGCAGTTGCCGATCGTGATTTGCCCTTTTTTAATCGTGCAGTGCAAGGTACTTACCCTCCAGGATCTGTTTTTAAGATTGTCACTTCACTGGCTGGTTTAGAGAGTGGAGAAATAAATCAGAATACAGAATTTGATGACGTGGGGCAAATTAACGTTGGAGGGCAGACATTTTCCAACTGGCTTTTTACAGAATATGGAAGAGTTGACGGTTTGATAAAAATTGAGCGGGCAATTGCCAGGTCCAATGACATTTTCTTTTACAAAGCTGGGCAAAAAACCGGCGTAGATCAAATGAAAAAAATGGCTGTGAAATTGGGTTATGGGCAGAAAACCGGCATTGATTTGCCGGACGAATCTTATGGCTTAATTCCTGATGAGGTTTGGAAGAAAAGTACGGTTGGTGAGGATTGGTTTACGGGAGACACACTGCACATGGCTATTGGCCAAGGGTTTATTCTGACAACACCCGTACAAGTTGATGGTGTAACGTCTTTTGTTGCCTCTGGCAAGTTGACAAAGCCTTTTCTAGTTTCCAAAATTGGTAGTGGGTTGGGATCTGGGGAGATTAGTTTTAGCACTAAAGTTTTAGGCGAGGGACTGGTAAAAAGTGAGAATTTAGATTTTGTCAGAAACGGAATGAATATGGCATGTGAGCTTGGCGGAACGGGCGTGCCTTTTTTTAATGCAAAATATAAGGTAGCTTGTAAAACAGGTACAGCAGAAGAGGCAGGTGGGGAATCTCATGCATGGTTTACAGTATTTGCACCTCGCGAAAAACCGCAAATTGCCATTGCCGTTGTTGTAGAACGCGGAGGGCAAGGGTCGGCAGTTGCCGCACCGGTTGCCAAAGAGGTAGTGGATTGGTGGATGGCAAACAGAAATAAATGAACTTAGCCAAGAACTTGAAAATAAATCTCATTAAATATCGTGATATGCGTTATGGGGAAAATCCGCATCAATCCAGCGCATTTTATACAGAAGGTCAAGCCGATCCTGGTTACAGGCAACTCTGGGGCATAGAACTTTCCCACAATAATATTGGAGATGCCAACCATGCTTGGAAGCTTGTTTGCGAATTTACCAAACCCACGGTTGCTATTATCAAGCACGCAAATCCAAGCGGAATTGCTTCTCGGGATAACTTGACAGAAGCATTTGGGCTTGCGAGATCAGCAGACACTATCTCTGCATTTGGAGGAATAATTGCAGTCAATAGGCAACCAACTATGGAGATGATCGAAGCTATGCGGGGTATGTTTTTTGAGCTTTTGATCGCCCCGAAGTTCTCAAGTGAAGTTTTGGAGCGACTTAAGCGTCGAAGTGCAAAAATGCGAGTAGTTGAGGCTAAAAAGCCGCCAAAGCTTTTGGAGTTTACTCGGGCATTTAACGGGTACTTAGTGCAGACGTCTGATAACTCTGGTGAATCTTCAAAAAAATGGAAAGTAGTCAGCGGGGGGAAGCTTTCAAAATTGTCGTTATTGGACTGTGAGTTTGCATGGAAAGTGGTCAAACACGTTAAAAGCAACGCTATTGTGATTGCCAAAGATGAAAGATTACTAGGGATGGGAACCGGTCAACCAAACAGAGTAAATAGTGTGATGTTGGCACTAGGACAAGCAAAGAAAACCTCAAAAGGTGCAGTTTTGGCAAGCGACGCATTTTTTCCGTTTGCCGATAATGTAGAATTGGCGGCAAAAGCCGGAATTTCAACAATAATTCAGCCGGGAGGATCGATAAATGACGAGAAAGTAATTGCCGAAGCCAAGAAGCGTGGAATAACGATGGTATTTACTGGAGTAAGGCATTTTAAGCATTGAAAATGAAAGATAACATTCAGGTTAAAAATATTTTTGCAGCAGTCTTTGAGAAAAGTACTTTGGATGGTTTATTGTCTCTTCTTGATAAGAAGGAGGTTAGGTTTTGGGGTACGGAAGGAACAATCAAATATATTAAATCGAAAAGTTTTAGAGGTGAATCTGTTGTGAAAGGATTTGAATATAATGGTCGCGTCAAAAGCCTGGATAGGGCAAATTTTACAAGGATACTTGCTGATTATTCCAAGGAAGAGCACACAGTGCAACTGAAAAAAGAAAAGCTTGAACCTATTGATTTGGTTGTTGTTGATTTGTACGCTCCCGACCCGAAGACATTTCCGGAAAGTATGGACATTGGTGGGCAAGCTCTTGTCCGTGCAGCAATTAAGAATTATAAAAATGTCGCACTGGCATTTGATGCGAGAAGTATCGGGGAATTAGTTAATGAGTTAAAAAGGAATTCCGGGGCTACGGTTGCGATTTTTAGGAAATCGCAAGCTCGAAAAGCTGCTAAGTTTATTGCCAAAAGGACAAAACTTGAAGCGAACTTATTTGAAAAAAATTATGAGAATATATAATATCTGCTCATGGTAGAGCCAGAAAAATTTCCCGCGCCTGCAGAGATAGGCGAGAAATTAAAGAAAAAAAAAGAAGCGTTAGCCGTACAATTAGGTAGGGAGGTGTCTCCAATTGATGTATATAGTTCTGTTCTCTTGGACATGGGCATTGAAGATTTAGGTCTGAGAAGCAAGGCAATCGCGAAACACTTTGGAATAATATTACCTCCAGAGTTAGTTTGAGTTAAACTAGAATGCAGGTGAAGATGTTCATTTGGATTTTGGGAACTGTACTTTTGTATGTAGTTTTTCAAGCAATTTATTCCGGTTATTATTTTTGGCAAAGTTCGAAGCTCATTAAAACAATTTATGTTGGCAAGCGTGAACTTGGTGACGAAAAAAAACCACAGTATAGAATATTTTTAACAGGTGACAGCATTGGAGCAGGAGTTGGGGCTAGTAGTTTTGAAACGAGCGTTGGTGGCAGAGTAGCTGGTTATTTTGCTGGAGAGCGTCATGTGACATTTGAAAACAAATCTGTGGTGGGGATGAAAATGCGTGACCTGGCCAAGCGTGATTTGCCAAATGAGCAGCAAGATTTAGTGGTTTTAATTGTCTCTTCCAACGATCTGTTTAGATTTGCTAATTTAGATGAGTTTAAAGTAGCAACAAAAAAAGTTTTTGAAAATTATTCAAAAATTGCCAGGCGAGTGATTATTGTTGGGCCCGGTAGGGTTTTTGACTCACCGGCTATCCCGATTGTTCTGCGACCAGTTTATCGCTGGCAAGCAGAAAAATATTCAAGTGTTATAGATGACGAAATTAAGAAGTATGAAAACATGTTCCACGTTGATCCAGTTCACCCGCCAACAGGCCTAGAACAAGTTGCGAACTGGGAAAGCGTTGACAAGTTTCATCCGGGTGATAGCGGACACGAATATTGGTTCGATCTTGTAAAAAGTGCTCTATGAACACAGAGTTTGCTTACTGGTGTGACTATAACGTGGCTGTCTAGATACTCTTAATCTGGCTTCATTTACGCGTAGATTATAAAAATATCTTTTTAAATTGCTCGGATTTTGGGGGTTTCCAATTATAATGGGCTATAATAATGACTATGGTAAAAGCTATTCTTTTGGACTTGAGCGGAGTTTACTTTACAAATGGGCGTGAAATTGCAGCGAAAAAGATTGCAGACAAATTTCATCTCGAGGTTAGTCATGTTGCCGATGTGATGAAAGGGAGCTCTGACATAGGCAAAAAATATAGGCGAGGTGAAGTTACTTTCGACGAATTTTGGGACGAAGTTAAAAAGAGACTTATTATTGATACACCAAACCTTGAGTTAAATAAAATTTGGTTTGAATCATATGAACCAATTGCCGAAACAATTGAGATTGTAATAAAAATAAAGAAAAAAGGTGTAAAGCTTTACTATCTCTCAGACAGTGTTAAAGAACGTGTGGATTTTTTGGATGAAAAGTATAAGTTCAAAGAAAATTTTATGGGTGGGATTCTTTCCCACGAGGTCACATTAACAAAAATTGATGGTCCAAGACTTTTTCGCTTGGCAGTTGAGGAAACAAGAGAACGATCTGAAGACGTGGTTTTTGTTGACTGCGTGCGCGAAAATGTCGAGACAGCAATTGGACTCGGAATGCAGGGAATACTATTTAAAAATCCGAAACAACTGGAAAAAGATTTGAAGAAACTTGGTCTTAAGTTTTAGCTTTCGAAAGCTCTGATATAATTTTTTTGATTTCTAACAAACTGTTAATTAGATAATCCGGCTTTGCTGCTTTTAGACGGGCAGTTGAATAATTTCCATGAGTAATTGCGACAACTTTGCTATTTAGCTCTTGGGCGATTTTAATTTCTTCGACACCATCGCCAATTATCAGAATTTCATTTGGATTGTATTTGTTTTCCAGCAAATAATTTTCCAATCGTGATTTTTTGCTTCGGCTTTGAAAAGCAATGTTAATTTGGGGATTTCCTAGCACTTCAACAAAGAATGTTTCGAGTTTTCTTCTAAGTAGTTCCTCTGAAATGCTGTCTTTTATATGGTTACTTAAGATAAGCGATTTTATTCCTTTGGATTTTACGAATTTCAATATTTCCCTGGTGTGGGCCCTCGTTCTTACTGTAAGAACCCGTTTTTCATAACTGTTATGAAAAATTCTTTCCAACTCCATCGCACGTTTGGAGAGTTGCTGCTCGTTTGCACCTAGCTTCACGTAATAATCTTTCACTGGTATATCGAATAAATCGAGAAATTCTTTGTAGCTTGCTTCTCTGATTCCAATTGCTTTGATTACTTCGTTGTCTGCTAAATATATTTGACGGGTGTCTGCAAGAAGTGTGCCGTTCCAATCCCAAACAAGGAGTTTAATCACTTTGCCTGTTGACGGTACTTTTGATAGGCTAGAATCCACCAGCTTGCAGAAGTTGCGATGGATGCTGCCGTGCTAAACCAAAGACCTAAGGAAAGATAAGTTATGGCAAAAATTGTCAGAATAAAGCCAGTCACAATACTAGAGGAAAGGGCTGGTTTACTTTTGCCGCGAATTGTGGGAATTAAGGCGACAACAAAAACAATTTGACCAAAAAAGAATACAGCGTCTTGCCAATGCATTTGTTAGAGGATAACAGATTTTGCTAACAAATCAATATTTGCAATTTAGCTAGTTTTATACGGGGTTTCGGATGTCTTCAGGTTTATGTGCGGTAACAATTCTCAAGAGTTGGGCAGCTGCGAAAAACAGCAAGGCATAGACTAGCATGGCGACAAGAACGGATGGCTCGAGAACTGACCTGGATTCGCGGGCAACAGGAAATATGCCATTAAAGGGGGCAACGAATGGTCCAGTAATGGCGTTTATTATATTGACAAATCCGGTTGATTGATTGGCACTAAGCAGCCTTTGCAAGAATCTAAATGCGAGCAAAGTTTCAATAATCGTTAGTGCACATAATAAATGACGTAATAAGTCTTAAAAGATCGGGGACGATCTAGGGGCTGATTTGATGTAACGACTTCTTTTTCCTAGGATACTTGATCCATATTTACCTTCTAGACACAGGATAACTATAACAAGTTATGGTTCCTGTATGAATTTACCTTTATTTATGTAAAGAAATAGGAGGTAAATCTTTAGTTCTTTTTAATCTTTATTTGAGATTCTAGGTCTATTAATGCTTTAAAATCTCTAAGCGTTTGGGAATATTCAGATTCTTTTTGTCCGTGGATTAAGTTGTAAGTCTTTTCGTGTTTGTTCCAAGTTTTGATGTCGGCGAGATTATGCTGATCGATTGTTTCTAATTTATCAACTGCTTTTGCAAATTTTCCTTCTGGAGTTGTCTTGGCTTCATACTCTTCCCAAAGAGCGAGAATTTCTTTTTGTTGTTTTGGGGGCAAGTCACTTGAAAGCCCTTTTAAAGCTGAACGTTCTTTTTTGGCTTTATCTTTTAGTTTGCCTCGCCAAGCAGGATGGTCTCCCGCAATTATTTCTGCAATATCATGAACGACGATCATTTGCACAACTCGCCCCAAGTTGATTTCTCCTTTCATTTCCGGTGCCAAAATTATTGCCAAAAGTGCAGTTCGCCAAGAATGTTCGGCGACACTTTCGCGACGACCCGTTGAAAGCCATGAATGACGCATCAGAGACTTTAACTCCTCGGCTTTTTGGAGGAATTTTAGAATGTTTTTGAGATTATCTAACTTGACTGCCATTGGCCACTGTTTCTTCTGGATGAAGAAGAACTGGTTCGCCGTTTATGTCTGCTGCTAAAATCATTCCTTGCGATTCAAGACCCATCATCATTCTAGCGTCGAGGTTTGCAAGGACGGGAATTTGCTTTCCTTTGAGATCTTTGGGGTCGTATTTTTCCGCAATGCCGGCCAGTATTTGTCGATGTTCGTGTCCAAGATCGACATCTAGTTTTAAAAGCTTACTTGAACCTTCGACTTTTTCGGCCGAGCGGATGGTGCCAATTTTTATTGCCAGTTTTTGAAAATCGTCAATCGTCGCCACGATCTATATTTAACATTTAAAGCGTGGAATTCACAAGGGCCTCTTGACATGGATGGTAAAAATGTAGAGAGTAAAAAGCTAATATGGCAAAGTCACTTGTTATTGTTGAGTCGCCGACCAAGGCACGAACTCTTGGTCAATTTTTAGGCAAAGACTACGAGATTGTCGCTTCGATGGGCCATGTGCGAGATTTGCCCAAAGGGGAATTCGGCGTAGACGTGGACCATAATTTTGAACCTAAATACGTAATTCCAAAGACAAAAATTAAAATGGTTAACCAGCTGGTGAAGTCGACAGATAATGCCGAGAGTTTGTTTCTGGCGACCGATCCGGATCGAGAAGGGGAAGCAATCGCATGGAACTTACTGCAAGTTGTCCAGCAAAAAGGAAAAAATAAAAAGAAAAATTACGAGCGAGTGGTTTTTCATGAAATCACAAAGGAAGCAGTTTTAGATGCATTTGCACACCCCAGGAAAATCGATGACGACCTTGTGGAGGCTCAACAGGCCAGGCGAGTTTTAGACAGACTTGTTGGATATAAACTTTCGCCGCTCTTGTGGAAGAAAGTTAAAAGCAGGCTTTCTGCTGGCCGCGTACAGTCAGTTGCTTTGCGCTTGGTCGTGGAGCGCGAGCGGGAGATCGAGGTATTTAAGGCTCAAGAATATTGGATTATCGATGTAGACGTTTCCAGGATTAATGACGCGGAAGACTTCACGGTTACTTTGCAAAAAGCGGCGGACAAAAAAGTTGATGTTAAAAACAAAAAACAGGCTGACGAAATTGTTGCAGATTTAAAAGGCGCAGAATATAAGGTTGCTTCTGTTGAATCAAAGGAAGCAAAAAGGTATCCAAATCCGCCGTTTACAACTTCGACTTTGCAACAGCGCGCGGCCAATGTTCTTGGTTTTGTTCCGAAGCGAACGATGAGTGTTGCTCAAAGTTTGTATGAGCAGGGACTGATCACGTACATGAGAACAGATTCGGTGAATTTGGCGCCAGCTGCCGTTGCACAAACACGAAAATATATCGAGCAAAAGTATGGAGCAAATTACCTGCCGCAAAAACCCAGGGTTTACAAAGTGAAGTCAAAATTGGCCCAGGAAGCCCATGAAGCCATCCGACCGACAAGTATTGGCAAGACAGTTATTGATGGAAGCAATGATGAGAAAAAACTATATGATTTGATATGGAAGAGGATGATAGTTTGCCAAATGGCAGAGGCAATAGTTGATGAAACAACAGTAGATGTGGAGGCAAAAAATAAAGTCACTTACACATTGCGTGCCAACGGGCAGAAGATAAAATTCGATGGTTGGTACAAAGTTTATGCCAAAGCGCCTATTACCGAGCAGATTTTGCCGAATCTTATCGAAGAAGAAAAGCTGACCTTCAAAAGAATCGATCCTCAGCAAAAATTTACTGAGCCTCCGCCAAGGTATTCCGAGGCAACTTTGATACGAGATCTGGAGAAAAATGAAATTGGGAGGCCATCTACGTACGCGCCTACGATCTCGACTTTGTACGATAGGCTTTATATCGAGCGGTTGGAAAATAAGAAAATTGGTCCTACGCCGATTGGTAAGACAACCATTGAGTTTTTAGAAAAGTATTTTATGGATATTATCGATTATTCCTTTACTGCCCAAATGGAAAACGACTTGGATGAAATTGCATTAGGGCACGAAAAGATGGCGCCTGTTATGGAAAAGTTTTGGGGGCCATTTGAGAAAAAAGTAGACAAGGTTTTGGAAGAGGCAGACAAAATGAAGGTCGAGGTAGAAGAAACAGATGAGATTTGTGAGAAGTGTGGTAAACCTATGGTAATTAGATATGGAAGGTACGGAAAATTTTTGGCATGTAGTGGATTTCCGGATTGCAAAAATACGAAAGCGATTGTTGAGGAGACTGGCATCAAATGTCCGGATTGTAAAACCGGAGATGTAATTGCCAGAAAAACAAAAAGAGGACGCGTCTTCTGGGGATGTTCTAATTATCCCAAGTGTAAGTTCGCCAGTTGGACAAAACCAAATGCAGATGGGGCTCCGGAAGCGCAGGAGAAAAAGTGAAGAATGATTTCGAGGTGGAGGGTGCTTCACAAAAAGAGATATTTTCTAGAAACAGGCGAATTGCACAAAAAGCTATTTTTCAGACCGAAAGTTCTTTACTTGCAGCTTTAGGGCTTGATGGTTTGCAGCTTGCTCAAATAGCGACAAATCTGGTTTTTTATACGGCTGAGGACAGAGTTCTTGCGAAAAATATTGAGGCCTTGGAGGCTGGTTATGCCGTTGCCGATGAGAATTCTGACCCGCAAACTTTAATGTTAGATAGAATGGTCGACAATGCTGAAATTGGTCTATTTGAGCCTGTAAAAGGCTTTATTATGAATCTTGCAGCTCAAAAACAAGACCCTGCCTTAGCGGAGGACCTGCGAAGAATTGTTGTGTTAATTCCCGAGAAGGGTTCAGGAGTAAAATTACCGAAGCCATCTTATTTAGATCCGCGCTTCAATGGTGCTGAGCCTAGTGACAAATAAGAAAGGCTTGGTTATACTCGATAGGATCCTGCCCAGAAAATTTTGATGGCGAAGAAAATCCTTAAGCTAAAGGTTTTTGATGAAAAGTTACCGAAACCTGAATACAAAAGCCGTGGAGCGGTTGGTTTTGATGTCTATTTGCGAAAAACTGTTTCTATTAAACCCCGCGAAGTAGTTTTGGCTCCAGTTAATGTTGCTTTTGAACTCCCGAAGGGGACTTTTGCTATGCTTGCTGCTCGTAGTTCTATGCATAAATATGGCGTGATTTTGGCAAATGGTGTTGGTATTGGGGACGAGGATTTTCGCGGAGACGAAGATGAATATCATATGGCTCTTTTGAACTTTACGAATCGCAAAGTGACAATTGAGCGTGGGGAACGCATTGGACAGATCGTAATTGTTCCTTATACTAAAGTCGTCTTTAAATTTGTAAAGAAATTAAGCAGTCCAACTCGAGGTGGGTTTGGATCAACTGGTAGGAAATAATGAAGAAGACTAAAACTAAAAAAGAATCCATTCAAAGTCGAACAGCAAAATCTACTGACATTGTTTCGGGTATTTTGTCTGATTGGTTAATTGAGGACTATATCAAGCGCGAAATTATTAAAGTTTCGCCGCTTGAGCGCGATTGGAAAAGTTGTATTGCGCAAGTTTCGATGGATTTTCATTTAGGTAAAAAGATAAAGCTTTTTCGCGCCGGAACTTACAGGTTTGTTGATACGAAGCGAGGGTTACCGCCAGATGCCATGGAAATTGTGGAACTTGAGGATGATGCGCCTTTTATTTTGGAGCCTGGGGCATTTGCAATTGCGGCAACTCAAGAGGTCCTGAGGTTACCTAATAATATAATAGGAAGGTTAGAGGGAAAAAGTTCTATGGCTAGGTTAGGCATTTTGGTGCATTCAACTGCTGCACGTTTTGATCCTGGCTGGGACGGGGCACCGGTTCTGGAGCTGGGGAATTTGGGCCCTAAGCCGGCAATCCTTTATTGTGGCATGGCAATTTGCGCATTCACTTTCGAAAAATTGGCATCTCCGGCTAGAAAACTGTACACGCAGACAGGTAGGTACCATGGTTCTCGAGATGCAATCGAGTATAAGCATAAATAATGGACGGTCCTAAACAAACCGGAAAATTTATTGTGTTTGAAGGTATTGATGGCTCAGGCAAAACTACCCAGGCAAAACTCCTCCATAATTATTTGTTAAAAAGCAAAGTTCCTTGTGCTTACATTTCTTTTCCTCGATACGAAAAATCGATGTGGGGTGCGATTGTCAGGCGCTATTTAAATGGAGAATTTGGAAAGCTTGATGGATACTTAGCGTCTTTGATGTATGCAGGCGACAGGTTTAGTGCTTCGGGTGAAATTCGCAATTGGTTGGAGAATGGCAAAATTGTAGTTTGCGACAGATATGTTGCTTCAAGTATTGGTCATCAGGCTGCAAAGTTTTCTAAGTTGGCCAATAGAAATAAGTTTATAAAATGGTTGGAAGATCTTGAGTATGTTGAAAATGATATTCCACGGGAAGATTTGGTTATTTTTTTAAATCTATCAGTTGAGTTTGCGCAAAAACTGATGAAGGATAGAAAAAGTTTGGATATTCATGAAAGCGATTTGGAGCATTTGAAAAATGCCTCTTTGGTATATTGCAAGATTGCCAAAGAAAGAAATTATTGGGAGCAAATCGATGTTTGTGGCAGAGATATTCTTCTTTCTAAAGATGAAATTGCAGGGAATATTTTAAAGGTTTTGAGAAAGAAGAAATTTTTATGATTAACCCAGATGAGTTAATTTTTGTGGTCGATGATGACAATAATCCGTTGCCGGCGGCAACACGCTTGGAGGTTCACGAAAACGGTTATTGGCATAGGGTGGCACACATTTGGATTGTAGATTCTGCTGGGTTGGTTTTATGTCAAAAAAGATCAATTTATAAAGATCATTCGCCCGGAATGATGGAAGCGTTTTTTGGTGGTCATCAAGAATCGGGAATTGAAGCGGAAGAATCTGCGGTGAGGGAATTTTCGGAAGAGTTGGGTATTAATGTTAACAGTTCGGACTTAAATTATTTTGGGGCTTTTCGGTCTGAGCTGGAGCGCGAATTTCAAAGTATTTTTGTTTATTTTTGGGATGGAAAACTGGCTGATTTGATTCTTGAGGAGGAAGAGGTTGAAAGTGTCGATTTGTACAAAATGGACGAATTAGATGATATTTTTCGAAGACATGATGAGGACTGGGTTTTGCAAGGAAATGAACTTGAAGTTTTGGATTTTATAAAAAATTTAATGAGAAAACATGAGGAATCATGAATAGTATCTTCAGCGAAGAATTCACGAATGAAGAGAAGTGGTTTATTGAACCATTTTTTACTAATTTAGATAGAAATGTTTTTGCGGCCAAGTATTTGCCAAGCGAAGTTTTAGGAGCTTTGGCTTCTCGATACTCCAGGTCGACTAAAGGTGTGCGCAGACTTTTCTATGATGAGTACATGAAGCCCATATTGGAACCCAATTTAGAAGAAGCAGACTCAAAGTCTAAAAAAGAAGCGGAAATTATGAAAGCAGAGCTTGTTTCATTTGTTGAGTATTTGCATACTCATGGTGGTTGGGAAACTGTAGTAAACAGTCGCCGGGCGCGAGATTTTTTTGCAAGATGGCTGGCGGCTTATGGCGACGATTCTATTGCTCAAATGGCTGGGGCACACATTTTTTTTGAAAACATTTCATCTCTTGCTTGCGACATTTTGCAGGAATTTCGAATTGGCTTTGCACCTCTGGAAAAATCCACTCGATACGTAACTTTTGATCAAAAAGTGGATGGGCATTATTTGTATTTTGACGAGCCTACACTTATTAAAAGCGAATTTGGGCAAGATTACGCAAAAATGATGAAGATGCTTTTTGCCAGATACAGTGAAAGTCTTGCGCCAATGCTTTCGTATCTGGCAAAAAAATATAAACAAGAAAAAGATCAGAGCGATCGTGCGTACCGTGAAACAATGAAGGCGAAAGCTTGCGATGTTTTGCGAAACTATTTACCGATGGCAACCTTGACCAATTCCGGATTTTTTGGAGTTGGGCAGACCTTTGAATATGTTCTTACAAAGTGTTTTGCGTCAGATTTGGTCGAGGTTCGTAATTTGGCCAAAATAGCACAGGAGGAGATGAATAAAGTTATTCCGTCTCTTGTTGGACGCGCATCTTCTGGAAGGGGCAAGATCTATCAAAAATATGTCCATGAGACAGAGAAGATTCAAGAGCGTGAATCAAAGAAGCTAGTTGATGTCCGGACGGATGGCGAAAACGTTGAGGTTGATTTAATTGATTGGGACAGTGATGCAGAAAACCGAGTTGTGGCATCGCTTTTATATAAATATTCTAAATCGTCTTATCGGACGATTAAAGAAAAAGTCGCCAGGCTTTCTTATGATGACAAAGTGGAAATTATTAAAAATGCAGTTTCCTTGCGGCAAGTTAGACAGCATAGGCTTGTTCGAGCATTTGAAAACACTTATTACAAATTCGATATTATTGCCAATGTAGGTGCCTATCGAGATTTGCACAGACACAGAATGCTTACGCAGGAACGACAGAGATTCACAACAGAATTAGGTTTTGATATACCTACCGACTTAGTGGGTGCAAAATTAGGTGATAAATATGAAGATGCTGTTTCTAGGGTCGATAAATTTTATAAGAGGCTTTTTCGTAAATATCCAAACCAAGCACAATATGTGGTGACCAGGGGACACAAAGTTCGTTGGTATCAATGGGAAAATTTGAGACAATTGGGCTGGGAAACAGAACTTAGAACCGGCCCTCAGGGCCATCCGGATTATAGGCGAGTAGAACAGTTAAAAGTAGATTTGGTCCGTAAAGTCCATCCAGGGCTTGTTGAGGCTCTAAAGTTTGTTGATTATAACGATTATGACTTAGCACGCCGCGAAAGCGAAAAGAAAATTGATCGTAAGTTAGGTTTGGTCAAGTAAATATTTAGCTATATTGTTAAATCTTGACAAGTTTTCACGAAATATGATATTTTCTTTAGGTCGATTTGGCCCCAACAGAGTTGGAGCTTTTTATTTGGAGCTAAGTGACAAGATATGAGCAATTTTTTGAGAAAAAGGCATAAGCCGCAAGTAGATGGAGAACAAAAAATCGATGGCACTTTTGTCAGAAAAAGCGAAGGTGAAGCTGCGGTTTTTAATCTAGGGAAATTAAAAGAGGTTTTAGGCTCTGGTGTGGTCGTTGGGGATCGCATTGGTGAAGTACAAAGAGAATTTAGAAGTCGACAATTGCATCCTGAAATATATGATGAGCTTATGCATGGTGATCAGGCTCCAATTCGAGGAGAAAGAGGGTAATTGTGAGGCTTGAGGTAATATATCCTAGCATTAAGTCTGCAGAAATAGAGCAACTGGCAGAAGTGGAAGAGAGTGAACGAGTCCTGAATGCCCAATTCCAAACTATTTTGGATATGAGATATTTAGGGGTAAGATCACGTCCAGTAGAAGAACCTGTTGAGTTGGTTGACGCCAGTTTGGAATAGTTGCAAGTTTTGTGGATGCTGTGATATATTTCCCTACATTAAGCACGCAGGAGATAATCTCCTTGAGCTACTGGCTTCTGCGGAAGTGAAAAGGAGATTTGATAGAAATTATTAAATTTTAATCACATCTCAAAATTTGACAAAGAAAAGATGAATATGCCGACGATGCAAGAACTTTTGGAAGCCGGTGTCCATTTTGGGCATCAGGTTCGCAGGTGGAACCCAAAAATGCGCCAATATATTTTTACTGCGCGCGATGGGGTCCACGTTATTAATCTTGAGCACACGGTAGTTAAGCTGGAAGAGGCCATAATCTTTGTCAAAAAAATAGGAGAAAACGGAGGATCCATGATATTTCTCGGTTCCAAAAAACAGGCCAGAAGCATAGTTTTAGCTGCAGCAAAGGATGCAGGAGCTATGCACATTACGGAGCGCTGGATTGGTGGGCTTCTGACAAACTTCGAGCAAACTCAAAAAAACATTAAAAAACTTAAAGATTTAAAAGGAAAGAAAGAGTCTGGAGAACTGGCTGAGAGAACTAAAAAAGAACTGCTTTTGATTGATCGCGAGATTGCCAAGTTGACTCGTTTTTATGGTGGAGTTGAAGATATGGATAAATTACCTGATGCGCTATTTGTTATTGATGTAAGGCGAGAGGAAAATGCTTGCCGAGAAGCAGTCAAACGTGGGATTCCGGTTGTTGCCATTTGTGACACAAATGCAGATCTTTCCTTGGTTTCTCATCCAATACCCGGAAATGACGATGCAATCAAAGCAATTGAGGTTATCACCAACGCAGTTGCTGCGGCGTACAAAGAAGGGAAAGAAATTTTTGATAAGAAAAGCGCAAAAGCAAAAATAGAACTGGCCGGTGAAAAGGCTGCTGAAAAAGCCAAAGAAGAAGCAAGCTTGGCAGCAGGCACAGAGGTAAAAAGTGCAAGTTAAAGTTGAGGATATTAAAAAACTAAGAGAGAAAACGGGAGCTGGTATTGCTGACTCCAGGAAAGCCTTAGAAGAGTCCGGTGGTGACATGAAGCGTGCTGAAGAACTGGTCAAAGGTTGGGGTATTGAAAAAGCTGCCAGCAAAAGTGACCGAGCTGTAGGAGCAGGTTTGGTTGAGACATATGTTCATGGAGGGGGTCGGGTTGGTGTGATTGTTGAGATTAATTGCGAAACAGACTTTGTTGCCAAAACAGATGAGTTTAAAAATTTAGCCCATGAAGTTGCAATGCAAATTTCGGCCATGAACCCCAAAAATGTCGGGGAACTTACCAACCAAGAATATATTCGTGATTCGGCAAAAACTATTGAGAAATTGGTTGCAGAAACCATAGCAAAGGTTGGAGAGAATATAGTTATCAAGAGATTTACTAGGTTTGAACTTGGAAATTAGAAATGGTAGCTGAAAAAGTCGAAACTCGCCCACCATCTTCGGGAGTATCAATAGAAAAAGTAATTGCGGATCTTCAGTCTATATCCGAAGACTATTTGGATCTGATAATGGACCACCTTAGACATTTAGACGGCAATGCTGTAAAGGATGCTGAACTTTGGGTTAAGGGTGGTTTGCCTGAAGACGAAGTCTTAAAATTAGCTAACTTGTATACTGACCAAACAGGTACCCGTTTGGTTTATAGAACGGCAATTGCGGTAATTGGGATGTTAAATGCGAACCCTGTTGATAGCGATGACTCAGTTGGTGTGGGAAATAACGAGAAACAAATTCGTTATATTGGAGACATGCGCTCGTATGTTGAGGAAAGATGATTCTTGATAATGCACAGTTGAAGATGGAAGATGCGCTCTTGCATCTTAAGGGGGAGCTTGCCCAGATTCGCACGGGTCGTGCCAACACTTCATTGGTTTCTGACGTATTGGTGGATGCCTATGACAGCCGTCTCATGGTCAAGGAGCTTGCGCAGATTTCGACGCCAGAGGCCAACGTTATTATTATTTCTCCCTGGGATAAGGCAATTATTACCAACATAGTTGGCGGAATTACAAAGGCAAATATTGGTCTGAATGCGGTTGTTGATGGGGACATTATTCGTATCGTTATTCCACCACTTACTGCCGAAAGGCGTGAAGAGTTTATAAAACAGATGCATCAGACGCTGGAAAAATATAAGGTGCAGGTAAGGCAAGTTCGACACGAAACAAGAGAAGAGTTGAAAGCCGCGGAAGAATCCGGCGAAATAAGTGAGGACGATAAAGAACGATTGGAAAACGAGCTGCAAAAAATGCATGATGAGTATATAGAGCCCGTTGAGGTGGCCGGTAAGAATAAGGAAGAGCAGTTAAGGGAAATCTGACTTGCTCTTCGACTTAATTGCGAAGTTCCTTTAAAATAGTAAAAGATGTTCAGCATACTTATTTTCATTGTAATTTTGTCCTTTTTGGTAATGATCCATGAATTTGGACATTACATCATGGCAAAACGAGCAGGTATCGGAGTTGAGGAATTTGGTTTCGGTTTGCCTCCCAGAATCTGGGGTAAAAAAGTTGGAGAGACGATTTACTCTATAAACTGGTTGCCTTTTGGAGGGTTTGTGCGACTAGTTGGGGAAGATCCAACGGATAAACGCAAGGATCAACCTAACAGCTTTTATACAAAGAGCATTAAACAGAGAATTCTCGTGGTGGTTGCCGGCGTATTTATGAATTTTGTGCTGGCGGTTGTTATTTTTTATATTGTTGTTTTGGCTCTTGGTTTTAAGGTTAACTTGCCCCTTCTGGTGGACCATAATTTTAAGTTTGTTGCAACTACCAAGCAGGTTTTGGTTGGAGATGTTACTGCTAATTCTGCAGCAAGTGCTGCGGGAATTCATGCAGGGGATTCGATTGTTCAAATTGCGGGAGCTAAAATAAATTCAATTGATGACTTACAGAAAATCGTTCGTTCCTCAGAAGGTAAGGAACTGGTGATGACAATTGAAAATCCAGTCAACAACCAGACAAGACAAGTTGTGGCAGTGCCCAGGTATAGTGAAAACTTAAAAGCACCGGCTCTTGGAGTCGGGCTTGGAGAACTATATGTTTTAAATTATCAGACTCTGCCGCAAAAAGTATTTGCCGGTTTTATTCATAGCTACAATACGATTGATTACTCCATACATGTTTTTGCTCAATTAATAGGGTTTTCTGTTAGGGAGCGCAGTATTGCTCCTGTCAGCGAGGGAGTTTCCGGGCCGATTGGTATTGCTTCTATTACCCAGCAGGCGGTTGCTCTTGGGCCGATTTCTGTTTTGCAACTTGTCGGTCTTTTGTCTCTTAACTTGGCTTTTATGAACGTGCTGCCAATTCCGGCGCTTGACGGAGGAAGGCTATTTTTTATTCTTGTCGAGGCTGTGACTCGGAAGAAAGCTCATCCTACTTTGGAAAAATGGACTCACACGATTGGTTTTGCAGTGTTAATTGTGCTGGTGCTTTTGATTACTTATAATGACATTTTAAAGTTAATTCACAAAGGCCTCTGATATACTTTGTCTGTGAAACTCTCAGGATATTTTGCCAAAACAACCAAACAGGATCCCAAAGACGAGACTTCGATAAACGCAAAACTACTTTTGAAAGGTGCGTATATCGATAAGCTGATGGCTGGGTCTTATACGTTGATGCCGCTTGGATTTAGGGTTGTTAAAAAAATAGAACAGATAATACGCGAGGAAATAAATGCAACTGGAGCCGGAGAAGTTCTAATGCCTCTTTTGCACCCAAAAAGCGTTTGGAACGAAACCGGGAGATGGGAGAGTGCACGAGAAGTTATGTACCAATTTAAAAAAGATGATCGTGAGTACGCTCTTTCTTTTACTCATGAGGAAATTCTTCTTGACCTTGTTCGCAAACACGTGAGTACATATCGTGATTTTCCAGTTAAGCTTTATCATTTTTCCACAAAATTTAGAAATGAATTGCGTGCTAAATCCGGCCTTTTGCGTGGGCGCGAGTTTTTGATGAAGGACCTTTACAGTGTTCATACGAGTCGTGAGGATTTGGATAAATACTATTGGGAAGTTGCTGAAAGTTATCTGAGAATTTTTAGGCGTGTAGGGTTGGATGCCAAAGTGGTAGAGGCAGCGGGAGGTGTTTTTACAAAAGAGCACACTCATGAATTTCAAGTTCTTTCTGAAAGTGGAGAAGATTTAGTTTATTGGTGTGACAGCTGTGATTTTGCACAAAACCGCGAGATTACTACTGCTCATGCCGGAGATAAATGTCCAAAATGCAAAAAGGGCAGAATTGTGGAGAGCAAATCAATCGAAGTTGGAAATATTTTTAGATTTGGAACAGTATATAGCGAAAAAATGAATGTGTCGTTTACTGATCAAGCAGGGAAACGCCAATTTGCATTTTTGGGTAGTTATGGAATTGGCCTGACTCGGCTGATGGGAACGTTGGTTGAGATCTTCCATGACGAGAGGGGGATAATTTGGCCAGAAAGTGTCGCACCTTTTCGAGTTCACCTCGTGCAGCTTGATGTAGATGATAAGGTTGTGAATGAGGTTTTTTCGGCTTTGGAAAAAGCAGGTTTAAGTAAGGATGATGTTCTTTGGGATGATAGGGGGGGAGTCTCTGCCGGAGAAAAATTTGCTGATGCGGATTTATTGGGGATTTCATTGAGGCTGGTTGTTTCCAAGAAAGTTGGAGAGGGGAAAGTGGAATTAAAAAGACGACAGGACGAGTCTGCCAGTATTTTGAACTTGGATTCAATCAATAAAGAATTATTTAAAACTAGCTAGTCGCTATACTTTCATTCATTTGATAAGGGTATGTAATTTATTTCTTCTACATTCATTATTTTTGATTTAAGCCCCGCGTGATATTTGTTACTATTATGTCTAAAAACATCGATTACTGAAAAAACATTACTGCCGTGATTTTGCAAAATTATTCTCCACCTTCCTTGTCTAATTTCGTGTAAGGTTGCGCCTGAAACGCCCCATTCAGTACCTACCATCATTTCTGAATTAAGGGTGCCAAATTCAAACCTTCGAAGCTTATTGGTGAGAGTTTTGAGCTCTTGGTCATTTATATTCCGGGCAAGCGATTTGAGCATATCTGACGAGTAAGAAACTACCCTATGAGGGGTAATTTGGGCCATCTCTTGTTGTAATTCTTCGGCAAGTCGGGATGTTGTTTCTTTTTCGAATTCAAGATTTTGAGCTTTTCTTTTTTTTGACATTTGTTGTGGTTCTCTTGGGGGTGGAGTCCACTCATAGGATGTGGGCAGTGAGGTTGTTGGTCGATTAAGTTCCCTGGTTTTATCATTTTGTAGTTTTTTGGGCAGTTGTGTAATGATTTCTCTAAGCCTTGGAATCACCGCACTCATCACTTTATGAAATAAAAGCTGGTCCGCGTGTGGGTGGTTTAAGGCAAATTTTGCCGGTATACCGAATACTCTCCCATTTTTATCTATGTCAAGGGTAATTTCTTGGCCGTTGTTTGTTAAAACGACAAAGCTTGTGAATAGTTTCCCTCCGGGTTTTATGACAATTCTTTTAAATATATCTTCCGTATCGGGCTCTATGGTTAACTGATTGTTTTTCTCTGCTTTTAGCAAAGGGCGATATTGTTTCCATTTGCGCCTGATTATGTCATTGTCCTCGTACAAGTTTTTGATATCTTCTGGAGTATTGACGTACCAATTGTATTTTTCCAAATTTTTTTCTACTAAAGCGTCTTTTTGGCGATCACACACTTGCCAGGGTTCTAGCCTTTTGACCTCTGTGAAGATTTTTGTATATTGGTCTATTGCTCTTTTTTTTGCGATCTTGCGAAAGGGTGCGAACAACTTTCCCCTTGAGGGAGCGACTTGCATTTCTCTTAGTAAAAACAGCCTTTCAGCTGCGCCCAGAGTTAGACCGTCCTGCTCCATACAATAAATCATTCCAAGTGCTGCAAAGTTATTTATCATGAATAACATTTTTGCCCCGATTTCAGTTTCGCCCACATTGTTGTACAAAAAGTCCTTAAAGTATTCGAGTGCTGGCATTAGCCCCTGCCTAATTTTTCTTAACTTTGGATGAATTTGGAAGTTTATTTCGGGATGTGTTAGAGGTTTTGCTATTAAATGAGATAATAAGGCCTGAGTATTTTTCGCCTCCTGATCAAATGTTGAGAGGCCTCCTAAGTTGTACCAGAATTCCGTAACCATTCTAATGTTGTCTTTATTTTGAATTATAGGCAGTGCGGCAATATCTTCTAGCGATATTCCGAGGAATTCACGAGTGAAAAAATTGTCGGGAAATCCTTCTAGTGGTTCAAATTCGAATATTTTGCCGCGCTCCTGCATATTCTTCCTTAACCTGTCAGCTCTATCCATTTCAGAAGCGACTCTATTGTAAATAAGAATGACTGAAGGTTCTTTCGAATACACGTCGGGAATGGAAATTCTAAATCCGGGGCCTTTGTGCTCTACAGTAAACGAAGGCTGAATATGATATGACGGGACTTTATCAGGTCGGTAAAGTGCATCCCGTCTTGTCTCTCGGGAAAAGCCAGCTGAATTGGTAGGGTCACTCTCTTTCATTATCGAGATTTTACAAGTTTGTTAACTATAGGGCAAGCTTCTCGATAAATGATTTATAGAAAAACGGCTCTAATTGTTGTACAATCACGAATTACATGCAATACACAATTAGCCGTTTGGAGAAGGGAAAAGTTGAGGTCAAGGTGGATGTTGCGCAGTCGGATTTTGAGAAAACTTATGGCGTGATTCTCGGGGAACTGGGCAAAGACGTCAAAGTGGACGGTTTTCGGCCTGGGAATATTCCAAGTGAGATTGTTGAGAACAAGGTTGGGGGCAGTAAAGTTTTAAATGAGGCTGCAAATTTTTTAGTTTCTAATCACTTGGCAGAAATTTTCGAAAAAGAAGGAGTCGTTCCGGTGACTCGCCCTAAAGTGGCAATTGACTCGCTTTCTAAGGGTGCACCCTTTTCTTTTGTGGCGAACTTGGTAGAGCGGCCGAAAGTAAAACTTGGGGAGTGGAAGCAAATCAAGTTAAAGAAAATGAAGGCAAAAGAAGTAAGTGAAAAGGACGTTAATGAATCGATCAAGAATATTCATGATGCATGGAAAAAGCAAAAGGATGCAAAAGGCACAGAACATGCTGAGGCTGAAGAGCCCACTGGAAAGTTTATTTACGATGCTCATGGTAACAAAATTCCCCTAAAAGAAGATAAAAATGCAGGCGATGGAGGCAAAATAGACGATGAATTTGCCAAAAAAATTGGTGCGCGTGATCTTTTGCACTTGCAGGAGTTAGTAAAGCACGATCTGGAGACAATGGTTACCGATAGTGCTGAGCAAAAGTTTGAAGAAGAAATTTTTGATGAACTTGTTAAAGTAGGAGAGGTTGAAGTGCCTGATGTGATGGTAGATGATGAGGTTAACAGAATTATGATGAGGATTAATCAACAGCTGGAGCAGCAAGGAAAGAAGCTAGAAGATTATGTGCGAGAAGAAAATACTACTGTTGATGCTATGCGTGCCAAGTTTAGAGAGCAGGCAGAGAAAAATGTTAAGGCAACTTTGATTTTGGACGAAATTGGAAATGGAGAAAAGATCGAGGTTAGTCGAGAAGAAATTGAAAATACCGCCAAGGGTATGAATCAGACCGATTTGTCTGCTGAGCAAAAGGTAGATATGGAAAGATACGTGGCTGTTTCCATTTTCCAGGCTAAAACTTTGGACTTGGTTAAAAAAGCTCTTGAAGTGTCTTTGTAAGTTGTCCTCTTTGACAATATAGGCATCTCCTACTATAATTCTGCACCATGGTAAATGAACGATTGTCTCAAGAATCTTTTGTTCCGCCGCATAAAGACACACTGAATCCCGGCTTTGCGCATCGGGTTAAAGTGGTTGTGGGGCAATTGCCAAAAGACCTGCCCCTGGGGGCTCTTGTTTACTGGGACTCTAGAAAAAGAGGTCAATTGGTAGCCATGTGGGAAAGTTCCAATAGCGGTAGCGCAATTATAAAAGCATCTGCAGTTAAGCAGCTTCCGGAGGCGCCTGAGGTATGGAGAGCATTTGAAGATAGTTTAAGTGTGGGAGAAAGAACCGCTTTAAACGGAGCACTAAATAGGATGCTTAATATGCAAGAAATTTCAGAGCGGGGTGTGAGAAAAACATATCGAAGAGTTTTTGAACTCGACACTTCACTTTCGAGGGTTGCTGAAAAAATTAGTAGGATCCAAATTGACAAGCGAAGTTCAAAAACTGATCATTTTATGAAATTTGTTTTTGCTGATTTTTAAAAGATAATCTGCCTATTTCTGTTTGCTGTTGCTAAAATCACCTCACAAAGTTAAAATTAAAGGTCGTTTTGGGCGCAGACGAGATTCTTTGCGACATTTAAAATGACGGAGTTAATTTATGGCACAGAAAATTATTGTCACTCACATTTCTCCAGACTTTGACGGGATTCCGGCGATTTGGCTTCTCAAAAAGTTTCACCCTGAATATAAAAATGCTCGAGTGGAGCTAGTTCCGGCGGGAGACAATACATATTTGAACCAACCGGTGGATAGTGACCCGAATGTACTCCATGTCGATGTTGGTGGCGGAAAGTTTGATCATCACAAAACAGATGATTTTACTTGCGGAGCCAAGCTTGTCTTTGAATGGTTAGTTGAGGAAGGATTTGTGAAACATGACGACTATGCCTTGGAGCGAATAATTCAGGTAATTACCGAGCTTGATCATGGTTGGGATCATTACAAATGGGCTGAGGCTGCCAGCGACCGTTGGGAATTTTCTCTGCATAATGCACTTTCCGGACTCAAAATGGTTTTCCCAAGGCAAACTGATAAATACATTGAATGGACCAGCGACAGTTTGGATGCGGTTTACGCGATTATGAAATCTAAAGTTCGAGCCGAGGAAGAAGTTAAAGAGGGGGTTAAGTTTAGTACAAAATGGGGAGAAGGGGTGGCCGTTGTAACCAAAAACGATGGAATTATGGACGTTGCTATGAAGGGTGGATACGCCGTAGTTGTTCGTAAAGATCCGCAAGAAGGTTATGTGCGCATTACCGGGTCGAATGCTCACGATGTGGATTTTACAAAAGCTTATGAGGAGATAATTAAAAAAGATGATGCGGGTAATTGGTTCTTGCATGCTTCCAAGGTATTGTTGCGAAATGGATCGACCAGAAATCCTAATATGAAGCCAACCAAAATGAGCTTAGAAGAAGTTATAGACATTCTTGGGAAGGCATGATTTATGGTTGGGAAAATCAAATTTTTTGCCAAAGAAGCGATGCTGCGCGCGAGGTATATAATGGATAAGGATTGTTTGTTTTGCAAAATCGTCGCTGGGAAAATTAAAACCAAGCCAGTATTTGAGAGCGATATGGTGATTGCATTTGCTGATGTTAATCCTGTCTGTGACACTCACATTCTAATTGTTCCGAAACGGCACATCGATTCTGTTTTGACTATTGCAAACAAGGACGCCAAAGAGCTTGTTGATATGCACAAAGCTGCGCAAAAAATAGTGGGGGATATGAAGCTTGACGCTTTCAAACTTGCATTTAACGGAGGCAAGTTTCAGCATGTGCCTCATTTGCACATGCATCTTTTAGCTGGAGAAAAAATAAAATGGACAAAATTATAAAGGAGGTGTTTTTTAGATGAGTGCGAGAGTAACAGCACAGCCAGGCGAATCTGTGGATTCTTTAATTCGAAAATTTAACAAAAAGGTTCAAAATGAAGGAATTCTGACGGAGATAAAGAAAAGAGAACACTATCTTAAACCTTCACTAAGGAAGCAGCAAAAAATTCAAATGGCCAGGAAAAAATACATTAAAAGCAAGTTTTAATGAGCAATTTGATAAACAAAATTAAAGAAGAGTTAGTTGAGGCACAAAAAGCTCGAGATGAGGTTCGTGTTTCAACGCTTCGGATGCTTACTTCTGCTTTTAAAAATAGCGAAATAGAACTAGGACACGAGCTGACTGAAGATGAAACACTTCAGGTTGTTGTCAAAAATGCGAAACAACATAAGGAGTCGATAAGTGCTTACGAGCAAGCAGGGCGAGATGATTTAGTCAAAAGTGAAAGCGCAGAGCTTGAAATTTTGGCAAAATATTTGCCGGAGCAAATGGGAGAAGATGAGATCGGCAAAATGGTAGAGGAAGCACTTGCGGGTGGAGAGCGTGATAGGGGTAAGATTATGGGGAAAGTTATGGCACAAGTTCAGAGACGAGCAGATGGAGGCGAAGTTTCTCGTATCGTTGGCGAAAAGCTTGCCAAGTTGAATGGTTAACGTTGAGATCCATACAGACACAAGATATCCGATAAACAGAAAAATTATTAGGAAAGCAATTATGGATACTCTTGCTTCAAATAGAGTTCCAAGCGAGGAAGTGGAAGTTTCAGTAGCAGTCGTTGGAAAGCGAAAAATGAAAATGCTGGGGCGCGAATTTCTAAAAGACGATCAAAATCACGAAGTATTGTCTTTTCCTTATGAAGATCTTGCCAGCAATCAGGGTGGCTTTATAAATTTTCCGGATAATGTACTTCGGCTTGGTGATATTGTTCTGTGCTGGCCCGAGGTTGTGCTTTTAGCCTCAGGAGAAGATGTAATGGTTGACGCTGAAATTTATAAATTAACCAGTCATGCGACTGAGCATTTGTTGGGCAAACACCATGAATAATTTCAAATCGTCAGTTATTAGTTTTTAATTCCAAAATGGTTTTTTACCGTAAATATAGACCGCAAAAATTATCAGAACTTGTAGGCCAGGAAGAAGTTTCTAAAACACTGCTGGCACAACTTGAAAGCGGGAATATTTCTCATGGTTATCTTTTTTGGGGCACACGCGGAACCGGAAAAACATCAACAGCTCGAATTTTTGCAAAAGCAGTCAATTGCGAGCTATATCGGGTAAACAAAAAGGGGAGGTTTGGAGAGCCTTGCGGCAAATGTGAAAGCTGCAAATCAATAACAAACGGTTCGAATCTTGATCTAATCGAAATTGATGCCGCTTCTAATCGCGGAATTGACGAGATACGAGATTTGCGGGAGAAGGTGAAGCTGTCTCCGGTCTCATCACCTTTTAAAGTTTATATCATAGACGAGGCGCATATGCTCACCAGCGAGGCTTTTAATGCGCTTTTAAAAACACTTGAGGAACCGCCAACTCATGTTATTTTTATTTTGGCAACGACTGAATACTCCAAGCTTCCCGTAACCATTGTTTCGCGGCTGCAAAAATTTAATTTTAAGAGAGCTAAACTTGCCGATATTAAAGCGGCAATAATGCAGATTGCCAAGGCGGAAAAGATTAACTTTAAGCAGGGAGTTGCAGATTCCATTGCCGAAGCGAGTGACGGTTCGTACCGAGACGCAATATCAATTCTTGACCAGGTAAGCTCGGCCGCAGGAGAAATAAATGGTGACGATATTAAAAAAGTCATAAAAGTCTCGGGCTGGAATTTTTTGCTTTTGATGGCTGAGACCTTGCTCGAGGGTAGACTGAAAGACGCTGTTTTGGAAGTTGAAAAAATGACAAGCGAGGGAATAGACTTTTCACTTTTTGCGCGGCAGTTTGTGCTCTTTTTGGAAAAGATTTTGTATGCATCAATAGGAGTTGATGTAGCAAGTTTTGACCTAAGCGATGATCAATTGGCAAAAATAAATGGTATTGCCGAAAAGTTTCCTGCGAGTAAAATTCAAAATTTGATTCGTCTCATTTTGGTTGCTGAAAGTGAAATTAAGATTTATCCATTGCCTCATATGCCCATTGTTTTGGCTATGTGCAAGTTTATCCCGGAGGAAAGCGTGGTAGGGGCGCCAAAAGCTGAGGATTTAAACAGGCCACCGGCAGTCAAAAAAACTTTGGACTTACCGGACATAAAAATAGAAATTGAAGATAGTAAAGCTGGTGGAGGGTTGGTGCGTTCTGAACAAGCAGATAGAGAAAAAAAGGCAAAAGGTCAGAATGTTTCACTTTCTGAAGTTGAAAAAAACTGGAATGAATTCTTAAATAGAGTTAAGGTTGTGAATGCTCATGTTGTTGCACTTTTGCGTGCAACTAAGCCTTTGGAATTTGACGGCGAAGTGATTGTTTTGGAGGTTTTTTACAGGTTTCACAAGGATAAATTGGAGGAGCCAAAAATCTTAAAGATACTGGATTCTAAAATGGAGGAAGTTTTGGGTAAAAATGTTCGATTGAAATTTCAACTGGCAAGCCGTGAAGCGAAGCCAACGCTTCAAGTCAGACGTAGTGATGTTGTAGACTTGGCTGGAGACGAGCTGGAAAAAATAGCACAAGAAATATTCTCTAAATGAAATTTAAACTTGCCCTTTTAATTTTCCTTTCCATTACTCTTTCTGCCTGTTTTCCAACGTATAATAGCGGTTCTATAAAAACCGGAGTTCAGGGGCAATTTTCAAAAGGAAAAGCACCAAAGGGCTTTCCTTCTATTCCGCTGTATCCTAAGGCTAAGCTCCTGGAAAGTTACGGATCTGCTCAACAGGAGTATGGTGCGACCGCGATTTCAAGCGATGACGTTAGCAAAGTAGTCGAATTTTACAATAGCAATATAGGTAAGTTCGGGTGGGAGTTTACACTGAGCCAATTGGGCAATCAAGGTCCATATACGTTCAATATAAAAAATTCCAAGCTCGCAGGCAGTGTGATTATCAACACTTCGGCCGATAACAAGCGAACAGCGATAACTATTGCAGTTGCCCCGCGTTAAGTTACTTTCCCATATTGACTAAGACTTGTAAAAGTCGTAAATTCGAAACGAATTTGATAAAAATTCGAGTTTCAAAAATCCCGATTGAATAAAAAATGAGACATTTGAAATTGGAGATAACTTGGCGTCTTTTATGGTACTCGACTCTTACCTGGATACTGGCATTTTTGGTTAGTGACTCGGTAGTTCTTCCTTGGTTTTATATTATTTTGCCATTGGTTATCTTGATGATGACTGTTTATTATCTGGACCACTGGTCAAAGTGCAAAAATAAGGGGGAAATATTTTCGGCCGGTCTTACACTCTCTATAGTTTGGTTTCTAGTTGTCGGTGTTTTTAACTTTGTTATTATTGCGAAATTTTATTATTTTAACTTTGTGTTTTATTTTTCGGATTTGCGAAACTGGTTTTTGATGGCGTTGGTTTTGTTGGTGCCGTTTATTTACAGTCTGATTTTGGAAAACAAGAGAACTAAAAGGCGAAAAAAGGTGAGTAGCCGCATTGCCCGCGCAGTAGAAGCACCAGCTTTGAACTAGGAGTTAGCCTATGGTAAGCTTAACTTCAAAATGCGAGATCTGGCCCGCGAATCTACTTCTTATAAAAAAAGACATTTAAACTCCAAGCCAAGATTAGTTGGGACAATAATTATTGTTCTTGTAATTGTTAGCGTGATTTATTTTTTAAGTTCTCAAATTAATGTTGGCGGGGGCAATACTACAGATTCTCAAACACTACATAACGCGCCTGTGGGCCTTGTGCCGGTTAAGGTGGATAGCAGTCCGGTAGACACAAGCGGTGGTGTTAACTTGGCCAGCAACACAATAACTTTGCGAAATGTGGGAGCAGGTGGCACGGCAACGGCCACAAGAGTTTATGGCAACGGAAGTTACAGCCTGTCTGTGAACGCGACTTTGCCAGACCCAAAAGGAGACAAATATCAAGTTTGGCTTTCTGATGGGGAGAACGCATTTGACGGGGGTTTTATGAATGGGAATGGTTCTGGTCAATGGACAGATGTTTTTCGAAACGACGAGAAATATTCAAAATTTCGTCAAGTATGGATTACGCGGGAAATTACGTCTGAGGACAATAAGCCGGAAAAACATGTGATGGAAGGCTCCTTCTAGAAGAAATTCAAATTTCTAATTTGTCTTTTGTTTGGATTTTTATATTTGCTGTAACTTGAGCGCAGGAAGCCCCTCTGATATTATTGCTTCAATAGTATGAAGACCGTGATGGTTTTTGGGGCATTTGATGGACTACACCCTGGGCACCTTGATTTTTTTCGACAGGCAAAAAAGTTTGGTGACAAGCTTGTGGTTTCTGTGGGGCGTGACAAAAATGTCCGCCAAATTAAAGGTAAAAAACCACTTTTTAATGAGCTTGAAAGGCTTGAGGTCATTGGTCAGCTGAGTGTTGTTGACGCTGCAGTTTTAGGAGCAGAAAAGGAATTTTTTGACCACATTAAGCAATTTGCCCCTGATGTAATTTGTTTGGGATACGACCAATGGGCCAGTGACGAGTTGGTTAGGCGCGAACTGGACAAAGTAGGGCTTGGCAAGACTCTTATTTATCGTCTTAAACCTTATAAGGCGCATAAGGCAAAATCTTCAATCGTTAAGAAGAAGTCAGAAGATTTTAAAAAGTTTTAAAAGGGAAGTTTGCTGCGAATTTTGGCAGCCAGGCCTTCATGATGTTTTTTAGTAATTGCCTTTTCTTTTTGTTTTGTTAAAACTCGTTTTGCGCGTTCCTCTGCTTTATCGATGGCAGCCGTAATTGTTAATTCGCTGTCTTTAATTTCCAAGTCGTGGCCAGGGATTGTGATTTTGAGTTCACAAATAAAGTCTTTATTTTTGTCTTTAAGATATTGGCCCACGAGTCTTGCCTCAATATTCTCTATTTTTGGGTAATACCTGGTTAATTTCGTGAATTTAGCTTTTGCGTACTCGCGAGCCTTTTTGTCTTTTATGTGGATTTCTGTAACAGTCAGTTTCACTTTGTGTGTATTATACAAAGATTGTCGATACTTTGCCAAAGTTGATCGGCAGGTTGGTTTGGAGTAAAATTATAATAATGTTTGATAAACTGCAACAGTTAAAAGAACTGAAGAAGATGCGAGATGACGCAATGGCTATGCAAAAGGCGCTTGATGCGGAAAGCGTAGAGGTCGAAAAAAGTGGAGTAGAGGTTAAGATGACCTTGGCTCAACGAGTTGTATCTGTTAAGACAAACGGTAAAGATGACGATGACATCGTCGAAGCTGTAAATGAGGCAATAAAAGAAAGCCAAAAAGAAGCTGCCAAGAAAATGCAGCAAATGGGCGGTTTCGATTCCCTCAAGGGAATGTTCGGCGGAAATTAGTGGAAGTCGAAAAAACGCGCTCACTCTCCTTGGAAAAACTTCCCACAGACGAATTACCCCTAAGTAACTTTAAAATTGTGATTTGTGATATTGATTACACTCTTGTTGACTTTGACCAGGCACACGAAGCGGGAATGGGTGCAATAGGTGCTGTTATGGGCCAGGAGTTTGCGCGCGAAGTGGCAAAATGCTTCCATTTAACACTCCATGGCCATCGAATGACTACTGAACGTGATTGGCCAGATCGCGCAGAATACGAAGGATTACAAGAAAAAACGAAGAGTTTGTATGAATCGTTTTCGAGTGTACATGGTCACAAAGTTTGGAGCAGAGAGGCTTGGATAATTTTGACCGCGGACAAATTGAAAATGAAAATTACTAAAGTGCAGGTCGAGCATCTTCGCGATGCTTATTGGAACGCTGTTGCCAAAAACTCGCCATTATATGAAGACGCCAAATATTTTTTGGCAACCTTAGAGAAGGATCAGGCTGCACTTGTTTTGATGACTGGAAGTGATTCAATTTTACAGATAAGTGATGATTTGAGTGTGATGTATGAGCCAAAATTTTCTGAAGAGTATAAAAAAAGAAGAGTTGAGAAAATGAATTTGCACGCTCGGGAGGTAATTATTGGTGATCCGATTGATAAACCCGACCCAAGATATTTTGAAAAAGTTTTTGGGCAGGTTATGCGGATTTCCGATGCCAAGAAGAATGAAATTTTGTTCGTCGGTGATTCTTTAAGAAATGATTTGGAAGTACCAGCTTCTCTGGGGTACAAGACCTTATTGGTTATCAGAGATTAGATTCAAGCCTTCTGGTATACTCCTTATGCGTGAAAGTTCCTAAAAGTGTTGCCAGTTTGATTGAAGCTTTTGAGCAGTTGCCTGGGATTGGGCCGAAAACTGCAGCTAGGCTTACTTATTATCTTTTGCATGCACCAGAAAGCTTGAGCGAACAATTGGGAAATGCTGCCCTGGAGATCAAGAAAAAAACCAGGATTTGCTCTATTTGCCAAAACGTGACAGAAACTGATCCTTGCGAAATTTGCGATGACCCAGAACGTGACAAAACGATGATTTGCGTTGTTGAGGACCCACTGGACGTTTGGGCTGTAGACAAGAGTGGCTACCGGGGTTTGTACCACGTGTTGCATGGAGTTATTGCGCCTCTTGAAAATATCGGGCCGGATGAGCTTAAGATTCGAGATCTTTTGCCTAGAATTCAAAAGAGTGATGTTAGTGAAATTATTTTGGCTACGAACCCATCCATGGAGGGGGAGGCAACGGCAATGTATATTCAACGGCTGATTAAACCCTTAGGAATTAAAACGACTAGGATTGCTCGAGGAATACCAATTGGGGCAGAACTCGAGTACGCTGATGAAGTCACTCTGCGCCGAGCCCTCGAAGGTAGAAAAGACTTCTAGATTATTCGCTATTGGTATTTTTGGTGGAAGAATATATGTATATAGAACTACTTGATCTATATTCCGGGTTTATCGCCAGAGCTATTGAAGTTAGGCTGTAAATTTCGCGCTATTTCCAAAATAGAGCATATAACTCAGCCGATGTTGAGGATTTAGTTCAAGAAACTTATCTCAAAGCGATCGAAGCTGAAGATCAGTTCGATGCCAGCAAGAGTCCGGTTAAAAACTGGATGTTTCGGATTGCACATAATGTTTGGGTTGATCATGTTAGGTGTAATGCAAGAAAACCGATGGTCGCTCTAGGGTATGCGGAATCAGTTACAGTTGATCCACTGGAATTGGCCGATGATTTGCTTGAT
>JBBQJY010000005.1:0-45372 GCA_038326365.1 Candidatus Curtissbacteria bacterium | reverse complement strand
AAAGTAGACAAATTGTTAGAGGATGCAAGAGCCGCTCAAAACGAAGATGAAAGAAAAACGCTATACACAGATTTTCAGCGCTTTCTGGTAGACGACGCGCCTGCCACTTTCCTGTACAATCCCAACAAATACAAAGTAACTTACAAAAATATTGAAAAATTAATTTCAAAACTACCCAATCTTAACTAAGGTTAGGGAATTCAGCCTTAAAATATGGACAGATTGCTGCCAAATAAAGATAAAGCTATACCATTTATTATATTCTCATCTTTTCTAGCAACATATCTTGTTATGAGAATTTTTATTTATCTTTTTCCAAAGATATTTTTAAACTTGCGCGGTACACACGTTCATCATTTTGCCTACGGCTTAATAGTAATAACCCTGGTTGGAGCCTATGATTTAATAGTTCGACCCAAAGGCAAGGCCTTAAACTATGTCGCAATCATTTTTGGAATAGCCATGGCATTTTCCTACGATGAGTTTGGAATGTGGCTTAGGCTCCGCGACAACGATGTCGCAAGGTACGGCTTCGATGCAATCATTACTATTTCACTTGTGTTTCTGAACATTATCTATTTTCATGGCTTTTGGGACAGGATGGGAGCTAAATTTTACAAACGCGTCAAAAAGCAAGTTAAAATTTAATCTGTTTTATTACAATTCAATTGTAATTTGGTAAAATAAACACTCTGCGGGTGTAGTTAAATGGCAGAACACCAGTTTTCCAAACTGGATACGAGGGTTCGATTCCCTTCACCCGCTCCCGTCTTTCGCTAAAGCTACAGACGCTGTTAGTGTCTTCGGCACAGTTGGTAAAAATATTACGGTATAATACTTTTATGTCACACGACTCCGGCCAAGAATTAGAAACACCAGTACTACGATGGAGGCCAACTAAAGAGTTTTTGATGTCTAACCCGCGAAGCGCGGAGTTGCGAGGAGTCAATCTAGGGATAGTTAATCGATTAAATAAATTACTTCATGATCCGGAAGTAGCTGAAAGCAGAGACAAACAAAGTCAAATATATGCTGAATTAGAAGCACAAGGCGGTAAACTTATCGAATTGGGAATCAAACCTGAAATGCATGTGGGAAAAGCTCTCGAAGAGTTTAAATCGGATCCTGTTGCCATTACAGAGTATATAGCGGGACAATTATATGAGGCTACTGGCCATCAAGTTACATCCGAAAGGGCAGCAGTTCCCATAGTTCAAGTATTCAGTGAGGCCAACATAGGTGAAGCACATATCCTTGAAGGATTAGGCAAGCTACCGGAGAAGTTAAAAGATTTTATAAAAATGAGAACAAGAGTTTCTTCCTGTTATAGCTTTCTGGATACACAACCGGGCGAGGAAAACATTTAAAGCAACCCCAGCTAAAAAACAAATACTAGCACTTGGTAGAAAAGAACATTTCTAGTTAAATTGCTAAATTAGTTATATATAATTCTTTTTCCGCAAGCCCAATCGTGCTAAAATAGGTTCGAACGTCGTTCACTAAGACGTTCAAAAACAAGCGCCTGTAGCTCAATGGATAGAGCAGTCGCGTTCTAAGCGATTGGTTGGGGGTTCGAATCCCTCCAGGCGTACAAAGACATTTAATTTGGTGGCTGTAGCTCAGTTGGTTAGAGCGCTGGCTTGTGGAGCCGGAAGTCGGGGGTTCGAGTCCCCTCAGCCACCCAGACTTGTTTTGAGGCCAATTAAAAGTTGTTTACAAGTTTCTTTATTATTTCTTTTGCTTTAATTTCGTCCTTTTCATCAACTGATAAATCTACCGCAGTAACTGGACTATAAGGAAAGACTGATAATCCAGGATCTGTGCCTCCTACATCACCTGATAGAGTAACGGATTCAATTCCATTAGAATCAAGCAAGTTTTTTGCTAGCTCTGCTTCCGTTCTTGTTTTAAAAGTTCCAACGACTAGTGTATTTGCCACTAAGTAATTTTAGCATTTAAACAATAGACATAACATTATTGAAATTAGCACTTAAATCCCCAATTTGACTGATTATTGGTTCTAGGAACTCATCCTCAACGACCCCAGATTTTAATTAAGAAGTTTTAGAGCTTTATAATGTGCTTTTACGACACTCGAGCTGGATTTTCATTATGTTTCAGTTTTTGTTAAAATAATTTCCTTTAATTTGGTTGCATCTGAATTTCGCATCCCAGGAATCATTATTACTGAAGTTGATTTGTTATAGATCCAAAACGAAGATAAACCAATTAGTTTTTCTAAATAATCTTGCTTAATTTCAATTTTATCAATAGATTCGTATAGAATATTTTCCTTGCGATTCGCGTAGACGCTGTTGTTGAATTTAAATGATTTACTTAATAGTGAATAATTTAACCTATATTTTCTAAAATATCCTAATATGAGAACTGAAAAATATAGTAAAACGAAGAAGAAAAAGAATACAACTGCTATATTAGAATTAACTTTATCCTGCATCAATACTAATGAAATGCTGCCAATAGGTATTAATAAGATAAAAAAACTAATTTGATTGCAAGCACGATAAACCATTTGTCCTGTAGTGGATATATGATTTCATTACTTTTTTGTACAAATTCCATACCACATTATTTACCAACTAAACTTATATTTCAAGTAAAGTTTGGTATAGATTTGACCATTTCAGCCTCAAAAATGGTTAGAGCTTCGTCCCACCAGCCACCCCCCATAATGTTGAGGCTAACCGGAGCTGCGGGACTTGGACTATGTTAGAACCGTATGAAAATATTTGACTTGAATTCTATAACAGCATAACATTCACGTCCAATGGATAGAAAAGAAGGGACCCGTGGAACAAGCGATCAACTTATTGAGGAGATTCAATCTAAATATCGATCTGATAGATGGAGCCCAGTGGGAAAAAGGTTTGGTTTATCATCCGCACCGTCCATAGACGCTAAGCCTTTGAAAAAACTAATACAAAGATCGCAAGCGCAAGGTTTAAGAGTAAACGATCCTGATAATCTAAGTAACGATGCTAGTAATCAGTTAATAGAAAAATTGAACTCCTAAGCCTAACTCTGGCTGGCGGACTAGCTCCCAAGTGGAACCAGATTGAGGCTAACCTTCGCAATACGCACAAAAAATTACAGAATTTAGAAATATTGACAAATCATATAAAACACCCAGAGAAAAGAAATTAGGTATTACCTAATTGACGTAGTATGATATATCTGGTATTGTAATGATATGCAATTTACAACATCAGTTACACAAAAAGGCCAAGCAACAATTCCAGTTCAAATCAGACAGCTATTAGGCATTAAGCCAAATACCAAGATTGTTTTTGAACTTAATGATAATAAGGAAGTGTTCATAAAGCCCGTAACAGACTTCTTCAGTTTAAAAGGATCGGTTAAAACTAACAAACCATTTAACATTACGGCAATGGAAAAAGCTGTTGAGAATGCAATTGTAGCCAAGCATGGCAAAAAATTTAATTGATACAAATTTAATCATTCGATTTCTTGTAAATGATGATCCACAAAAAGTTTCTCGTGTTGAAAAATTATTAACAGATAAAAAGAATACAAATGTACTTCTTGATACAGTAATTGCCGAGATAATTTGGGTATTATCATGGTATTATTCCGTCGAAAAAAGCGCAGTAGTAGAAAAAATAAGAGCATTAATTCATGTAAACACGATTGAATGTAATGCTTTTCTTATCAACAGAGCATTAAATATTTGGGAAACACAAACAATCTCATATATTGACGCATATCTTGCAGCAGTCGCTGAGTTAGGGAATATGACGCTTTATACCTATGATAAAAGGTTAGCCACAATATCTACAATTTCTATTAAAGAACCATAATTTGGCTGGCTGGGATTCGATATTAACTATATATAAATAATGTTTTAAAAGCCTTATTTGCCCAAATCAATTACTAATTCAAGCAAAGTTGGGAATAGATTTGACAATAATAGCCTCAAAAATGGTTAGAGCTTCGTCCCACCAGCCACCCCAACTTTATTTTGAAGCTGCTTAGATCTGCGGGATTTTTAGTATATGGAGATCAAACGCTAAGTGATACATGTCTTATAGTAATTATCTAATCTACATAAAAGGGATATGATTATGTGTGAAATGACAAAAGAACATAAGATTTCTATAGCACTGAGTTGACAACACATGAAGCATAAACAATAATTGAAATATGACTGAAGACGATGAGAACCAGGGTACTACAGAGGAAAGTCAACAATATAATTTAATACCGGCGGATGTATTAGACTTTGTAGGTGTTTCAGCTGAAGAGGCAGAAGCTTATGACAAAGAAAGAATCACGCATGAAAAGGAAGTTGCAGACTCACACTTTCGTGGGGGTGCTTTTTATGAACAGGTAGCAAGAGATCCGCATGATTCGAATTCGAAAGCTGCTTGGGCTCTTCCAGGAGCAAACTTTAGAATAGAAGAGCCGCAAAAAACCGGTTTAATTCCAGATCAAATTATTTCTCAATTTGAAAGTAGTCGAAAAGCTGAGCCAACTACTGAGGAGGCTGCAAGGATCAAAAAAAATAGCGAGCATATAAATGCATTTATTACAGGTTATGCTGATGCTGCCTTTGAAAGAGGTAATTGGCAGGCGGCAGTAAACGCATATGATGCAGTAATGCCCGGTGGCATTTTAAAAAGTGATTCTGTAAAAGATAAAATAAGGGCTTTAGCTCAATCAGATCGTATGGCCGGGGTTGACATAGCAAGAGCAATAAAACTGAGGATAGAGAGAAGACCGTCAAATGAGATGACTGCGCCTCCTGAACTATAATTTATTTCAAATTATTTGTTAATTTAAATCGACACTGGTTTACTAGCTGAGATCTCTATATTCAAACTAATTCGAACTAGCCCTTTTTCTTGTGTGACCTACCTCTGAGTGCACGAATAGGCGAATTGAGATAATCCTTCAAAGAGGCTAGCTCCACGAAAACATCTCGGTATGGCTTTATATCCTGTACCCGACCGATCTTCACGAATCTCTCTACAGCTGTTAGTGAGGTATCGAATTGTGCTGGAATCTACGATGCTGGGTATACGTGCCGACCACCATCCGTTGTTAGCCCAAGAGGATGCGCTACGGGCTGATTTCGTTCAGCCATATTTTACTGAGCTATTGTACCTAACAAATCCAAGCCAACTCGAGCTGCAGGACTTGGACTATTATATTGGGTCAAAAAGATTCATTAACTCCTTGGCGATAATTTCTGTCGGCCTATTTGCGTCTAAAACGAAGTCAATGTGGCCAGCGGCTTTCATTTTTTTTTGATAACGAAGCATACCCGTGAGCCATTGAGAAAAATCATTGTACCCTTCATATTTCATTCTATTTTTATTCCTTATTTTCAACACTGCCAACTCAACCCAAAGTTGAATTATTATAAATCCTTTTTTATGTGCTTCTTCTAAGTTACTTTGTGTGAAGTATTCAGTATTAGTAAAAAATATTGCATCATCCTTGTTTAGTATCTCTTCGATTATTTTTTGTCCTAAAACTTCAAATCTATATTTATCGTTGTGAGGCCATTTACCATTGTTCCTATCATGTATCTCTTCGTCAATTTCCCTAATATTTAATTTTGTGTGAATGCGTAGATATTTTATAATTGTAGTTTTTCCAGATAAAGATGTACCTATAACAACAACTTTCATATCTAGATTGTATAAAACTGAAGCTAATTCTGGATGCGAAACTTGAATTAAGTAACATACCAATTAAATAAGTAATTCAAGCAAAGTTTGGAATGGATTTTGCCATTTCAGCCTCATAAATGGTTAGAGCTTCGTCCCACCAGCCACCCCATAATTTATGAAGCTTATTTCTATTAAAGCTTTATCTAACTGATTGCATCTCTTTGATTTCTTGTTTGAGTTCTATTTTCTCTTGCTCAAGCTTGTTTACTTTTTCCACGAGCTTGTCTGATGACTTGTAAGACTTATTAAGATCGCTATTTTTGCCCATAATTGTCAATTTGGATGTTATTAAATTAACTATTGTGGTAACAGATGCAAGAAGGGCACCCACTACCATTGCAGCAAAAACTACGTAAAACAATGGAATATCTGCAAGCACTGTTTCTCTAAAGTGCAGTGTTACTGGGCTTGAATCCATTGATGTCACAAAAGAAATTGCAACAGATAAAATTAGTATCAGTACAATTGCTAACATGCTTATTTTAGATCTTAACTATTTACAGATCTATTTACTTCCTGTTCGGTCGTAGGTTTTATAAGTTGAACTAGCTTGACTAATCCAAAAGCTACGACTGCATAAACTGCCATTGCAATGATTGTAGACCATTCTATGACATTAGTTTCGTTCACTGTAGTGCCAAGTACTCCCCTAAATGGAGAGGCAAACGGCGCACTAATTGAATATATTAAACTGGTAAAACCACTATTTAGATTTGCACCTATAAGTTTAAGTAAGATTCTGGATGCTAATATAATTTCAACGACACCCAGAATATACCAAATCACCTGGTATAGACGAAAAATTGCCTTTTTTGTACCATATGCTTTTTGAGGTGACCCAGTATCTATTGCTGGTCCATTATTTATAACAGTTTTTGTTGTTTCTTGAGTTTCCATAGTATTTCACCTTCTTTCTTCTATTTTATTTACTTTTGACTCCAATTGTATTAAAAGATGATAGCAAATTATCAGAATTTCTTTATCCGCCACATGCATTATTTACTTAGCAGGTTCAACTATTACTTCTTCTTTTGCAACTTCTCTTGTTTCATCTTTCATATTTCTCGATCTTCTTTCTGATTTACTTTGCCCTATTACCACTTAAAGCGTAAAGAGCAATTCCTATGATAATTGCCAAAATAAGAATATTGGAAAGTCCTGCAATTGCCAGAATGCCAATGGTCGAAAGGACCCAGAATAAAAGCAATGCACTTGCAATTTCTCGAAATGGACTAGGGAGCTCGCTTATGGCCCAGCCAACTACCAACATAATAAGAATGTTCCACAACGTAATTGGGTGATTGTTCAAAGAAAATAATGTTGCGTTTGGAATATGAATACTACTAATCGGGGTATATCCTAAAAACCAAAGTACAATTAGAATTATTAAAATTGTAAATATCATAATTAATTACTTAGCGAAATACTCTTAATCTCTTCCTGTTTCGATCTTCTTGATTACCGTTTCTTCTGGTAGATATATATTCAATGCTTTTTCTACTAATTCTGTAAGAGTCATGTCTTCGACAACTGCTTGTGCTCTGGCGTGTTTAGCAATTGCGGGTTTTATAAAAATTGTTACTCTTTGTTTTTCAACTTTTATCATACTTGTTATACTACAATTGGTTGTTTTAATTGTCAAATAACAATATCCTTTGTTAAAGGAATGTTATACATATAAATTATTCATTTCTCCTGATTTGAAAACAGTGAATTTATCATCATATACATATGAAGTGACGTGGTGTTTAGAGAACGTCTGAATATCTTGAGATAATGCTTTAAATGTGGTGTAAATCAAAACTTGTTCAGTTTATATTAGTGATTCAAGCAAAGTTAGGAATTATTTTGCACGTATCAGCCTCAAAAATGGTTAGAGCTTCATCCCACCAGCCACTCCAAAAGGTAAAAAAAGTATAGTAGCTATACTTGCAGCTCAGCAATTACCGGTAAATGATCAGAAACTGTTATTTGCGGAACTAATAATCTTTCCAATTTAAATTCTGGCGAAGTGAAAATAAAATCTATTAAATATCCGCGAGGTTTAATCTTGTGAATTTGAGGATTAGTGGTTTCAATAACACCGGAATTAAGAAGTAAATTATTGGCAACTTTGTTTATTGTCCCAATCGTTTTACTTTGGATCAGTGCATTGAAGTCGCCACCTAAAATAAAAGGTTGATTCAGGTTCTTTAAATATTCAGCTGTCATTCCTGCCTGCCTAACTGTCTCGTCAGTATCCTCAGGTGGAGCGGTCCAAGCGCCGTGTGTGCTCATTATAGAAATTGTCAAAGGGCCAACCCTTACCTCAGCCGCTAACAAGTGTCTAGGTCCCCTCGGCCAGAACTTATAGTCATTAGAGGTTTCAAAACTGACAGTTTGATGAGGCAGCAAGGGAACCACTATCGAGGAAACTATCTCGTGCTTTGTTAAAACTGCATTTCCCATACCACCTTCGTTGTTTGTTAAGTCATAATCGGTGTTAAATGCGCCATTTAATCCCAATTCGTCTTTCAATTTTTCAAACAAATTCTCGTTGCCTCTATACAAATTCGCTTTTCCAGTGGTAACTTCCTGAATAGAAATAAAATCTGGGTCTTGGTCTTTTAGAAAAAGGACCAAAGAATCAAAATATCTCCCTTTGTACATATTTACCTGTAGAAACTTCAAATTCACTGACGTTAGTTTAACAATATCCTTGGGCAGTTTGCTACAATACAGTTGCATGAGAAGAGGAATAATACTGCCCTTGATCTTCCTTCTTATTCTGGCAGGCGCGGTTTACTACATCTACGCCAATTATTCTCAAACCCCAAACGAGACAACAAAAAAAACAGCAGCAGACATTTTTAAGTATCCTAACTCGAGCTGGACACTGTCAGAGGCGAAAAATATTTGCCTAATTCCGAGTGTAGACTGTATTCAGCCAATCAATATCGAATTCGAAAGCGCAGATGGGTGGACCACAGTTTATTCTTATTATCGAAAATACATGACTGAGCGCTACTGGAAGACCAACAGCGAAATAATCACATCAATTCCAACCAGTATTATCTTTGAACAGGCAGAGCCCAGCTGCAAAGTTTCCCTCGAAGAAAGGACCGATGACCGCTTTCATATGATGGTATCATGTCGTCAACAGAAGAACTTATAACATTTTTCTTACTTAATTTTCATTGTATTTAACCAATTTCACTGTGAAAATTGGCAGATGGTTTTAAAAAAGGAGATATATTAAAAAGAATGAAAGTAAAAAACGATCTTGAGTTAGGTTATGTTGGTTCGTCATTAGGCTATCAATTGAAACGCGGCGAAACCCGCATTCCATCAGTTTTAGGGGCCTTAATCGCTGGATTTTTCACAAGCGTCGTCTTTGGGGTCAGCCTAAGGGGCTTGAACACGAACTCTCTGATTTTTGCAGCAGTGCTGGCATACATAATAACAACGTATCTAAAGTACTCAAGACGTACAAGAGGAGTATAACTTGCCAGACTTACTATATTGGGGGATATTAATTTTGTTAACGGCGTTCACTATTACTTTTTTGGTGCTGGCTTTCTTTGCAATACAAGTGCTTCTAATTGCCAGAGGGCTTCTAAGAGATATTCGAATGGCAACGTATACTGTCAAGTGGGCCAAAAAAGGCCTGCAAGGAGTTGGCATAACTATTTTAGATCAAGTGATAAAGTCACTTAAAAGGAGGTGAAATTATGGCAAATGATAAAGGGAATTCAGATGCAGGTAAGGCTATTGTAGCCGCAGTCGTTGGGGCTGCGGTTGGAGCGGCAGCCGTTATTTTTAGCGACAAAGACAAAAGAGGTCAGATCAAAAGCAAGATTCAAGAGGGAAAAGAAAAAACCCTCGAAAAATCTCAAGATGCGCAAGACAAAGCCATACAATTAAAAGAAGTGGGTAGGACAAAACTCATAAAAGGCCTTGAAGACGCGAAAGCAAAACTCGAGGCAAGCGCTTCTAAACCCAACGCGAAAAAGAAAGGAACTGTAAAGTAGTCTTGCTGCTTGAAATAGAACAGATTTATTCAGTAGAATGCCAGAAGCATGCTAGACGACGATGATGTAAAAATCGGTGATGATGACGACGTAAGCGATCTCGAACCAGGCACAGACGATACGGACGAATCAAATAGCGAACCTACAATTGCCGTCGGTCACTCAATACCAAGCGTTCCGGAAATCGAAGAAGGTCCAACAGACGAAGACCAGTTCCAAGGACCAGTTGCTTCGCCTGCCGTTCAGGACGGAGAAGATGTATTTTCAGGTGAATCCCCCAATGGCGAACCCGCCGATATTGACAAAGAACTAGCAAAAGTTGGTCTCCAGTCTAGGTCTGACCAAGAAGACTCCGAGTAGTAAATATCCCCTAAATAGATATTCTCTGTGCACAAATGCTAAAATTCTGCCTCAATGGCAGAACGAAATAGCTACAACCCAGAAAGATTAAAAATTGGCCTGTACAACGTTTACACAATGGATGGTCCCGAAGGGCAAGACAGTGGTGTCGGGGAAACACTTAGGTATCAGGCAAGATACTTGCGACAAAATGGCCACATTGTACATTTAATCGCACCCAAACATCCCAAAGTAGAAATCTCCGATGATGGGGTTATCCACTTTGGGGTAGCCAAAGCGCACAGGACAAATAACACAGTCACATTTACAGACAGAAAACCCATGGATCCACGTAAAATTGTTTCGATGCATAAGTATTTGCAGTTGGACATAGCAGACTATAACGAAGCTGAGATATCGCTTTCTATGATGGAAGATCTCGCCTTATCACGCTCGTTGAACATCGCGACATTTCACTCTTATAACGAACCACAATTTAACTGGCGTTATTATCTGATCTCAAGGGCAAAATTTTTGCTCGCAAAAAAACTCGCAGGAAAAATCCTAGTTTCCGAGGCACAACTTCCTTATGCAAATTATTATTTTGGCGAAGATTTTACAATTATCAACAACGGGGTCGATCTTGAACGATTTAAACCCGGTGATCCCAAAGTGGAAAAATTTGCAGATGACAAAGTAAATATACTTTTTGTGGGCAGATTAGAACAACGCAAAGGGCTCAAGCATTTACTGTACGCTTACAAAAGGGCAAAGCAGGTAAGCCCAAACTGTAGATTAATTATAGTCGGCAATGGTGACCTAAGAGAGGAGTTAGATAAAATCGTTAAAAAAGAGAGCATAGACGATGTGCATTTTGAAGGACGAGTTTCAAAAAAAGATTTGCCATCTTACTATAGAACAGCTGATGTATTTTGCTCTCCTGCCCCAGAGGGAGAAAGCTTTGGGATAGTTCATCTAGAGGCAATGGCGTCAGGCGTGCCAACAATTGCCGGTGATAACCCAGGCTACAGAAGCGTAGTCAACGGCGAAGAGGGAATTGTTGTTGATCCAACTAACACCGAATTATTTGCTTCTCATATTGCTAGGTTAGTAGCATCTCCTATCGAAAGACAAGAAAGAGGTCAAGCGGGGTTACTAAAAGCTCAGGGATACGCCTGGCCCTTAAAAGTCAAAGATCGACAGGATTTCTACGTCGAGAAATTAAAAGAAAGAAGCAAAAAAAAGAGTCAATCGTTGTAAATTTGTAACCCAGGTGAGATTCGAACTCACGGGCAATTCCTTTTAAGACTTCAGCAAAAACCGGCTTATCTATTGTCTCTTTTAACGCTGAAATGACAGGAGTAAATAGATTTTCTCGACACATGGCGAGATGATACAAACGATCCAAGAAATTAATGTAGAATAAACTGGATGTGGCAAAAAAGATACTTTATCTACTTATTATCATTGTTCTTATCGTTATTCTTGTCCCAAGACTCAATAACTCCTTCTACGAACATCATGGCTTTAACGACGCCTTTTATTCCCAAATAGCAAGAAATTATTTGCGCTATGGTCTTGTTTACACAGCAGGCGCACAAATCACAAATAAAGGAACATTGGACAAAAAATACTGGTCGCTGCATACACATCACCCGGCTACATACCCAATAATGCTAGCCGGATTGTTTTCTGTCTTTGGAATAGGCGAGTGGCAAGCAAGAATATTGTCACTATTGGCTTCAATTGCCGGTATATTACTTTTGGCGACTCATTTAAAATATAAATACGCAGTCTTTCCAATCATATTTACTCCGTTATTCCTTTTCTACGCAATCATGCCAGTTTACGAACCTATCCTCTTGCCACTGACAGTCTTAGGACTGATTGCTTATCACAAAAAGAATGGCGCAGGCCTATTTATTGCTTCATTTCTTGCAGTGCTTATAGATTGGCCTGGTTATTGGGTGCCTGTTGGCATAATTATTTTGGAGGCATTAAGCAAAAAGAAAGACTTGAAATTGATTAAATCTGCATTCTTGGCTATCCTCTTAGGAACGCTAATAATTATTCTTCACCAGCTACTCGTGACTGGCTTTAAATTGCAAAGTTTACTGGAAATCGGCCAATCGAGATTCGAATTTACAAACCAACCATACAGCAGCACGGATTGGGTTAGGCTGCTTATCTCCCGAGCCAAAGCTTTTTACGGCTTACCGCTTATATTTACTACTCTTGCGGGCACATTTTTAGCGTTGAAAGAAAGACAAAACCTAAAAATAATACTGTTGGCCTTATTTGTAGCAGGTGCGCACATTCTGGTATTTAGAAATGTCACCTGGTACCACGACTACATGCTTTACCATGCAATACCCTTTGTAGCCATAACCACATCATTTTTTTTTGTTTGGTTAAAAAAACGGCTGAAAAACAACATATTTGTACCAATAACAATAATTGTCGTTATGTTTTTAACCTTTGCAGCAACAAACCGTTTTTTTGCAGATTTGTCTAACCTAAAGGAAGGGGACCGCTGCATTGCGGAGAGTATTGGTTACAATTGCGAAGTTTTTATCAATTTCTACACAGACCCATATGGAAGATAAATCAAAATATTTTAATGTGACCCAGGTGAGATTTGAACTCACGACCAATTGCTTAAGAGGCAACTGCTCTACCGCTGAGCTACTGGGCCAAATGTGCGCCTGGAGGGATTCGAACCCCCAACCCTCGGTTCCGAAGACCGATGCTCTATCCGTTAAGCTACAGGCGCAAATACGTCTTACAATTTTATCACTTACTGATGATTTATAAAAATAACCTTAAACTAATCCAAGTAAGGGGTAGTACCTACAAGTTCAGGTACAGTTACAAAGCGATACCCACGAACTTTTAAAGTTTTAATGATAAATGGCAACGCCTTGACTGTTTCGGAACGATTACTCCCGTGAATTAGTCCATATCCATCGTGTAGTAAGATAATTGAGCCGGGATGAGCAACCCGCAGAACATTTTCAGCAATCTGACTCGCACTAAAACGGTAGTAATCAATTCCGTCATCGCTCCAATCAGCAGTAAGCATACCTTTTGCCTTGATCCTATTTAATTCCCAAGGCGTTTTCAAGCCATGAGGCGGCCTAAAAAAATGGGGTTTGACGTTGGTTGCTTTAAAAATTGCCAGTTGAGCCATATCCGCATCATCATAATCGAAGTCTCCAATCGCTAGTGCCTGACTGTGGCTATAAGAGTGATTTTCGATGACTTCTCCATGATTTAACAATTTTCTGGCAACTTCAGGGTAATATTCCACATTTTTTCCAATGATAAAGAAAGTAGCCTTTACATGATTAGCATCAAGGATATCAATGATTTGACTTGTATACGGCTCGTTCGGTCCATCGTCAAAAGTAAGGGCAACAACCTTTTCTTTTGTCTTAATACTGCTAATGACTGCACCGAACTCATTTGCAGTAGGATTAACCGAAGCATAGACCAGAAATAGAACAGCGAAGAGCAAAACTAAAAGTAATAATGTAAATCTTTGCTGAAACGTAGGCAAAAACGATTTTCTGGGCAAGAACTTTTTCACACCTACCTAAAGTATCTCACAAACCCAAATAAATTTGATATACTTTCCCAAACGGGGAGTAGCTCAGTTGGCTAGAGCGCTGCTTTTGGGAAGCAGAGGCCGGAGGTTCGAGTCCTCTCTCCCCGACAAAATTGTTGTTAGAAACTTAATACATGAATGCCACTAATGAGGTAGTTGAAGTAGTAATGGACAACCATGGAGATAAACAGTCCAACAACTAAAAGCCACCGGTTTTTTCTGCCTATAAAATAAACAATTAGACATGTTCCAATATGGAGTAAGCCTGTGACCAGTAATCTAATTGGGAGTAGTTCTATTTCTCCCTGCATAAAGAAATCAGACAAATATAAAATACTTTCGGAAACTGTAAATAATATTCCAACCAAAACAGCAAACATCCAATAATGATTCTTGTCGCTTCTCCCCTGCAGAATGATAAGTGCTACGGCAAAAGCCTTGACCAGTTCCTCGATAATATATGGGTAATTCAATGCGTGTTCGACAGGCAGTAACACGAGAGGTGCAACAAGAGCTACAAGAAGTGCTATAAAAGCGTTCATACTCAATTGGTAGTTGAGGCGAGTGTGTATTTACCGAGCACCCAACCACTAACACCACTATGCAATTTTATTTTAACCCATTTTTCTTCCGCATCAATGTCCGTCCTGTCAACTTCTTCAAAAGTATCTCCAACATCTACTTTCTCTAAAATCTTTCCTTTCGTGCTTGCTTGGGAACGAACGTTCAGCCACCCTGTGCCAGTTTCCGTTATTATCACTTTCTTTTGGGCGGCAGGGGTGCGGGTAGGTTTGGCTACGTAGCTTGGCGTTGGGGCAACAGAGGCAACTGGCTTAACAGATGAACCAGGCTTTAAATTAAGTACGTTAATTTTTATCAAAAAAATTAAAATACCACCCACAAGGACAAAGATTATGAAGAATGATAGTTTAGAAAATAGGAATGATCGGTGCTTTTCTACTCTGGGCGGATCAAACCTAAGCAATGTGTCCTTATTGTGCTCTTTATCATCCTCTGTTGGCTCTTTAACCTCTGATTTTGCATCAATCGGCTCGACAGGTATTTCTTTTTGACCATCATTAAGTTTGCCCTCCGACAGTGAGGCCATAACCATCATTTGGTGTTTCCACATGCTGTAAGAAAACGCACCCAATATGCCCAAACCAGCGATAAGAATGACAACTATTCCCCAGGTGGCAATACTTTGAATTCCTCCAACAGAAGCAATAAGACCCCGACCTGCTCCAGCAGATGTCACTAAATCCGTTAGCTTCTTCAAATTCTCTTTTATAGAAGCAAGATCGTCCTGATTGTCACGGAAAGTTTGAATATGTTCTGTCGGGGTAGAGTTGTTATCTTTTTGTTTGCGCAGTATCGAATCGACCTTATTAGAAACATCGTTCTTAAGTACCAAAGCCTGCGCCGAATAAGAGGTTTTTTGAGCCTCATTATATAAATCACTGGCTTGAGTCTTATATGCATTAAGCTCTGTCTCGTCCATTTGCCATATATCCTTAAGTTCTACTTTTTTAGCAATAGACTCCTTTGCACCTAAGGTAAACTGTCCTCCTACAAAGTAAGCATGAGCGCCTTCATCGAATTCTATTTTTAATCCATCAGAAGAAATAACATTCTCCGGCTTGGCCTCTTTAGGTAAGTAAGCCTTAAAAGGGATATTCGCCTTCCGATCTGTTGGGTTAGCAATAAGCATATTTAGTACAACTGAGTGGTATGTGTACCAACTAGAAAATATAGAATTTTGCTGCCCACCCAAAAGCATCGCCTTGTTAATCTCCAGCGCTGCCTGTAAATCTAAAAGCTTATTTTTTAGGTACTTAACGTCGTCTTTACTTTCAGCAGAAATAGAATACAAACTGTCTGCTCCACTTCCTTGGATTACACCCAATTTGGATAGGCTTGCAGCAAGCGCTTTAAGTTGATCGTACATGCCAGAATAATCCGAAGGTAAGGTGCCCGTTAAGGTATTCAATTTGGACTGAATAGATTCGATACTAGACTTAACAGAACCAGATAGTTCCTCCGCCCGTACAGAACCCACGCTTATTAAGAAATGATCACCATTGGAAGGTGTATAAGAAAAAGCCGGATCTACTGTTACAGTTTTGTTCGAACCAGAATAACCAGAAATTCTACGCGATTGGCCAGAATTGTCCCCAGATGTAAACGTAAGCACCATGTTTTTGTAAAAGTCATCTTTAGATGAGGAAAGATCGGTAACAAAAGAAGAGTCGGAAGGAGAAGAGTCCGAAACAGACCCGGTTACACTGACTGTAGCGTTTTTTATGCTTGTAACGTCGTTCCAATTTACTGTGTCGGTTTTAGATTTTATTCCAGTTATATCAGACCAGTTGATGGTGTCTGTTTTAGTCTTAAGAGCCGTAACGTCATCCCAATTAATATTATCGGTTTTAGTTTTAATCTCGCCAGTAGTGGTCACAATTCCCGTCACGTTTGCCCAGTTTATTGTGTCCGTCTTGGTTTTAATTGCGGCTATATTGCCAGTACCAATTTCGGTAATCAAAGTTCCAACACTAGAGTTAACATTCGATACATTTGTGTTTACTGTATTAACATTAGTGTTAATAGTTGAAAGTGTAGATGAATTTGATGTAACCGTTGATTTTGTGGATGTAATATCTGCAGCAATAGTCCTTACCTCAAAATTTGCAGCTCCAAAGCCTGTTATGCCACTTGAAACCGCAGTTACATCGTACAAATAGCTGCCATTTGTTGAAGGAATTGTATATGCATATCTGTAAATTCCGTTTGAGCCGGAAATATAGGACATGCTCTGACTGGTAACTATTTTTGTGCCGCTAGGGTTGTACACATTTAGTGTTACCGCTGCACTATTTGCAGCAGAGCCATCAGAGGATAAGACTTGTGCATCAATTTTTGCAGCATCTCCCTGGTCTACAACAGTGCCACCAAATACCGGCTTTACAGAAATAGTTGCAGACGTTTGGGAAACAAGAAAACGAGTTGGGGTCGAATACGATGACCACATGCCGCTCGTGTCTTTGTAACGAACCTGCCAATAGTAGACATTGCGGTCTGCAAGTGTGGCATCTGGGACAACTAGCGAATTTCCATAACTTACAGAGCCAGAATCATAAAGAGGCGACGTAAATGCATTTGAAGTGTTAATTTGCCACTGGGCATAAGCAGCAGTATGTCCAGCCTGTGCGTCAGAAAATGCGGATGCTGTTAGGGGGTTGGGGTAAGTGTCGTCACAGTTGCGCTAAGCGCTGGTGACGAATTTGTAGGGGTTGAAATAGTGTTTGTTGTAAAGCTTGTCCCCGTTGACCAAGTCGAATAAACTCCGTCTGAGTATCTAACACGCCAGTAGTAAGTTGAATTATGGTCAAGTTCGGTATGCCCCGAAAGCTCGTTTGCAAAAGTGCCGTTCCCAGAGGTAATCGATGTGGAAACTCCGCTACCACCAGCAGTTCTGGTCCAAACCGGCGAAGAAAAATCCGAATCGTTGTCAACTTGCCACTGGGAATCTATCTGAGCGTTTGTATCGGGATCGGAATATGCTGAACCAGTTAATGTCGCATTTAAATCTTGTGCAGTGGCAGCGCTCGCAGGAGTAGTATTTGTAGGCGTGTTGGGGGGAGAAGTGGAGGTAGTGCTATTCCATCCCGCGTAATAATACACACCACTAGTAGCAACGTTTACATCATTTGCAGTTCCAACTGTAAAACCATCCGAGTCCAAGGAGGTAATCATGTTAGCTGCATTTGCAGTTGCCAAAAAGTACTGAGAAGTTGTGGTGGTAATATTGGGATCACTCGACCGATGGACTCCTCCCACGGCCGTGGCAATATCTCTCTTCGTCCAAACGTAATCCGGCGAAAAGCCCATATTAGTAATACTTTGGGATACGCCTGTACCCGCGTATGAGCCTACTTTAAAAGTGGTCGCACCAGATTTAAACGCAAAAAAAGTAGTGTTAACTGCAGCCACATCAATTGAGGTCGAAAGCCCAGTAGTAAAACCGTCACTGTTCAAAGTTTTAAAAACGGTACCGTCAGTACTATTAATTGTTGCAGTAAAATATGCAGCATTATTATCCGACATCGTCGAAGACCGCCAAACAGGTGCAAAAGCACCCGTATCTCTGGCTGCAACTACCATATTAGGAGCAATTCCAAGATGGTCAATTACCTTACCCGTACCCGCGGCATTACCAATGTACTTACCAATAACAAAATCGCTAGCTCCAGCACCAGTATGTGGTGAAGTAGCATTTCCAAAAGCAGTATACTGATACACAGTAAGATTCGCATTAACAGTATTATCTGTCCCAACAGTAAAACTATTAGATCCCATTGAAGTAATACCATTTGCAAAACCAGCCGTCGCACTTGCCATATAGTGAGTTAAGTTAGCGTCCCAGCTTGTAGTCCAGACTCCAAGCTGGGCAGCATTAGCCTTTACAATGACCAAATCTGGTCTGAATGAAAGTGAAATAACTTTTCCGGCGACACCATTTCCAGTGTAATTACCAGATTGCATAGTAAAGCTGCCAGATGGAGACGGATCTGGAGCACCCCCAAACGCAAAATAGTAACTAGTAATTGCATTTGCATTCACGTTACTGCTCGTACCAACCTGAAAACCGGTAGACGTTAAGTCTTGAATGTTATTGACTGCATCTGCAGTAGCTGTGGTCGTAGAAGAATAATCTCCCCAAGTTTGGGTCGTATTAAAAACGGCTGCGTTAGCGCTAGCCTGCTTTACAAGCACAAAATTTGGCTCAAAATTTGGGTCTGTAATATTTCTGTCGTCAGTCGCATTTCCTAAAAAGGAGCCGACGTTAACTACATTTGTTACGTTTTTAAAGGCAGCAAAGTAATATGAGCTGGCATTTGCATTATTTGTAACCCCAACTGTAAAACTAGTTGCATTTAAAGTCGTAAAGTAATTGGCTGTTGCGTCATTTGTAGTTGCGGCAAAAAAATTAGCTGAGTTAGGGCTAGGCATGGAAGAAGTTCGAAAGTTACCAGCAACGGCAGTCGATCGTTTTACCCATGCGAGGTCCGGTTGAAACCCAGTTGAAACGTCTTTCGTTGCTGCTCCGGTTCCTGTATATGAGCCAACACACATAGTGCCTGCTAACAAACAATTGTTTGAGTCGTAAAACGCTGTGTAGGTGTAGCGCGTATTAGTAGTGTTTACTTCAAGCGCAGCAGAAACCGTAAAACCATCCGAATCCAAAGTTATTTCTGATTCTGTATTGTCTGCAGTCGCAACACCAAGATACGTTGTTACAGATGTAGCCATTGCTGAGGATTTCCAAACCATGGATCCTGCAGCGGTATCCGATTTAATAATAAGCAGTTGAGGTTGAAAGCCAACACCTGTCACAGAAAGACCAGTACCATTTGCCATATAATAGCCAGTTTTAATATTAAAGCCGGTAGACGCTTCTACTGGAGAAGACTTAATAATTGCATATAACCCAGCTGTTCCCAATGTTAAGAGCAAAATCATCCAAAAAATAAAGACCTGGCGTAGTGCATGAAAAGTCGGATGAAACATTAAAATTAAAAAGTTATCTTTAAGCGCGTATGGTTTATGGGGGTTATTTCTAACACTTTTTGGTTGTAGCCTTAATGGCAGGTGCTTCAATATCCAAATGTGATACTTAATCTCTCTAAAATCTCCGTGAGACGGATGCGAACCCGGCTTACCCCTGTATTTCTCACTAGCTTTCCTGTTCTTTAGGTAAACTAAATAGAAAAAAACGTTCAAAAAAAGTGAGGCAACAAAAACAACCCCGAAAAAAAATAAATTCCAGGGGGTTTGCAAACTTTCCAAAACGGGCACGTTCATAGTCTAATTGTAATTATGGTAGCACAAATGAAGCTAAGCATTCACACAAACCAAACTATAATGAATTACTGCTGTAGTGCGTGTTTATAATCTATGTCTGAGCCAAACCGTTGCGCACAAATTACAGACATTCCAATCGACGTTGAAGGGGATTCAAAAGAAGTGCTTGAAGCTCTTTTTAAAGACAAAGTTTTGTCTTCCATGTAGCTTCAGATAAAAAACTGATTTAATAGTTTGTAGTATGTTGCTTCGAGGGGGTTTATAATCGTTCGAAAATCGTATAATACAGTCGACAACACGCCGGGGTGGTGAAATGGTATACACGTCAGACTTAAAATCTGATGACCGCAAGGTCGTGTGGGTTCGAGTCCCACCCTCGGCACCAGAGGTGACCCTAGGTTTATCTAGGTCACGAATAGATTGATACAATGGGCTAATCTTGGTGTTCGAATAGTCTGGGTAGCCCCAGAGCAGTCCGAGTGGGAATATCGAACACAGGAGAACCCTTTTCTGCTCTAAACTTGAATCTTCGTAAGTGTTGGTTAAGTTTTCGAACTTGCTTTTAATAAACTTCGTAACATCCTCAAGGTTGTATTTGCCTATCATGGCTTCGTTTTTAGTTATTTGAATGTCCTTTATCTTCCTCTCAAGAAGTCTGTTTTGTTCTTTAAATATGTCATCTGAATAAATACCAGTTAAATTCTTGCCGATAAGAGACTGACGCAGTTCATAGAGCTTTTTAAGCTCAATATCGGCTTGGTTTTTTCTCTTCTGTAGATCTGCAACTCTTTGAAAATAAGTTCTTCTTATATAGGCAATAAGGAGATCCAGTGCCTTTACAGTAGGGTTGATCTTATCAAGAAGTACTTTTAACTCACTGTCAATTTCACCAGCTGCTACTGAGGGCTGGCCACATCTCTTTTTACAAAAGTAGTAAGCGTATTTTGAATTCTTCCCTTTACTCCATGCTCCCGTAAAAGAAGTGCCGCAATTGCCGCATATAACAATCCTCCTTAAGGGAAACGCTTCGTTGTCTCTGTTTCTTCTTGCCAAGGGAGCGGAAATATTAGTGTTTCTGCCGTCCAGAACAGCCTGTACGCCGTAGTAAAGCTCTTCTGTTACCATTGGCGAGTGTTGTCCTTGCACTTCCAGCCCGTATTTCCTGGATACGACTAGTCCCGTATAAAACTTATTCTTAAAAATACGGCTTAAAGTCTGCTTTCTTATTGGACACTTTTTGCCTCGGTAGTTTTCCCTCATGCCTTGCTCGTTCAAAATAGCAGCCATTTCGCTCAAGGCTTTTGTACCTGTTGCCATAAGTTCCCATGCAGCTTTTATTTGGTCAAAAGTTTTAGGATCTTTTATGGCATACCCGTTCTGATTTAAGTAACCAAGAGGCGCTTGACCTAAAGCAATACCAGCCAAAAATCTAGCCCGCAAACCGTTTCTAGTGCGCTCACTTCTTACGTCGTTATCCATTTGAGCAAAACCTGCAAGCATTGTCTCAATAAATCTTTCTGTAGGACTGTTTCCTGTGGGTTCGGAAGCAGATATAAGAGTTATTTCGTATTCGGCCAGCTTCTTTCTTATCGCTAGATAGTCGGCAATTTGACGTGACAAGCGGTCAAGTCTGTAAACTATTAGAGCGTCAATATCTCTGCGGTTTTTTCGACAAAACTCTAAAAGCTCAATCAAAACTGGCCTGCCTTTTATGGTTTTGGCTGATCGTCCCTCCTCTTTAAAAACCTTAACGACCTCCATGCCATGCCTTTCAGCCTCTTTAACACAGATATTTTCTTGAGTGTCCAGTGAATAGTTTTCTACCTGCTCTTCTGTTGAAACCCTGAGGTACATAACTGCACCTTTAAGTTCTTTTTTATTAAGTTCAAGGTTTACCATTTTGCCCTCCTTTTAATACTTCTCTCAAAGTTGAACCACCAAAAACTTGCTTCTCAAAAGTATCAAACCAACCATCAAGCAAGTATTGAAGCTCGTTTATAAAGATATTTAGTTGTTCATCAGACACGCCTTTAATTGTTTCGCCTAATACTTGTCTTGCGCGTACTAGTTTGTTTTCTTCGGCAGGACTTAAAAAAATGTCTGTAAGTGCTTTTTCGAAGGCTATTTGTGGACTCTTGATAGCCTCTATCGACTCGACCTTCTTAATAGAATCGGTGTCAGATAAGCCTTTATTTGCTTGTTCTTTTAGATTAAATAATTGCAGTGACAGTTCTTCCATAGTCCTCTCCAAATACCAATAATCATGGCTAGTATCACACTATACTGTGATTATATATTCGTACCATTCTAGTGTCAAGCTGTAGTTGTCAATTTTAAACTGGGAATGATATTCTTAAATTGTGAAATTGCTTTTATTCATCTTCTCCGGACTCATATTTGTATTTTCTCTTTTTATATTTTCAAGAACAACTGTCCCTTCAACAGGTTCGGCGTATTGCCCAGGCCTTAGTTCCCAAACTAGTATAAAAGTTAGTATTTTTCCTGAATACATCAATAAATTATTTCTGACAAAACCTCAGATTTTTAATTACAATCCGGCTACTCAATCTAATTTAGGTTGCGCTTTTCCAGAACCGTCTGAAAGATTTATTCCGGTTGATTCTATTATCATTGGTTTTGGGCTGTTTTCTTCCGTGTTACTCTTTACTCGAAAAACTAAGAATAAATAAGACTCAGACCCTCTCTTTTAGTGGTGAAGTGCAAAAAATGCCAGCACAAGACCAATTACCCCTATAAGTACAGAAGCTACAAGTAACCTAAAACTGTTCCTTGTAATGGGTGCGTTTGCTTTATCAATTTTCTGTATTGTTGTTTTTACTCCAGATATTTCCATTTTTGTTTCGTCAATCTTCGCTTCAAGGCCACGTATTTTTTTAAGAGTTGCAAGCATAATGTCGCCAAGGGTAGCAAGGTTGTCATTGGCAACTCCGTTACCTCTATTTATTTTGGGAAATTCGTCGTTAGCCATCTGCCAATTATAACAAGCTAATAATTCTACTCACGAATACGATATCATTATTTTTCGAACTCTTTTACAGCACCTCTGTATTTACAGAAATCGCAATCTTCACCTGACTCTGGCAACTTATCTGACTTTAAACATTCAATAGCATTGGTTATCGTCTTTTCTACCCAATCAGTGTTTCCTTCATATGGAATCAATTTAATATCAAACTCAAGTTTACCGTCGAAAGCTTCGTTTTCGGTATTGCCGTTACAATAAACAAAATAACCGATGGAGGAAACCTTAAAACCATTTTTTCGGAATAACCACTGATATATTTCCATCTGTCGCTTGTAGCCAATCTGCCAGTCAGCGTCTAAACTAACTTCATCATCTTTTGAAGTGGCCTTGTAGTCGACAATAATAAATTCACCTTCAGGGTTAACCCAAACATCGTCCACACCGCCAGTTACGACAATATTCTCATTATCAACTCGGAAGGTAATCCCAGCTCTAAGGGAATCCCGCCACTCATCGATTTTTTCGTGCGCCAATGGAATGGCGTCTACGCCATAAGCCTTCATAAGCGGATGGGAGCTGCTTTTAGACCTATGAATATCAAACTCCTTCTTGAGAAGCTTATCTACGGCAGAGTTTAGGGAAAATGGATATCCGGGTGGTTGTGCAACCCCAAGCCGACGGTCAAGGTAAAAACAACGAGGACAATTCAAGTAAAGATCAATCTTTGAACGGCTCAGACGAAACAGCTCACTGGATTTAGCGTCATATAAGTTGCGTGTTCGGTTTGGGTTGTAATATTTTGACATATATAATCAATCTAAGGTAAGGACACTTTGTCGAGTTGTAATGCTTTTTTCTGATGCCATTGAAATCCTTCATATGGAAGTATGATTGCGACATCAATAGATCCACCGACACCAGGCATTTCACCCGGCAACATTTTTATTCCATCAGAGAACCGTTGAACGGCAGATGTAGTTTGAATCATTAATTTTGCAAAATCGACAGCATCATATAACGTCATTGCGCCCCAGTTTATGTTGTATTCTAGTGATTTCAACTCATCAGAAATCTTTTGCTCACCAATGTTTTGTTTAGCCCCTTGGATAAAAGAAAGATTTTCAGCTCTTGGATCAAAACCAAGCACCACGCGGGTAACTACATCGGTTTGGCCAGTCCAGTTAGCCCCATACTGGTTTTGATCCCCATGCTCTCTTATATGCACCATTGGTCCGGGAACAAGGAGATTGTAAGCATTAATTTCTGGCTTTCCTACTTTAACTAAATCGTATCCAGCTACAATTACACTTATCGGCATTATTTCTGCTATAGCTTTTTGTGGCTTGCCGTCCTTATCAGTGAAATCAATGATTACACCTTGTGAAAACTCGCCTTTTTCCTTTTTGATAATTTTTCCACCTATTTGTGTTAGTTGCTTTTCAAGCTCTGCCTCCATTTTAGTGAACTGTTCATCTGGTTTATAGATGTCCTTTAAGTATTTTTGAAGTTTTTCGGTGATGGTCTTCACAGTTTCTTCCTTTGAAGTTTGGTTTAAAAAATCCTGAATATAAGAACCGATACCTTTAGGATTAACATTCGTGTCATTTGGATCAACTAAAAATGCTGGTCCTGCGACTGTTATTCCTATTCTTTCATTAACGGGGAAAATTTTTGTTGCTGAATCGCTACCTATCCGAGCAGCGCCAACAATATTTCTGTAAGACTGTCGTGAGTCTGCAGCTAAAACTATCCCCTCTGGTGTTGTGATACAAAGTGTTAGTGACATTTTTTTACTTTCAGTTTAGGTGGTACCATTGTTTTCACTCCAATTTTTTAATCGACCAGAGTTACCTGATAAGGTATTAGCATGATTGCCGTTTTGAACTACTATCTGCGAGGAGGTTGAGACAGCTCTAGAAAAATTTGTGAAAGATCCAGGAGACCCAGTTGGTTGACTAGGTTTGTATTCTATGTACATCATCTTCACTTGATCTGTGATCATTATTCCTCTCTGCTTACCTTGGTTAATCGTGATATACCCATCACGCTCCAATGCAGATAAAAAATCATCAATTGTTTGATTTGAAGTTACATTCATGTGCCCCTTCATCTCTTTAAAAGTGGGACCGTCACCTCGATGGGCGATTGTGTTTCTGATAAATTTCAACAACTCGAGTTGCTTAGGGGTCATAGAACGATAATACCGAACAATATGTTCGGTGTCAAGAGCCATTGGTTGGAAATTTTATGATTGCCTATTGGAAGCACAAAAATGCTACCTAGAAATTGCTAAAAGGGATCAGCTTTGTCAATTTCTTTCATCGCGCGATCAGTTTCGGTCAAAGCGCCGATAATTCTTTGATAGTGAGTTATGCTTTCGTAACTAAGTTTCTTTCCCTTTCGATCCTTCAACCACTTTTGCGCCGGCTGATAACCACCAATGTAAAAGTTCCAAGCTTCCGTAGGTACATTACTAAAATACTGCACTTCGTTGATAAATATCTTCTCACCAATATATTCAACTTTTTCGACTATATTGTTTCCAACGACCGGATACGCTGATTTAGTTTCAGCAAACTGACTATCTACCAGTAAATGCAGCGAGCGAAGCCTACCACCGAGTTTTACTAGCTCCCAAAAACTTTGCTTGTCTTTTGCGAGTGGTACACGAGGAAAATCGGACTTCAAGAAATCATTGTATTGTTTTCGATATGAGGGCGAGTACAAAACAGCGTATACATAATCTAGTACGTCAAGCGGGCTTACTGAGTCCGTTGCGCCGTTCTTTTTGTTTTCGTGGTCATTAACCAAAGCGTAATCACCAATTTTGGCAAGAAGTTGTTTAACTAACCCCATATTCAAATTCGGATTTCTCTTTGCAGTCTCACCTAAGGTTAGTTGTGTTTCATCTGAATAAATATAAAGAGGAAAGGTATAAGATTGGGTACTTGATTCCCCAAGTTTTGTTTCAGTCAAACTCTTTGTAATGAAGAAATGGTCAGCTAGCGGATTCTTAGTACCGCGAGCCGTCACCAAGCCAATGTTTTCGCCGTTAATGAAATGCTTCATTACTTCTTTTCGACTGCGTTCTATGAAATAATCTTGATAATAAATAAATCTGTTGTCGAAAGGTCGGTACTGTATTGGCTGAATGTTTGCTTCATTAAAACCATAACCACGTGCAGTTTCAAACTTAAAAACTGAACTTTCGTTTACTAATTCTTTTGCTTCTGAATCTGAAATTTGCCCGTTAACAAAATTTGAAATACGTTTTCCTAGAATTTCTTTGTTTTCGTCAATCACGAAAGAATCACGTGAGGTAACAATACCAACGTTATTCAAAGGAAAAAGTTCATTAACTTTAATACCATTTTTGTACCCCAGCTCTAGTTCTTCATTCTTATTAAGAAATGCGTATGAGGGCTCGTCGAGTCTTATTTTCTCCCATTCGACCTGCTTGATTGTGTTTTCAATAAGAAACTCATACTTAGCTTTGCGTTTCCCCCAAATGTCTGCCTTGTTTACCTCTGCCAAGTCCTTGCTTTTGCCTTTCTGCTTAATAGCAATAATGATAGCGACACCTTGTTGTATATCGAAAACATTCTCGTCCTTACCTCCGTCAGGTGCTACTTCTTTTTTCTTAACGTTTCCATGCAAATCAAGAATATACAGTTTGGAAAAAGTTGTTAGTAGATTCCAGCGCATACCTCGAAAAGTTGGGTTATCAATATAGCCGTGGTTTGTGATCATTGCCACAACCCCTTCACCGGTTTTGGACACCATTTCTTGGGCGAAAGCAATAAACTTAACATAGTCGTCATTAATCCATTTTGGGTTTCTTTCTTTAAGTTTTTCATTTCCACCGGGTTCTAGTTTGTATTTTTCTACCAGTTGCATTGCAAATTTGCCCTTATTAAAGCTCTCGCCCTTATATGGCGGGTTGCCAATCACAACCATTATCGGGGTGTCATTTTTAATGGTGCTTGCAGTCTGTGATTCCTCGCTTATAGCTTCAGTGAGTCCAAAAGCACTAAATAGATCGTCAGGGATTTTTACACCTTCCTCGAGCGAGTTTGTTAAGTAAACGCCAAGGCGTCGCTCAAAATGTTCAACTCCTGTTTCTTTTAAAGTCAGAGCTAGTTTGAGATGCGCAATCGTGTAAGGTGCCATCATAAGTTCAAATCCGTGAACGCGAGGTAAAAGTTCTTTCTCCACATAACTTTCCCACAAACCATCTTGACCCTTAAATTTTGTGTAAATAAATTTGATTGTTTCATTTAAAAATGTTGCTGTACCTACCGCTGGATCAAGTATTTGAACTTTGTGGATTAGTTTTTTTGCTTTCTTGCCCTGGATAACGATTTGATGATCTATTTTGTCGGTGGTTGTTAAACCATTGCTCAGATTAAAATCAGTTTTTAGAACCTCATCAACTGCCTTCGTAATAAATTGAACAACAGGAACTGGGGTATAGTAAGCACCCATTTGTTTTCTTAATACTGGATCATATTCGTTAAGGAAATCCTCATAAAAATGGATTATTGGGTCTTTATCTGTTGGTTCGTCTAATAAATTGTAGTGCTTTTCAATAATTGCTTGAACGTCAGAAACAGTAAAAACGTCACAGAGCTCGTCCACTATATAAGTTAACCTTTTATCAAAAGTGGGACCTGCTATATGGTCAAAGAAATGCTGTAAAAAAGGATTTGATGCAGGGATAAGGTCACGTGCTTCTTGGCGTGAAAAACTATCAGGGGTTTGGTCATAGTAACGCGCAACAAAAAGACCATACACTAGAGTTTGCGCGTACATATCTGCAAACTTACCAACTTCTAAATCGTGAACTAATAACTTTTGCATTACTTGGTAAATCTTAAGGAGTTCTTGGTTCTTCTCGCTCTCTGTTTGAAGGTAATTAATAACATTTGCTCTAATACGTGCAGCTTTCCCACCCATTATTTCCGCTAACCGTTTACCACTTGTAATCGTTTCCGGCTTACTTTCCAGAAACGATCTTATCTCACGTTCCAATTGATCAAAGTTTCCCTCAAGGGAACTCAGGTTAGCGCCTTCTTTTTTTGCAACTGTTATCGACTGGGTTTTCTCACCGTTTTTAAAGAATCGAAATTCTAGATAATTTGTGAGAATAAGATTTGAATAACCTAAGTAACGTTTAAGTTGTTCTGTTTTTTCAATCTGGTCTAGGTCTGTATAAACGTCTTTGGTTTCAGCATACCCATAAATTAAGTTTCTATTAACTTTATTCAGAAATATAAAGTCAGGTGCACCAAAAGAAGATCGACTAGGCTCGTTTACAGCTATAATTTGTGGGCTTAACCTTTCAATAAACTCTTTAAGAGCAGGTCTATAGCTGTGCTCAAGGGCATTTCCTGTTGCTAACTCACGTTTTAGATGATTTAAATATTCTGAAGTCATTTATGTTAGTGCCTTACTCTGCTTGATTTTATCAAAAATAGCTTGAATTAAATAGAAGAGTTTAATCTTTAGATTGTTATAGCAGAAAATTCGTTAAAAGTTGTATAATCGAAAATACAAATGGGCTCTAAAGTAGGAGAAAAACTTAAAAAAGCAAGAAAAAAGGCTGGATTAACCCAAAAGGCGGTGGCTGCAAAGGCGGGTATTCATTACAACCACTACTATCGAATTGAAAACAATCTGTCAGAGCCTACGGTTGAGATTGTTGAAAAAATAGCCAAAGCCCTAAATATTAAGTCCGCAGAAATATTTTCCTTTTAATTTTCTTTTGCACTGGAATTTAGCTCTTTAAGCACCTTGACGGCAAGAGCCTGCATGGCATCTGAAAGAATCGCAGCCTTCTCGTAAGAAGCGCTTTCCGGATGATTTTCTTTTAGACTGTTCAAGGCTGATTCAATCACCCTGTCACGGTTATTCTTGTCAGCAGCAAGCGCCCAAGTGCTAGGCAGGATTTTGCCCGCGTACTTTTTAACATTTTCATTCTTTAAAATATTGTCTATATCCTCCTGGCTGAATAAATCAGTCAATGGGAAAATGGCTTTGGCGACCGCACTTAGTCTTTTGGCTTTCATTTTACTTGATCCCATAACGTGAGTTTATACAAAGAACACTTTTATTTGCAAGAGCAAGTACTTCAAGCTTCCTTTGCTTCTCTTTGTTATACTTTCATCAGTCCTTGGAGCCAATCCAAAAGGTGTTCGAATGGAAGTGCACCCAGGGCACTTTGTATAAACTTGACCTAAAATTATCACTCTGATATCATCAAAATCCAGTTTAAAATGGCACTGTCTATAGAGAGGTATTCACAACATGGAGGGACAAAGGTTGTAAAAACCGGGCCAGATGCCGCAAAAAGGGACATTAAGCAAGACTTAAAAGGTCCACAAACAATAATACTTAAACCAGTAGCGCTTGAATTACCCCGAGGGAGAAATTTCCCTAATCAAGAGCCGGGTGAGCAACTTTAATTCCATATTTACCAAAACCATAGTCTAAAAGTTCTTTCATCTCTAGCCTTCTGTTCTCGCTTCCCATAATAACCGCAAGCAACTTGACACCTTTATTCTCGGCATAAGTTACCAAGCAGTAACCGGCACTCCACGTAAAACCAGGTTTTATGCCTCGTACTCCTGGATAAGTCGTCAAAAGATTGGTTTCGTTGTACAAATCAAAAGCCTTATGATCTGCATTCTCATCAATCGATATGTGATAGGTAGATGCAACTCGGCTAAAGTCAGGATAGTTCAGCCAGGTATAGTGTGAAAGTGTTGCCAGATCATATGCGGAAGTATATTGTTCTTCGCCGTCAACATCGAGCCCAGAAGCGTTAATGTATTTTGTGTCGGTCAAGCCTATCTCGTTGGCACGGCTGTTCATAATAGCTACAAAACTGTGCTCTGTTTTACCAACCCCTTCGGCCAAACTAACAGCGGCATCATTACCACTTGGCAGCATCAAACCATACAAAAGGTTCTCAACGCTCAATTTTTCGTCCGCTACCAGACCCATACTGTCCTCACCAATTTCCGCAGCCTTAGCAGAAACAACAAATTTATCGTTTAATTTTGCGTGTTCAATGGCAACCAAAGCCGTCATTATCTTAACTGTCGACGCACCGGGCAAACGTGATTTTGAACTTTTGTCATAAATAACTTCACCAGTATCAAAGTTTACAATCAAAGCCGATTTGCCACTAATTTGAGGCGCATCAGAATAAATGTGACTTTTATCAACTTTCGGAAACCAAATGTTTTTCACAAAATGTTCCTCTACCTTTGAAGCGTTTACAGGGGGGATTGGCGAAGACAAGGAGGAAAAGCCTTGCTTAATAAAAAAGACTCCCAAGATAGCAAGTCCAATCACAAAAAATAGCAACAAAAATTTTCGCACTTATTCTATTGTACCGAAGCTACTTAATCTCGACAATCTTAAAAATAGATTTACCGTCCGGTGTACTGATTTCGGCAGAGTCCCCAACATTTTTGCCAAGGACTGCACTCCCAATTGGTGATTTGTCAGACATTTTACCCTTTGCCGGGTCTGCCTCAAGATCGCTTACGACTGTAAATTCTAGCTTGCCGTTTTCGCCTTCAACAGTAACTGTCTTACCAAAAGAAACAGCACTTCCACCTTCGCCGCTGACTACATCTGCCAGCCTTATCATTATTTTGAGGCGCCTAACACGCGAGTCAATGTAGCCTAATCTTTCTTTGGCGGCGTGATAACCAGCGTTTTCAGAAAGGTCCCCCTGCTCTCGAGCATCAACCATTCGTTTTAAAACTCCGGGTCTTTGCTCGACCAAATCTGCCAACTCGTCGACCAACTGCTTGTGGCCTGCCGGTGTCAGGCGCAAGTTAATAGGGCTTTTCATAATTTGTAGGACAATGGGAAACGCATGCCTTCGCTATTTTACCCCTTTGGTCTGTTTAACGTCACTTTTGAGCTCTTCGCCCAATTTGTCGGCGCTAACTTTTATCTTATCCTCAATATTTTCCACTTTTTCGTTCAAATGTTGCCAAATCTTTTCGTCTGTTTCGTATTCCAAGTTCGCCAGAAATATTTTCTTGTCGCGAGTTGTAAGCTCCGACAGAATTGCATCCAGAATTGTTTGATGCAGATGCTCATGAGCAAGGTCCTCAAGCTCTTTCTTTTCACTATCTGTGGCCTCAACCTTTGCTAATTCTCCAAAAACCCCCTGAAAATCGACTATATCTGTATAGAATCTTTTTTTTGCCATTTATTTTGCCCCCGCAGTAACAGGCCCAAGCGGAATTGTATCACCAGCATCATCTATAAAAAAATACAAGACAGCGCCGCGACCCTTACCATCATGCAGCTGTAAGAAATTCAAAACCTCTGGCGAGCCCCCCAATTGCTTGCCTGTCCAGGCAGCGGGCCCAGCATCTCCAATGTCGACAACTACGCTTTTGCCGTTTCTTGGATTAACCAATAACATCTTCCGGTACTTAAACCAATCATGGTGACTTACCACGTTTTCGTAAAAACTTGGAGCCAAAAAAGTCTGCACAGCTATATACCATTTTTCACGCTCAATATCAGTGTTTGTTAATTCTGCTTTGGATTTTGCAAAATAACCCCAAGCCCCCCGCCCCGGTGCCATACCGGAAGCAAAAATTTTATCGTGATCTGCCTGACCAGCGTCCAGATGGGAATACATCAGCTCTCCTGGGTATCTCATCAAATGCTGTTCAGCACCAATGAACCCATAGCTTCTGTTTAGCCTTTTGCCGTCAAGCTCCGCAGAGACTTTAAATCCAAAATCTGCAGATAATGTTTGGCCAAGTGTATTTTCTTCTTCCTTAGTTAAAGCTCTTACTTCGCTGGGCAAGGCAGCATCTACATGATTTTTAACTAAATCTTGCCAATCTACTTTCTGTACTTGTTTTGGCTCAACAACAGGCGTTATCCGATTAGACTCAACAGCCGTCGTTACGGCGGGCAGGGTATTGGCAAGCATTAAAGCTCCTACCGCGCCACTTGCGATTGCATCTTTGGCTGGCACTTTTTCACCCATCCACTCAAACGCTTCTCTGTGTTTTTGTAAAACTTCGCGCTTTAGGTCGTTGTGACGTTTTAGCCATTTATTCTTGAGCAAATTGTAGTGAGACGATTTTGCAGTTTTCTTCCTGCTTTTTTTGGGCATACCAAATTATATCGGGTTTGATCAGTTAAATTCTATGCAATTTAGGACCGTGTTTAATGCGGATGATATACTCGACAAATGAAATATTTCACAATAGCGCTTTTGATAATTTTGGTCTGTTTGTTGGCCCTACTTACCTATACAAAATTCAAACAAAGCCTTGTCTCAACTCCAATAAGTACAGTACAAAATATGACTCAAAAATATTCGCAAAATCCCTCAAACCGGCCTGTGATATCGCAGGGCAAAGTACCAGACATCTCTCTAAACCTTTCAAGTCAATTTGTCGTACATATATTTGCCAGCGCTCTAAACTCACCACGCGATCTGGAATGGACCCCTGCCGGCACATTAATTGTTTCAAGTCCAAGTTCCAATGAAGTTGTAGCTTTGCCAGACGCAAATCACGACGGCGTGGCAGATTCGAAAAAAGTCGTCCTTAGCGGCGGACACCATTTACATGGCCTGGCTTTTTACAACAACAAGCTTTTTGTTGCGGACGTTGACCGTGTCGTGAGATATAATTGGGACGAAAATAAATTGTCAGCGACTCTTGATAAAGTTTTGTTTACCCTCCCTGCCAATAGCGATCACAACAATCACACGATCATATTTGATAAAACCGGAAAAATGTACGTTTCAGTTGGATCCACTTGCAATATTTGCCATGAGGACAGCAATTTGTCGGGGACTGTCCTTGTGTCTGACCAAAACGGAGCCTCTCCTCAGGTATTCGCCAGAGGACTTAGAAATGCGCCTTTTTTGCAATTCAACCCAACAACACAAGAACTTTGGGCAACAGAAATGGGCAGAGACAACTTGGGTGACAATATGCCGTCCGACGAGATAAATATTGTAAAACAGGGAAAAGATTACGGCTGGCCAAACTGTTATGGGAACAAAATCCATGATACAGATTTCGACAAAAGTACGACTGACTCTTGCAGCGCAACAGAATCTCCAACTTACGAGATACCGGCCCACTCAGCTCCACTAGGGCTAGCCTTTATAAATTCGAGTCAGTTTCCTGAAAATTGGCAAGGCGATCTTCTGGTTGCTTACCATGGTTCGTGGAACCGCTCAACTCCAACCGGCTACAAAGTCACTCATTTGAAAGTAAATGGCAACACGATAACCAGCGTCGAAGACTTTCTAACAGGATTTTTACCAACAAATACAAAAAGTGGTCCAACCTCTGCCTACGGCAGACCAGTTGATGTCACCTTCGACAAAAACGGGAGTCTATTTCTTTCAGACGACAAAGCCGGAAATATCTACATAATCCAGAAAAAACCTTAAGCATTTTCTCAGTTTCGAAAGATAATATTAAATAGAGATTTGTTTGTCCTGTTAAATTCACAGGTTGAGGGTTCACATCTTCAGAGTGGACAGACAATCGGCAGCTAAAACAGCGCCCTCATTTTTTGCGGGCGCTGTTTTTATAAGCTCTCTGTCACTTGATATATTCGTGTAAAAAAGTCAGAACTTGTCCGTAGTGAATATAAAAAATATAAACGTTTGCCATTAAAAGCCCCGGAAACACAAAAGATTTCTCCACTAAACCACCCGTTTTAATCCTCAAAAATGCCAAGGGAGGAATACCAAAGCGAATTGGAATGGGGAAAAGCCATGGAACACCTTCATGGGTGAACGTGTCTGCAATAATATGAGAAATAAACCCAATCATAAAAGACCACCAGACAATGTTCATGTCGACCAAAATAACACGGTTAGCCAAATGCAAAAGCTCTTTGGAAATAAACCCAAAAAGAAATATACCTAGTAGAGAATGTGATATGTACCGATGGCCTCCCAAAAAAGGTGTAAACAAGCGAGAATACACGCCACCTCCTGGCAGTTTATGCCAAAGATCAGCAGTCGGCTGGTCAATGTCCGGCGCCAAACCGCCTACCATATTGCCGCTAAATGCAAAAAGAGCAGTCGCCAATGAAATATGGGGTAGGGGATTTGTAAAAACTATATAGGAAAGGGCAGTGAAGGCTGCCAAATCGTGAGTACGACCGGTCATTACTTCAGTGTAGACTAAAACTATCGAACCAGTCTATAAATCTACTCGATATCATCTAAAATTTTGTGGAATCTAAGACGGTCCCGATCGGGTAAAATCTTAGGCAACAGCGCCCCTGTTTTGAAAAAAGCAAGCGTTCGAGCCAAACGTACGTCGTGCATCAGTTCAAAATCAACGCAGCCAATTACCTGCCCTTTTTCTATTCGATACACAGTTTTTCTAAGCTCTTCAACTCTTGCAAAAAACTCCTGTTTAGTAGAAGGTGGCCGAAGAAAACCACGCCTAGAATAACCCTTTGGCAAAACTGTAGATGGCAAGTCAGGCATCTTTGAAAAAACCACTAAAGAATATCCAGCCGCTTCAATATCTTCGACATCTTCTCGACCAGTGAAATGTGATACTGCACCAGTCCAATTGAGTGAAATGCCCGGTTCCGAAACATTCACAATGGCACTCAAACCCTGTAGTGTCCGAGTTAAATAGGGAAAAGTTATATCTCTCAGGAAATGGCTGGCAATTTCAGGATTATTCAACGGGCCATTTAAATACAAATCGAGATATTTTGAAGTTTGCACCACTGCTTCCGAAGGGGAGTTTTCTATATCTCGCCAACCGGGGGTTGGTTCGAAATGTCCTAAATTAGAACCATCTTCTATATGCACGTTTCCTTAAATACTAAAATCTGATCAATAGCATGTCAAGGCAAGTTTATAATATAAGACAAATGAGAACCAATATAGTTAAAAAATACAAATGGGAAAGAGGAGAAGAATGGACCGAAAAATGGTACCAAACAGAACTCTGTTTCCAAACACTCAAAAAAAATTACCCATCACCCTGTAAGCTATTCGCCCCTAAGGGGCTTCAAGTAATTACACTCAACAAGCTTTGGTTTTACGAAAAAAATACTTCAAAACTTTGGGACGAAGGAAAAAATAACGCGGCGCAAGATCTTGATCAATTCAAAAAACTAGTAAATCAGACAGAACCGTCTCTCAATAAAGTCGAAGAGTTTTTGAAAGATGCGGTAAGCTTCAAAACCATTGATATAAAAAAACTGAAGCTTTTCAAAATTAGATTTAAACTTTTATGGGGTATTTTTCTTTCAGATTTAGGTACATTCTTAGACTCAGCTTTAGATTTACAGCTAAAAGACAAACTATCTTTTGAACAAATCCAAAAAGCGATAGATTACTGTTTCAACTTTAAACACAATTTAGGCATTGTTGAAGAAGAAGCTAATTTGACCAAAATTAAAGTTTTACTTAACAAAAAACACGCTGGCCAAAAAATAACTTACCCAGAAATTTCCAATCAAATTAAAGAAGCACTTATCGATCATACAAAGCGATTTCAGTATTTGACAGGCACTGAGCTAGACGCGAGTGGGTATATGCCGCAAGACTTCTATGAAAGCTTAGTTGAGCAAACATACGTTCCGTCAAAAAAAAGTTCTTTACCCACAAGCGTGCGAAAAACGTTAAAAAGGAAGGACATCCAGCTAATTGAGACAATTCGTAGGCATGTCTATTTCGACAACTATGCGGCAGATTTGAATTCAAAATTAGATTTTATTCTAAATCGTTTGATTTCGAATACTCATAAAATATCTCCTCGTGATTTGTCTTGGTACTCATTCAGCGAACTAGATAGGCTTATCAAGTTTGGCAAAAAACTGTCAAATACGGATCTGAAGGAAAGGAGAATATACAGAATAATGTGGCAGATTGACAACAAAGTGCAAACCTTTTACGGAATAAAAAACTACGGCGCGATCAAGCAACTTATCGACAAACCTCAACAGGCACAAAAGGTAAAACAATTTAGGGGCACAACAGCCTCCCTTGGCAATGTCACGGGAATAGTAAAAATAGTCAATAAAATAGAGGATGTTAAAAAAGTTCAAAAAGGTGATATTCTCGTAGCCATAAACACTCACCCAGACTTAATAATTGCTATCAAACGTTCAGTTGGCATTATTACAGATTACGGTGGGATGACATCGCACGCTGCCATAATTTCGCGCGAATTCAATATTCCGTGTATTGTGGGAACGAAAATTGCAACGCAAGTTTTAAAAGACGGGAGTAAGGTAAACCTCAATGCAAATCTTGGTGTAATTAAGATTCTTAAAAATTAAAGTAGCGCTACTTCTTCCTACCTACTTCGCGGTTGGCCGCTGCCCCGCATTTTCTTGAGCTTCTCGCTCCGGACTTTCCCTAGACTCGTGTGCCGGACTCTCGTTAGACTTGAAGGTCCCACCACTCATGTTTGGGGCAGAACCGTTATCACTAACTGGAGCCGGGCTAGCTGCTGTAGCAGGCGTTTGAGCTGACGCAACCGCGTTTAAAACAGTCGCCCCTGCTGCTCCAACAATCATTGAGACTCCAATCATCATAGTCGCTATCCAACGCTTACCAAATCTTTGTATACTAATACTTATCACCTCCTTTCAAAAACAATATAATCAATCTAGTCTGAGAATTCGCTTATAAAGACAGTAATTTGCCTTTCCAATTCCACCACTTAAGAAGATGTGGGTCGTGCTCTTTGTGCGAGGCAAAATAAACAGCACATCGAAAGGTGTACAGCAGACACTTGTCCTGCACAAAACCTTTTGCCATATTAGAACTCAGATACATTTCTTCTGGGCCTTTGTCTTTAAGGTCTGAAACTTTATAAATACCAATGTCTTCCAAATCCTTTGAAATACTTTTATCTACACCGGGTATAGTCAGTAACTCATCTTTCATGCAAGTATTTTAACCTTATCCCGGTAAAAAAAGCTTTGCCTTATCTTCTCTATTCCACGTTTTTATCTCAGCCTCCCGACGCCTAGCCAAAGACAACGTTTCAAATTTTTCAATATGTTTTAATACGACCGGTCTCCTGATTTTCGTGTAGTGTGCCCCTTGTTTAGACTGGTTATGCTGCCTAATACGCCTCTCTAAGTTATTTGTGCAGCCTACGTAATATGTCTGATCAGAACACTCAACAAGATAAACAAAAAAAGCCATATTATAGTTTTGGCAGAAGACATTATAGACCCATAAATAGTCTTGTTGCCGCTCATGTGCAAAAAAAACAAAAGATACAAACGGAAACACAATCGGTCTTAAGCGGTTACCTTAACAGCAACGCATTCAGTCGGACGCCTACCTTATGTGCAGGCAACAAAAAAGCCTCTGGGTCAGGTTCAGGGTCTTTTACTTCAGCACCAAAACGAAACAAAACTCGCGCTTATTATTTTCCATATTTCACAATACCCGATTTTACAAGCTGGTAAGAGCTTTCCGAACTACTGATCAGCTCATTGTCCATAAAACTTATAGCGAACAAACCGTTGCTTGTTAGCTGCCCAATTACATCATCAGTAAATAATTTACGCATGTCGTCGTCAAACACTGCGTGCGAGCCACTTGAAGGTTTATAATGGGCCAGCATCACAGGCCTGCGATATGAACCTAAAATTCTAGTCATATCAAGTATATCCTGAACATTCGAGTCCGATTTCATGGCCTGAAAAGCGGTAAAGTCCGACTCTTTTAGGATATCTGCAAAATAGGGAAACAGTGAACGGCCGCCTTGCTTTTCTTTGTCGTCATATCGGCTTTGCCAACTACCCCAAGAAATTGCCACTTTCGACTGCGGCGCATTCTGATGAAAAACATCTTTTATTTTTCTAAAGTTATCTTTTAGGGTTTTCCAATAATTTTCGTTTCCTATCCAATTATTATCTGTACATGTATATGTTTGAAATTCAGTAAAAAGCGTCACGTACATGGGGCCTTTCCCGTTGTAAATTTGCGCCAACTGTTTCATATCATCAACAACTTGCGTAGAAACCGGGTAAGGCCTGCCACATGCCGGTCCATAGGGAGTCTGTATATCTTTTTCTGGCAAATCTGTCCAGGTAATTAAATGAACCACATATTTTTTTTGATAAAGGCGAGGAATTAAGTCGTTTTGTTGAACACGCATCCACACCAGGTCGCTTGGGCCGTTATACCAACTCGTCAACATATGAACAGGCGCTTCACGCACAAGCCTAAAATCCATGGCTGGCCCTGCTTGCGACCCGATACCAAAAATCAATTTGAATGAAGATTGGGCAAGCGAGCTAGAAATCGGAGAAGAGGTAGGCTTTGGAGGTGACGATGGAGTAGGGGACAGGTTAGCTAATGTGACAGAAGCACTTGCTGTTGGGGTTTCTAATTCTGCTACAGAAGTTGGTTTGTCATTGATCTTATTTAATGATTTTTTCCAAATAAAAAATCCGCCTATTAAAAAAGTAGCGATTAGCCCGGCAATACCCAACGAAATCCATTTATTTCCCGTCACAGAGTTAAAAAAAACGTGGGCAGTAACTTTTCGAAAGTCCTGAATGGCTTCATCCTACTTCATCTCGACGATTATTTCATCCCCAATTTGACAAAATAAATAGGTTAGGAACAATCAAAACTAAAGCTAACAACGCAAGGGTTGCAGATTTTATAAACGCTGAAACTGACCAAATAAAAAATAGAGACAGCTCCACTCTTCTTACTAAACTAACCCTAATAATTTTGATCCAGGACTGGGACCATGTTGTAAGCTATTTAATGGGTTTTTTCAAAATGAGTCTAAATGAGCTATCATCTAAAGGTTCTGCTAATGCGTTGATATTTTTATCTAGCTCATTGACTACACGCGATTGATTGCTTATTTTGCGTGCCGATACTTCACTGGGTAAACCTGGCGAAATGAAACCAATCGGAGCAATCCTTACCTCTCCGCCTGGTTTCACTACCCTTAAACATTCACTGACAGATTGAGAAAGTAAATCGTAGTTTAAATCTAATTGCACAGTTATACAGTCTGAGGAAAATACTAGATCAAAGGAGTCTGATTCAAAAGGAATATCCGTAGAAAGCCCAGCAAGATACCTATCGGGATGTGACTCCATTGAGCACAACATTCTTTTAAGAGTTGCAAAATTCTCATCCAAATAGCTTCTTTTAACTGGATCTCTCTGGCGTACCGCATTAAAGAAATTTTTTGCCGATCGATCAACCAACCATTTGCTTTTGTATCGAGGATCAATTGCAAATGCATCTGCACCTCTTTCCAAAAGCTCTGCGGTTAGGTCCGAAGCTCCACCACCTACGTCTAGCATTCGCAAACCAGTCGGGTCATCAGGGAGTCCAAGATCTTTCCAGAGTTCCTGCCACGGATTAGCTGAGGTAGGGATACCATCAATTATTTGTTCCTGTGTGAGAGCAAAAAATGCCTCTACTGGCAAATTACTAACGCACTGAATATCTTTTGGCATTTGGGAATTATATCAAATTGAAGCTAATTCAGAGCTGGCGTCGGATAACTATGACGGAATTTTTGTATAGGTTGTACATTTCTTGCCATTTAATGGCGATATACTGAAACGATTCTTTTCTACGAATCTCTGCTAGTTTATTTTTGCTTTTGGTAGCTTTTAACAGTTTACTAAAAATAGCGTACAAATTGCGCGTATAAGAGTTTTGTCAAAGTGGCCACCATATTGTTGAGATTTTAAGAGTACAACTATTCCTCATGAATTCTTATAAATAAGCAATTGTCCTCAACAAATCGGCTTTCTTGTCTGCTCTCATGTCTACTAGTACTTTACCTCCCGTTAATTCTAGCTTCAGGGCTTTTAAATTTGAGGGTATAAGTCTTGGGTAAGAGCCAATTGCTTATTTGGTACTTATAGTCGTTATGTCTTTTTTTGTGATTGTTAAGTAGCCGACGAAACCAATGATGATGTTTTATCGAAGCAATCTGTTCCAAGCAAGGTTACTGCAAACACGTCAAAAACGGAAGATAATGGTGCGGATGGGAATTTCAGGATGACAGCAAGTAATTTGTTGATCAAAAAAAGAAACGAGAGATCGTCTCATCTCTTGGCATGAAAATGTAGTTTTCTAGCCCCAAATATAATAAACAGTCACTGTATACGAGGTATTTAACCGCGGGACTTGTGCCATGTTGGAACCTTCCATTGTAAATATAATTTAAGAAGAAACATTTGGATGTTCACCGATCAACAGCAGTCTTTTTGCCTCAATACAAATAATCGCATGTCCTGATTCAGTTATACGATTAGGTATACACACTATTGCAATATCATCAATCTCATCAACTAATTTCACCCTGACGTATGTTTGAAACCCATCACCAATCGGGCGAGATTCAACCATTTCTTTATCAGCAAGAAGCATTTTTGATAGATTTCCGTTAGAATGTCTAATTCTTACTGCCAAATGTTCCCGATCAATATTTCGGGAAGTAACAAAGAGCAAGCCACGTTCTTCCAAGGCAATACCTTCTTCCTCGTTTCTTAGCATTATTTCCTCACCTAATAAATCTAGCTTGCAATCATCGCAAGAAGCTTTCAATTCCTTTATTTCCCTTGGTGCCCCATCTGAAATTACTGGACGAAAAAAACCGAAACAATGTTTACAAGGTCTGGGAAATTTGTCAAATAACCCTGTTCTTTCCACTGTTGGAAGTATATCAAATTCATGACTAACTCGAGCTACGGGACTTATACAAAATTATAACCTTAAATTTTGCGTAAATGATGTAAAATTTTGGGTTTCTGATTTGTTTTTGCATGAAGATCAGATTCGCAATGTAAAGCATACTTGACAAATGTCTTACTCCTACCTAGAATAATGTCAAACCAACTTAACATTGGAAAAAATATGAGTGAACATATTACGAATAAAGTTTTTGAGTTGCGAAAAGAGCCTAAAATTACCCAGGAAGAGCTGGCAAAAGCGCTTGGGGTTACCCGACAAACAATAATTGCAATTGAAAAGGGCAACTATACGCCATCGGTTCTACTAGCTATGAAAATCGCACACTTTTTTAAAAAATCAGTTGAAAATGTTTTCATTTATGAAAAATAATCTTATTTTTAACGAACTCACACTCTCTGTTATTCTTGTTATTCTCCTGGTGCTTTTTCTAAATCCGCTTGATTTTCTCATGCCGTCACCTTTTGTCATGATGCTGATTATTTTTCTTATTGCCTTATTCGGAATTTTTACCGCGGTTATCTGGCGTGAAAAGCCAAAAGACGAGCGGGAGGGTTTCCATGGCATGTACGCAGGTCGTCTTGCGTTTCTGACGGGCAGCACCATACTTGTTATAGGAATTATCATGCAAGAGCTTCGCCACGTGACTGATCCGTGGCTAATATTCGCGCTTGTAGGAATGATCATTGCCAAGATAGTTGGATTTTTATATGGTCAAAAAAAATATTAACAAAAAGGATTGAAGACAAAATATAAATTTTCAATGAACTGCGCCACTTATGGGGCAGTAATGACCATAGTAGCGGAGTACAAGGATGACGCGAAGCGCAAATTAATACCAATGGGCAAACAACACAGCATGGAACATCACAAAAGTATACTTCCCCCGGAGGAGTAAGCAGGAATGAAAAATGTTTGAAGAAGGAATGGTAGAAGATGAGATGAATGAAGAAGCAGGGCATACAAATATGTAAAGCCCTACTTTTTAGATCTCCTTCCGGGAAATATGGAAGGCAAGAATTGGAGGTGAATAGGATATGAATAAAGGAATTATAATCGCAATTGTCGTTGTCTTAATTATTATTATTGGAGGCATTTTTATTGCCAATAAAAAAACAGAGCAAACAAAAATGGCTGCTGATAAGGCTATGATGATGAAAAAAGACGAAGACGCAGCGATGATGAAGGCGAAAGATTACGCTGCGATGATGAAGGACAAAGATACTGGTAAGGGCGAAGATGCCATGATGAAGAAAAATGAAGAGATCATGATGATGGCAATGCAGGACACATCAAGCAAAAAAGCAACTTTGTCTGATATCAGTGGAGGGACCGGAACAGGAAAAGCGTTCATATTGAGAAAAGGCGCAAAACTGTATTTTACGGCAGGAGGTAATCTTACTGACCCAACAACTGGAACATTTTATGAGGGTTGGTTAACTGTAAAGGGAGCAAATCCACCCAAGTTTGTTGACACCGGTAAACTGACCAAACAAAAAGATGGAAGCTGGGAAGTCTCGTTTTCTTCAGATAATTTGTATGAAGGATATGACATGGTCGTCATAACCTCGGAAAAGGTTGATGATCAAAAGCCAGAAAAACACATCTTAGAAGGACTGGCTAAGTAATTATCGTTTTTAAGGGGACTGGAAAGTTTCCAGTACCCCTTAAATCGCTGGAAACCACTGCATGAAAGTGACATATATTCTAATTGTTTTTCTGGAGTTGGAATTAGCGCTTTTCTTGTTTGTACTAATAATTAAAAGAAAACGATTACTCCCTCTCTAATATCTCAACGTTTCCAAAACTCTCGTAGTAAATCTATTACACAAGTCCAAGCCCAATTAAAGTCACCCGTTTTTATTGAGAACAAGCAATTCAAATACTTTTTAAAAAAAAAGAAAACTACTTGCAAGTTGATGTAAAGTCTACTTGACATATGTACTTTATTTAAAGTAGGATCAAATATATGAACGACAAAAGTTCCGCATCAAACAAACAAAGTTTTTTTTCGATCAAAAATATATTGGGAGCAAGTATTGTATTTATTATAGTGACAGTTGGTGTTATCTTTTTTTCTAATCAAAAATCTACTTCCAACAACGGCTCCAATAATCCTACTGGGCAAGTGAGTTCCGAAGAAGGGAAGATGGTTGAGGGATTTAGTGGAAAAGTATTAGCAGGGACAACTTCCCCTTATGTTATTTTCAACAAAGCTGACTATGACAAAGCACAAGCTTCAGGAAAAATAGTCTTTTTAGACTTTTATGCTAACTGGTGCCCAATATGTCGTGCTGAAGCTCCAGAGTTGAAAGCTGGTTTTGATAATCTAACATCAGACAAAGTAGTAGGTTTTCGAGTTAACTTCAACGATAGCGACACGGATAACGATGAAAAAGCACTCGCAAAGCAATTTGATGTTCCCTATCAGCATACAAAAGTAATTCTCAAAGATGGAAAAGTTGCGTTGAAAAGTGGTGATAGCTGGGATAAGGAGATGTTTGCCAAAGAGTTTGGGAAGCTTTTATAAGTATGGGGATATTGTTAATTTTTGCTTTTATATCAGGACTTGTTACGATATTTGCGCCCTGTATCTGGCCACTCTTGCCGATTATTCTTTCCTCAACAACCACAGGCGGCCATAGAAAACCTCTTGGTATAACTCTCGGCATTATGCTCAGCTTTGGCATTTTAACACTCACCATCTCCTATATTGTTAGGATTATCCCCTTTGATCCAAATGTTTTGCGTTATGTAGCTGTGGTGGTTATTGGATTTTTAGGACTTGCACTAATTATTCCAAAACTTTCTGGGATGCTTGAAACATATGTAAGCCGGCTAAGTGGAAAATTAAATGTGGGAAACCAAACACAATCGACGGGTTTTCAGGCGGGCTTCATTACAGGTCTTGCCCTTGGTGTTGTCTGGACGCCTTGTGCCGGACCTATTTTGGCTACTATTGCCACTCTTGCCGCTACACAAGCAGTTAGTCTTAATGTAATTTTAATAACCCTTACTTATATCTTGGGTGTAGGCATACCGCTTTTTATTTTTGCAACAGCGGGAAGCACTCTTTTTACCAAAAGCAGGTTTCTATCCAAATACACCGGTCGTATCCAGCAGGTATTTGGAGTCATAATGATTTTAACTGCATTAAGCATAGCTACAAATTATGATAAGGTGCTCCAAGCCAAGCTTTTAGATATTTTTCCTTCCTATTCAAGCTTTATTACAAAGCTTGAAAGTAATAGTGCTGTTAAAACTCAACTTGATGCGCTGAAAGGTAATAAAACAACTTCCTCATCAAATTCAGGTAAAAACAGTCTGTTTAATGAAAATACCACTGCTCCGGAATTTATATGTATAACCAAATGGCTAAATACGAATCAGCCTTTAACAATAAAGGAATTAAAAGGGAAAGTCGTGCTCGTCGATTTCTGGACTTATACCTGTATTAACTGCATTCGTACACTCCCTCACGTAACGGGTTGGTATGACAAATACAAAGATCAGGGATTTATAGTTATTGGAGTTCACACTCCGGAGTTTGAGTTTGAAAAAGATACTAAGAATGTGCAAAATGCTATCAAGCAATACAACATCCACTATCCTGTACCTCAAGACAATGCCTTTGCCACTTGGAATAACTTTAACAACCAATTTTGGCCAGCCGAATACTTAATAGACGCCAATGGAGTTATTCGAAGAACCCATTTTGGTGAAGGAAAATATGACGAGACTGAACAAGCCATTCAAGCACTTCTCAAGGAAGCCGGGAAACAAGTGGATGGGGCTATCGACAATATGCCTGATCAAACGCCAAAAACCCAAAATTCACCAGAGACCTATCTTGGCTCAAAACGAATGCAGTATCTCACTCAAGTTGGAAGAGCAGGTAATGGGACTCAGACGTTTCAGTTAGATCCCCAGGTAGAGAGGAACCACTTTTCCTTTGGTGGAGAGTGGAATATAACAGATGAGCAGGCAGTTGCAGGAAAAAATGCAGTTATAGACTATAACTTCACATCAAGCAAAGTGTATTTAGTGCTCCGCCCTGGAAGTAACCCAGCAGCTAAAGTAAAAGTATTTCTCGATGGCAAAGTTATCGATGCCACAATTGCAGGCAAAGACGTCCAAAATGGCATAATCACTGTCGACACCGACAGACTTTACAACATCGTTGATCTTAAAGATAAAGCAGATAATCATATTCTCAAGTTAGAGTTCCAAAACCCAGGTGTCGAAGCATTTGCTTTTACATTTGGATAGCCCTCTTTGATAAGAACCCCATAACAATGTGGTTTAATATTTAAATCAAGCTGATTTTAAGCTGCGGGATTTAGACCACGTTAGAACCCTGAATTTCAGTTATTTTATAGTTTCCTGTTCTTTGGAAGAGGAAAAGGCATTCTGCTCATGAATTCATCCCACTGCTGGACCATTTCGGCAGCTACGTCTTTTTTAATAGATCTTTCATCGACATTAAGTTGTTTAATTGTTACTAACCTTGCTTCATCTGGCATTACATAACACTCGCTTCGACCCTTAGTGATTACAAAAAGAGGTCTAAGGAGATCATTAATTTTATTTTTTGTCTCCTTGTTTGCTCTTGTAATTTGAACTCTCGCATATTGAAATAATACTTCCCTTGGCATCGGTTCACCAGTAATCGGTTGTAAAATTGCAAGCACAGCAGCCACCCTCTCTCTAGGTGTTAACTGCATTAGCTGTCTTTTTTGATCCATGGGGAACAGATTATAGTTACCGATAACTCTTATTGCAACGAGGCTAATCAGAGCTGCGGGACTTTGACTATGGTAGCAATTTAATCTATTAACTTAGCATTTGTTTAAAGCAGATTTGTGTGAAATATCAAAGTTAATAATTTGATATAACATTCAAATATGAATTGTGCCTATAATGAAATGAGAGCCAGTTTTGCTGATTATCTTTGGCGTATATTCTTGGTACGGTTTTTTAGCAAAAATACAAAAAATGGATAGTCAACTGATCAAAAAAAGCAAACATCGGGCACTAGGTGTTTATTGTGACAGTGAGGTAGTTTATTTGTTTTACCACTTGGAACGCGATGAGGGTAGTTTTTT